>KL571200.1:34431-45970 GCA_000715855.1 Actinoplanes liguriensis
CGCCAGCCACTGATCTCCGGGTGCCGCTGCATCATCCAGCGCAACGAGGAGATCTTCGTGGCGTACTCGTAGGCGTAGTGCGAGCTGCGCCCCCAGAGCACCTGCACCAGCGGCTCGTCCACATGCACGATCGGCGCACGCCGGGCCGCCCTGAGCAGAAGATCCCAGTCCTCGTTCTGGCTGCCCGGGGCATCCTCGGCGACCATCCCCATGGCATCCTCGGCCAGCACCTCGCGGCGGATCAGGAACGACGACGAGTGCAGCATCGCCATCCGGGACCGGGCCAGGTCCTCGACGGTCACCCGGCTCTGCCCGGCCAGCCGCGGCGTGGTGCGCCCCTCGAACTCCACCTCGATTGCGCAGGTGGCGAACTCCGCGTCCGGCTCGGCCAGCAGCGCGGCCACCTGGCGGCGCAGCTTGTCCGGCAGCCAGCGGTCGTCGTCGTCGCAGAACGCCACCAGCTCGGTCTCCAGCGCCAGGACGCCGGTGTTGCGGGCGCCGGCCAGCCCACCCGCGCGCCAGTTCGTCAGCACCAGCACCGGAACGTCCTCGGTGCTTGCGAGCGAGAAATCCGGCTCGGTCTGGTCGTAGACCACGACGATCCTCAGCTCACCCGGATACTTCTGGGCGCGGACCGCTGCGATCGAGCGCCGCACCAGCTCCGGGCGATTCCGGGTGGGGATCACGACCCCGACCGACGGCCAGTTCATCGTGCCTCCTCGTGGTTCAGCGAATAGCCGTACGCGCGGAGCATCGGACCGCAGATGGTGTTGATCAGGCGGCGCTGCGTCAGCGGGAGCGCACGCACCCAGGCGTCGTCGTGCCGCAGCGGCAGCCGGCCCACGGTGAACCGCATCGGATTGCCGGCCGCGCTGTGCCCGACCTTCAGATCGGCCTGACCGGGCTGGAGAAAGTCCAGGTCCTCGGTCTGCAGGGTCAGCCCGGCGAAGTCGGCCAGCCGGATCAGCCCCGCTCGGGGATCGGCCAGGAACTCCTCGTAGCGGATCCGCCGCACCGGCACGCCCCGCCGCGCGAGCAGGCCGAACGCGGCGTTGTGCGCGTTCCACAGCAGCGCCGAGCGGCCGGGGGAGTAGCGGGTCATCTCGTCGGCGCCGTCGGTCTCCGGGCGCGCCACCCGCTTGGTCCACGAGTAGGCGACGCCGCGAGCGTCCCGCACCACGTGCGCGACCCTCAGATCGACCTCGCCGGCCGCGCGCAGCACGTGCGCCAGCGCCGAGTGCTTCGAGGAGTCGACGACCACCTGTGCGCCGGACACCTCCGCCGCGGCGGCATAGACCCTCGAATAAAAAGACGCATATTCCCGTACGCCGGCGGGGGGCTTGGCCGTCGATGCGAGCCGGGGAATGTGGCGGGTCCGCTCGACCGCGTCGCGCAGGGCGTGCACCCGGTCGACGTCGACGTTGTCCCAGCCGTCGAAGGCGCTCTTGCCGACCCGCTGCCAGAACTCGCACGCGGAGAACCTCTCCCCGCAGCCGCAGCGTTCGTCGTCGCGCAGGTCGCGCTGCCAGAGATGGACGACCTCACCGAGCGCGCAGACCCCGGGCAGCTCGCCGAGCAGTCTTTCGACGAGCGTTGTACCGCTTCGGCCTAATCCGCCCAGAAATAGCACTTGTGCCACTTTGGCCCGCCTTCGCTCGTTTCGCTCTGGTAACGAGTGAAGCAGGCAAAAGGAGGCGTCAGGTGGTTATCGAGGCTTTCGAGCGCGTGCACCTCGATGGGACCGGCATCGACCGGATCACCGAGGACGAGGTCGTCGCGGTCGTCCGGGACGCCCTGTCCCGAGGTCGCGGCGGCCGCATCATCACCCCGAACGTCGACATCCTGCGCCGCGCCTCGGCCGACCCGGCGGCCCGCCGCCACCTCGACGACGCCGACCTGATCGTCGCCGACGGCATGCCGTTGATCTGGGCCAGCCGGCTGGGCGGGGCGCCCCTGCCCGAGCGCGTCGCCGGAAGCAGCCTGATCTGGTCCCTCTCCCAGGGACTGGGTCGCGACGCCCGCTCGGTCTTCGTGATCGGTGGCGCGCCTGCCCCTCGGGTGATCGCCCCCGAAACCCCCACCCCGCAAACCTCCCCAGCCGCCTCTCCCGCCGAACCCACCTCCGTCGCACCCACTCGCGCCGAACCCGCCGCCTCTGCCGCTTCTGCTCCCGCATCCACTCGCGCCGAACCCGCCGCCTCTGTGATTTCTGCCGCCGCACCCATCTCGGCATCTCCCGCCGCTCCCGCCACCCCGGCCGCCTCAGCTGCGGTGCGCGCCGCCCGTGCCGACGCCCCCGCCTCGCGCCGTGCCACCCTCGACGCCCCTGCTCCTCGTGTCATCACCTTCGGCTCCCGCAAACCGCGTGCCTTCCTCGCCGACAGCGCCGGACTGCGCGCCACCCCCGCCGACATCGGCACCCTTCGCGCGGCGGGATCTGATGCCGCTCGCTCGGCCGGGCCCGACGCCGCTCACCCGGTGGGGTCAGGCGACGCTCGCTCGGCGGGTGGGCTGCCTGTCGCGGGGCAGGACGGCGACGTCCCGATCGCCGGCGCGCGGCGGAACTCGGCCACCGGCACGGTGACGGTGCGCGAGGTGCGGGCCTCCGGCGCTGTCCGGGCCGCGGCCCGGCTGGCCGGCGCCAGCCCGGGGCTGCGCATCGCCGGCGCGATCAGTCCGCCGTTCGGTTTCGAGGAGGACGAGGCGACCTACGCCGAAGTCTGCGCACAGGTCATCGCCGCCGAGCCCGACCTGGTCTTCGTCGGCCTGGGCTTCCCCAAGCAGGAGTCAGTGATCGAACGTCTCCGCCGTGACCTCCCCTCCACCTGGTTCGTAGGCTGCGGAGCCGCCGTCAACTTCGTCGCCGGCGACGTCCACCGCGCCCCCCGCTGGATGCAACGCACCGGCCTGGAGTGGGCCCACCGCCTCGGCACCGAACCCCGCCGCCTGGCCCGCCGTTACCTCCGCCACGACGCCCCTTATGCACTCCGCCTCCTGGCCCGGGCGCCCCGCCGGCGTTCCCGCCCGGTCTGACCCCGGGCCGGCATCAGGAGGTCTCACGACCGTGGCGTGTGCGCAAGCGGCGAGCCCGCGGGCCGGCCAGACTGCGCGGAGCCCGGCAGCGGGCCAGGGCGACCGACGGCGCGTCGATCAGCGGCTGGTGGAACTCCTCCGGTGAGTAACCGGCCTGCCAGGGAAAGCGGCTCTCGGGGTCGGGCCAGACCAGCTGCTGGAGGCGAACCCTCTCCCGGCCGTAGCGAGCCAGCGCCGCACCGGGCCACAGGTCGGGGGTCGGCGCGCCGGTGAGGATCACGACGTCCTGGTCGACGATCAAGTCGGTGACGTGGCGGCCGTGATGGAAGTGGGCGCCCTCGTCGTGGACCCGCCCCGCGAGCTCGTTGAGCAACTGGTGGGCGAGGTCCGGCGGCAGGCCGGCGATGACCAGCTCGGGCCGGGCGGCGGCGGTCAGGCCCACGGTGTAGGCGAACGGGACCGCGTCGGCCGGATCCTCGTCGGAGGGCAGCACGTGCACGACCGCCCATCCGTACTGCTGGATGATCTCGGTCTGCTCGCGGAAGAAGTCGGACATGGGACCCCCTTGGAAGACGGACTGAGCCCCACTATGGAACACGTGTACGACACTTTGGGCGCTATCCAAACCGTACGTACGTATTTTTAGAATGCGACAATGCCCATCATCGGCCTGCATCATGTGCAACTGCTGATCCCGCCCGCCGGCGAAGCCGCGGCGCGAGCCTTCTACAGCGGCGTTCTCGGCATGGCCGAGATCGTCAAGCCCCCGGTCCTCGCGGCCCGCGGCGGGTGCTGGTTCCGGGCCGGCGGCTGGGAGGTCCACCTCAGCCCGGTCCCGGATTTCCGCCCCGCCACGAAAGCCCACCCGGGCGTCCTGATCGAAGACCTGGACGGTCTGGCCGCGATCCTGGCGGCGGCCGGTCACCCGGTCGACTGGGATCCGCACTTTCCGGGCCACCGCCGCCTCTACTCAGCCGACGCCCACGGCAACCGCCTCGAATTCCTCGAGCCGATCCGCGCCTAGATCACACTGGCGAAGAAATTGATCAACGACATTGGTTGAACCCGTCCGTCGATTGTGGCGTGTACGTTGACAGCGGCATCGATAGAGGTGGGGGTGTCGCACGACGTCCGCGGGGAGTCGCAATGTCGATCAATCGGAATCTCGGAGTCGATCTTTATGGGCTCTGGGTGGCGGCGAAGGACAACTATCCGACCGTCGCCTATCAGTATTCTTGGGCGCTGCAATTCGTCGATGCGACCGAGCGAGGGCTCACCTACGCGTTCCAGCGGCCGGACGTTTTCGGCGGCGGCACGTACGGCCCGGTCTATCAGCCCTGGCGCGACCTCCGTGACAGCCTGGCCGCCGCCCTCAGCGAGACCAGGACCAACCTGTTGGGCGTCGCCGACGTGCTTGCCATGGCGGTGACGACCTATCGAGAGACGGATGACGACGCGGGTGCCGCTTTCCGGGACGCGATGAAGACGCGTCCGGAGCCGCAACCGACGCTGGAAGTCCCGATGCCGCGATGAGTTTCGACCAGCTGATGCAGCATGCCCACGACATCCAGGTCACCGCGACTGCGAAGTCGATGGAGAAGCACGGCGTCCGCCCGGCCCCGAAGCCCGGCGATCCGCCCTATGCGCCGCAGCCCGGAGAGGATGCCACCCGCGCCGGGATCATCGCTGGCTTCGCCGACATCCCGTCGCTGTTCGAGCCGTTCACGATGATGCCGGACCCGACCTCCTTCGACGGCACGCGTAACGAGCTCAGGACGGCGTTGGGAGTCTTGTCCTCGGGTTTCATGGCGGGTGACCCGATCACGGGATTCGTATACCCCGCGAACTACCGCCTCATGGAGGTCGGGGCGTCGGAGAGCTACTTGGAGAAGTGGACGGGTGCGGCGGCGGACATGTTCCGTGCCAAATTCGTCGAGACCTTCCCGGCTCTGGTGGTGAATCAGTTCATCGCGTGCGCGATCCTCCGGGGCGCGCTGGACGCCCAGCGGGCGCTGTGGGTCAGCGCACGGGAGCACATCGACAAGGTCGCGCACGACACCCTGAACGCGCTCGACAACATGGACCATTGCGGGCAGAACAAGTGGACCATGACCTGGACGATCGTGGCCTCCGTCGCGGCGGTGGCAGCGGTGCCGATCTCGGCCGGCACGTCGGTGCTGGGTGCCGGGACGACGCTGGCCGCAGCCACCGCGGTGACCGCGGTCGGCGCCGCCGGGCAGGTAGCCGCCGCACATCAGCTCGCGCCGGCCAAGGAGACCGAATACCACGGCGAGACCGCCGAGGTCGTCATCGAGCAGATGCGCCGCGGGGTGAACGAGGCGATCAGCGAGATCCAGCAGGGCGAGCAGACGATCGCCGCCGCACTCCGGAACATGCACGCGACGATGAGCTCGGCGAGGGATTTCTTCGTGGCGCCGCAGCCGAAGCTTCTCGATGCCCGGCCGGGCACCGTCTTCGACGACGGATACCTGGGGCGTGCGCGATGAGGCTGCGGGACGCCCTGAGCCGGATGCGGGTCCGCGTGTCCGTTGCCGGTGGCGCGATCACCGGTGAGCTGCACGACGATGTGGTCGATCTGTCGTTCGCGCCGGGTTGCTACGAGCGGGCCTCCGTCCAAGCCCTGGAGGAACATCTGGTGTCGTTGGCTCAGGCGCTGCATACCGAGTACGTGCGGCAGTACTACCGGGCGCTCAGTGAGGCATACCAGCAGACGATCACGAAGGAACCGGTCGCGATCGGGCGGCAGGACCGGGAGTACACCGAGCGGCGGCAGGAGCTGGTGGCGGAGGGCCGGTCCGCCGGCGACCGGATCGTCATCACCGTCCGGGGAATGCGGTCGTGGCAGGTGCGGATCTGCGCGGGCACGCTTCGGGCGCTCGACGAACGGCAGTTCTCGGCGGCTTTCGGGGAAGCGGCACGAGCTCTGATCCGTGCTCAGTTCGCCGGCATCCGGGTGCTGAAGGACCAGGTCTATGGCTAGGACAAGAGGTCTCATGAATCAGCAGGCTCGGTGGGGCGCCTTTCTCGGCCTGACCCTGGTGCTCGCGGTGGGCGCCTGCGATTCCGGCGAACCTGCGGCGAAGGCGTCGGTGTGCCCGATTCCGACGAGCCCTCCGGCGGGCGCCGCTGCCCCGGCGGGTCAGGCGCCGGGCGGTGGTGGCGTCGAGGTTGTCGATCATGGATTCACTCAGCTCTTCAACGAGAAGACCGGAGGGCTGTCGACCGGGGCCAGCGTGAGCCTGGGTGCGCTGTTGCGCAACACGAGCGGTCAGGTCGCCTATCGGACCCAGGTCACCCTGCGCATCAAGGATGCGGCGGGCAGGGACGCGGCTCACCCGTGGAGCGTGCGGAATCTCATTCTGGAGATCCCGGTCATTCATCCCGGCGAGCAGGTGGCCGTAGGGGATAGAGCCGGTGTTCGCGATGACATAGATCAATTCCATGCCTACGACAAGGTGACCAAGTTCGACGTCGAGCTCGGGTCGGCCACCTGGATGCCGGCGGAGAGCGCGGCGATGTTCCCGTCGATCACCACTACCTTCCGGAGCCTGGAGCAGAAGAATTCCGTGAGCACGGTTCGGTACACAGCCGCCACGACAGCCTGCCGCGCGACGGTCTTCCGGGGTATGGCCGCGGTCTTCCTGAACAAATCCGGTCATGTCACGGGCGGTCTGCTCGGCACCCAGCCGGAACTGGAGCAGTGCGGTACGACCGGGCACGAAGGGTCGTTCTCGGACATCGTTCCGGCCCCCGAGGGGATCGACGAGGGGAAGACGGTGGTGAGTGAGTACTGCGATGTGGCGCGGCCGGAGGGCGGCGTCTACCGGCCCTCCGGCGCTCCGTTCAATTGAGGCGGCCGGCGTTGAAGTAGGGGTCCTTCACCAATGAGTGGAACGCCCCGAACGCCTGTCTGTCCCCGCTGAGCTGGAACTGCTGGTTGGGCCCGTTCCCCTCCGGGTCCGACTCGAAGTACGCGACCGCTTTGATCTGCCGGTTCACCTTGAACGTCCGCTCCGCGTCCTTCAGCCACGCGGCCCGGTTCGCCGACCCCCAGGCCTTGGCGACGCCGAACTCGCCGATGATGATCGGTTTCGGGTGTTGGGCGGCCCACTGCAGGAACGGCCCCATCAGTTCCCCGATCGGCTGGAAGGTGGCGCCGGCGTAGACGTCGACGCACGTCCAGTCCACCTGGTCGTCCCCGGGGTAGAAGTCCGCCGCCTCGCCGCGCTGGAAGCCTTCGGCGGTCGGGCACCACACCCAGGACACGTTGTCGGCGTGCTCCTTCTTGAAGATCGCCCGGACGTATTTCCAGGCCGCGATGTAGTCCTCGCCGGACCACATGGTCGCCCGCAGGTTGGGCCGGTCCATCTCCCAGCGCATCCGCAGCAGCACCGGGTCCTTGATCTTCCGGATCGCGCGGGCCTGCTGCCGGATCAGCCGGTCGTGCTCGCCGTCCAGGATGGAGCGGTTGTCGCCGGTCGCCCAGCTGATCATGAGGGACTGGCCCTGGGCCAGGAACTCCTGATCGGATTCGGTCCCGACCATCTGGTCGAAGCGCCGATACGTGTTCAGGATGTCCAGCCGCCGGCCCAGTGAGCTCTCCAGCGCGCCGACCGCTTCCAGCCGCCCGACGTGGGTCAGCTCCTCGGGCTTGATCCACGCGCCGACGTATGCACCTTCCGCCGGGGGCGCGAACGGCCCGGCGGCGAAGGGGCCGGCCTGCACCGCGACGGCCTGCGGCCGCGCGGACAGATCGGGTGCCGGCGGTGGGCCGGGTTCCTTACGCTTGTCGTCGCTGCAGGCCGACAGCATTGCCAGTACGGCGATGAGCACGCCCGCCAGGACCCTACGCATGGACGCGCCGAGCCGTGTAGAGCACGTTCACCGCGTACCCGTCGGTTCCCGGGATGCGTCGTGCGGCGGCGTCCGCGACCCGGGCCAGCCGGTTGTCGTGCAGGGACGGCGTGAGCATGGAGAACCCACGGCGTTCGACGATCTCGAAGCCGTGCCGGTCGAGCAGCGCCGCGACCTCTTCGTGGGACAGTTCGGCGAACCAGCGCTCGCCGCGGTGCCGCCGGGCCCGCAGGTGCCGGACCGAGCCGGCGTTGCCGTGGTTCTCCACGACGAGCACCCCGGAGCCGCGGTGCGGCAGCGCTTTCGCGGCGAACGCGAGTGCCCGGTCGCGGATCGTGTCGTGCACGTTGAGCAACAGCCGGAAGATCGTCACGATGGCCGGGAAGCCGGCCGCGACCGGCGCCGGCACCGGCCCGTCCATCGGCACCTGGTGCCAGTAGGCCCGCGATCCGACCTCGGCGGCTTTCGCCATCATCTCGGCCGACGTGTCGTAGCCGTGCGCCTCCCGGACCAGCCCGTGCAGGGTCCGGATGGCCCGCCCGGTGCCGCAGGCGAAGTCGTGCTGGACCGGCGGGTGCTGGCCCTCGAACTCGCGGCGGACCAGGGAGCGCAGGTAGTCGCGCTGCCGCTCGTTGATCCGGGTCGCGTAACTGTCCGGCGCGTATGTCACCGACTCGTACTTCTCGACCGCCTCGGCGTCCTGGAACACCTCGGTGTAGTCGCTGGTCAACTCGCCTCCTGGGGGTTTCGTCGGGTGAACGCGCCGAGTTCGAGCCGTCCGCGCAGCAGCCACGCGCCGGCGCAGAAGACCGCGACGGCGGCCGCGGTGGCCAGCGCCGGCCCGATCGGCCCGTCCCCGGTGAGGGTGGTCACGGCCCGGGGCAGCAGGCCGAAGCAGCCGATCGAGAGCAGCGCGGCGGCCCGGGTGCCCGGGCCGAACGGGTGCAGGCGGGCGCCGCGGAACACCTGGATCAGCGGCAGCAGGTTGTTGGCGACCATCGCGCCGGCCAGGCCCACGGCCGCGCCGATCGCGCCCCACCGGGGAATCAACAGCACGTCCAGGCCGATCGTGACGGCCAGGGCGACGAGCACGTTGCCGAGGTTGAGCGAGGTGCGCCCGGCCATCGACAGGACCATGTCGACCATGCCGCAGCCGGTGGCGATCAGCATCGCCACGGCCAGCAGGCGGACCACGGGCGTGCCGGCGGCGTATTCCGGGCCGAAGAACCGCAGGTAGTACGGCGCGAACAGGATCACCAGCAGGTTCACCGGCCAGGTGATCAGCACGAGCCAGCCGGTCGCGACCTGGTAGAGCCGGTTCGCGGTGACGTGGTCGCCGGTGCTCAGCGCCTCGGCCAGCCGGGGTTGCACGGACTGGGAGATGCCCTGGTTGGCGAACTGGATCAGGATCACGAACCGGCCGGCGACCGCGTAGACGGCGGCCGCGCCGAGCCCGCCGAGCGCGGCGACCAGCAGCACGTCCACCCGCTGCAGCGCGAGCTGGGCCACCGCGGCGAGCGCGCGCGGGCCGGTGAACAGCCAGAACTCGCGGCGCAGGCGGCGGCGTTCGGCCGGCTCGCTGGTCGTGCCGGCGGGACGGCCCGCGAGGTAGGCGCTCCGGGCCGCGTACGCGGAAAGGATGGTGACCGGGAGGTAGGGAACCGCCCAGGCCATCGCGAAGGCCGGCAGCGAAGCGGCGGCGAAGAGGCCGGCGGCGCCGATCGCGACCAGTTGCAGGCAGCTGCGCAGGACCCGGTCGATCAGGACCGTCGGGCGCATCGAGCGGTATCCGCGGGTCACCGTGAGCAGCACGTCGGTCAGCGCCTGCAACGGGATGAACAGGGCCAGCACGCGCAGGCCGTCGGCCACGCCCGGCACGCCGTGGGCGATCCCCGGCGCGGCGATCCACATCGCCACGGCCAGGACCAGCGAGAACACGACGACCGGGAGTAGCCCGGTACGCAGGCACGGGCCGAGCAGATGGTCGCGGCCGGTGGCGCGCAGCCGGGCCGGCCAGTAGACCAGGCCGGTGTTCGTGCCGAGCTTGGCCAGGCCGCCGGCCAGCACGAACGCGGCGGTGGCGGAGAAGAACGCGCCCGCCTCGGCCTGGCCCAGGCGGCGCGCGACGACCCAGGTCACCACGACCCCGACGCCGCCGGCCAGGGCGGATCCGATCATGTTGGCGAGTCCGCCGCGGGCCGCGCCGCGCGTTCCCTTGGCCGACTCCGGCGCGAGCACCGTCACCGGCGGCGCCAGATCGGCGTGTGCCCCAGCCAGCCGGCGAGGGCCTCGTCGTGCGGCTGGTAGTAGGTGACCAGGTCGTTGCGCAGTTGCGGGTCCATGTCGGCCTGCCGGGGGCGGGCGTTGTGCTGCTCGAAGGTGGGGCGTTCGAGGTTCGGCGGCAACCCGAGGAACGCGCAGACCTCGTCGTAGACCGGCTCCGGGTCGCTGAAGAACCGCTCGCTCTCCACCACGTGGATGCGTTCGCGGCCGACGTGCTGGGCCATCACGCTGAGGTAGCGGGCGTACTCCCCGCGGGCGCGGTAGGCGTGGTGCTGGTGGGCGAAGCTGTAGTAGGCCGGATCCGCGGCCAGCCGCTCCTCCTGCCGGTGCAGCCGGGCCGGCTCCAGCGCGACCGCCGCGCCGAAGTCACGCTCGGTCTCGAAACCCCGGGCCACCTCGTGGTGATGCTGGGAGTAGGCGCGTTCCACCGGGTCCCGGACGAGAACCACGATTTTCGCGTACGGCAGGTCGTGCGCGATCCGAGCGACCGCCTGCGGGTGGTACATGTAGTACGGGCTGGACTCGAACGTCTGGGCCGGCACGCCGTGCTTCTCGGCGATCCGCTCGCCCGACCGCCGGGCCGGGAAGTGCGCCCGGTACCAGTCGATCCCGCGGTGGTACGACGTGTCGAAGTAGTGCACGCCCTTGTGGAGCACGGCCTTGAGCACCGCCGGGTGGGCGGCCAGCGCTCGGTAGAGCGACGTGGTGCCGCACCGCTGGCCGCCGCAGATCAGGAACGACGGCAGCATCCGGTGCTCCGAGGTGAGCCGTCCGTAGGAGCGGGAGCCCAGGTGCACCACCCGTTTCATCGGGGCGGGCAGTTTGCGGACGTTCATCAAAGCTCCTCAACACGCCGGATGAGCACCGGCAACAGCCAGGTGCCGAGCACACCGAGCCGGGCGCCGGCCTCGGCCTGCCGGTCGGTCAGATAGCGCACGGCCAGGTCGACCAGGTAGAGCAGGGCGGTCGTCTCACGGGCCACCGGCGCCACCCCGAACGGGGCGAGCAACTCGTCGGCCCGGCGCACGGTGGCCTCCACGGCGCCCCGCGCGTCCCCACTGCTCTGGATACGTTTCTGCAGCTCGTGGTGGACGGCGTCGAAGCCGAGCGGCACCCCGGTGGCGAACCGCTCCCAGTCCCAGACGAGCAGCGCGTCGGCGAGGTTCGCCATGTTCCACGGGGCCCAGTCGCCGTGCCAGGCGCCGTACCGCAGCGTGGTCTCCCCGCCGTGTGCGGCGAGCAGGTCCACGGCGGCGCTCAGCGAGGCGCCCTCGGCGCGCTCACTGACCGCGGCGAGTCGGGCGCGCAGCTCGTGCCAGTACGAGCTCTGCGTCAGCGGCCCGGTCGT
>KL571200.1:46238-46364 GCA_000715855.1 Actinoplanes liguriensis
GCCAGTACGAGCTCTGCGTCAGCGGCCCGGTCGTGTATCCGCAGCACCCGGCGATGTCGAGCATCGCGGCGGTGAGCCGGCGCGGGGTCAGCGTCGCCCGGGGCAGCCAGACCGGCAGCGCCGACT
>KL571200.1:46651-49103 GCA_000715855.1 Actinoplanes liguriensis
GACTGGACCAGCACCTGCAGGCCGCGCCACTGCCCGGCGTGCAGCACCCGCGGCACGGTCAGCTTGGTCAGGCCGCTGGTGCCGAGCGCGTTCAGGGCGGCGGTCTCGGCGCGGACCAGGCGCTGGGTGAGCGGGCCGGTGCCGATCTTGCCGAACGCGAACGTCTCGCCCTCGGGGGTGAGGAGCTGGAGCACCGGTTTGCGGTTGGCGCGGGCCGGACCGATGTGGACACTTACTGACAAATCGCGCCTGAGCGCGTCGCTGAGGTATCCGTCGATGCTGGCCGAGACCGGGCCGGTGACCCGGATCCGGTCGCGGAACACCAGCCGGTCGGCGCGCGCGTGCACGGCGGCGACCACCGCGTTGCGCTTCAGGCGGGCCATCCGGGACTGCGGCTCGGCGTACCGGCGGACCGCGGCGGCGGCGACCGACGGGGACGCGTTCGGGACCAGCAGCCGGGGCCGGTGCGCGTTCGGGACCACGAGGTACTCGGCGATCAGGCTGCGATCGCCGTCGTCCTCGCGGGCGGTCCGGCACGGCTGCGGATAGAGCAGCGCGAGGACCTCGGTCAGATACTGCGTGCGCAGTGCGGCGTCACCCGCGGTCAACTCAGCGGGCGCGGTCTTTACCGGACTCAAGCGGTGCCTGCCTTTCGCATGCGCTCCCGGCCCTCGCCTGCGAGGCCGTTGTTCACTTCAGGGGACTGCCGCTCGGTGCGGTCGCTCATGCCGGAGGTCCCCTCGATCCAGTTGCGCCACAGGAGCGCGTACGCCAGAACCATGAAGGCCAGAGGGGTGACCAGGGAGTTGTACCAGAGCATCGCGGAGAACGAACTGACCAGCGCGGCGCCGCCGGCCACCCCGATCGCGCTGCGGTCGGAGCGGAACCGCCACAGGCCGTACGCGAAGAAGCCCAGATAACCCACGGTGCCCACCGCGCCGTGCGAGTAGAGCAACTGCCAGAGTTGCCCGTTCCCACCGATCGTGAAGTTGCCGCAGCGCTCGCACTCGGAGCTCTCGCCGACCGTGATCGAGTTGCGCCCGCCGAGCGTGTTCCGGGTGCCGCCGTAGCCGATCACCGGCGAGTCCGCGAAACCCTCCACCGCTTTCTCGGTGAGGAACGCGCGCACGCCGTTCGACTTGCCGTTGTCCAGCCGCGCCTGCACGGTCGAGCCGAGCGGGGTGGCGGCGAGCGCCACCGAGATCGCGGCGGTGGTCAGGGCCAGGGCGCCGAGGACCCAGAGCTTGCCGGCCAGGACGTACCGGGCCGAGACGTACAGCAGGACGACCCCCAGCCCGATCCACAGGCCCCGGTTGAGCGAGACCACCGCCGGGGCGATCGAGACCAGCAGGCAGAGCCAGGCGAACGTCTTCTTGCGCCGGCTCGTGGTCGCCGCGGCGGCCACCAGCGCAGCCAGCTCACCAGCAGACAGAAGTTGTTGCCCCAGGTGTTGGTGTAACCCCAGGGCGCGGCCGGGCGCGGGGCCTCGCCACCGACGATGTCCATGATCTGCGCGGCGTACGGATGCACCAGCGACCGCACGAACCCCTTGGTCCGGATGCCGTGCGGCAGCAGCCACTCCACCGGTGAGGTGAACTCGAAGTTCCCGGCCGCCATGCCGAGCAGCCCACCCACCACGGTCAGCACGAACATGCCGGCCAGCAGCCGGACCAGACGGCGCCGGGACAGCTCACGCTCGGTCAGGTTTCCGGCGTAGAGCAGGAGCACGGTCAGGGAGACGTACATCGCAAGTTTGTAAATGACCGCGGGAAGTCGCCCGGCGGCCCGCTCGATCACCGTCCCGGCCGGATCCGCGCCCAGCGCGGCGATGCTCACCACCGCCGCGACCAGGAAGATCAACCACCAGGCGAAACCCGGTGGCAGATGCAACGGGCGGCCCGCGGCCCGTCGCCGGACCAGCAGGAACAGCATCGGCGCCGCCATCAGCGGGAAGATCAGCACGCCCAGGCCGAGCGCCCACCAGAGCGGGTAGAGCAGCAGGATCCCGGAGACCGGCCAGGCCGGCAGCGTGCGGTCCTTCCCGGCCGTGCGAGGCGCCGGTCCGGCGGGCACAGCCGCCGGGGCGACCGTGGTCACTTCTCGTCGCCGTCCGTGGCGCCCGGGCCGGACATGTCGACGGCCGGCTCGGAGTCCTCGTCGGACGGCCGCGGGCGGACCGCCGCGGAGACCGGCTCGCCACGGTCCGCCGGCGGCGTGATCTGCAGCGTGGCCTCCTCGATCACCGGCTCCACGCCGGGCGAGGGCAGGGTGACGGCGGGGGCGGAGAGATTTCCGGCACGCTGGGCCGCCAGCCGGGGCAGCACCACCGCGCCGAGCAGCCGGGTGCCCACCCGCTGGAGCTGCTCGGTGGCGTCCACCAGCGCCGGGCGGCCGGTGCGGCGCAGCTCGACCGCCAGGATCGCGGCGTCGGCGAAGCTCGCCAGGCTCTGCG
>KL571200.1:49385-49663 GCA_000715855.1 Actinoplanes liguriensis
CTCTGCGCGTCGGCGCTGCTGCTCGTGGACGGGGCCTCGATCACCACGTATCCGCCCTGCTGACGCAGCGCGTCCAGGGTGTCCCGGAGCCGCTGCGACTGCATCAGGCCGGCCGCGGTCGCCGAACCGCCGGTCGGGATCACCCGCAGCGACGGGATGCGCGGGGTGCGCTGGAGCACCCGGTTCAGCCCGACCCGGCCGGCCAGCAGCTCCGACAGACCCGGCACGGCGGCCACCCCGAGCATCCTGGCCAGGGGCGCCGCGTCCACGACACTGTC
>KL571200.1:49852-52356 GCA_000715855.1 Actinoplanes liguriensis
TCCACGACACTGTCCGGCAGGTGGGCGCCGATCAAAACCACATCGCTTCCGGTACGGGCGAGCGCCGCGGCCAGGTTCGCCGCGACGAGCGTGCTCGCCGAGCCCCGGCTGGTGCCGGTCACCACGATCACCCGGTCGGTCTCGTCCAGGCTGGCCAGCACCTCGTTGCGCAGCCGGTTGAACACCCGGCCGCCGGGACCGTACGGCTGCAGCACGTCGTCGAAGTGCGGGGTGGTGCGCTCGTCCAGCGCGGCCAGCACCGGCACCCGCCCACGGTCTCGGACGTCCATCGCGGTGACCAGTCGCCTGTCGAACCGCTCCCGCAGGTACGCCAGCGCCAGCCCGATCAGCAGCCCGATCATGCCGCCGGTGGCGATGTCCAGCAGCGTGTTCGGGCTGGACGGGGTGTCCGGCAGGCGGGCGTCGCTGATGATCGCGCCGGCCCCGACGGTGGTGGTGGTCAGCTCGTTGAGCCGCCCGGTCAGGTTGTTGAGCTGGTTCTGCGAGTTGCTCCGCAGGCTCAGCAGGTTGCTCTCGATCGAACTGCCCCGGCGGGCCTGGGCCAGCTTGGCGTTGATCCCGGTGAGGGCAGTGGTGAGCTGCCGGACCTTCAGATTCAGCGAGGCGATCTGCTTGTCCAGGACCGAGCGGGCGGACTCCTCCCGGTTGCGCAGGTAGGCCTCGGCGAACGCGTGCGAGCCGGCCTGCGCCTTCAACGGGCTGTCCGCCTGGAACGTGATCACCAGGACCGTGGTGTTCGCCGGGACCTGCACCGACACCGAGTGCGCCAGCTCGACCGGCGCGACATCGGTGCGCAGCAGCGCGGCGGCCTTCGCGGCGACCGCGCCGGAGCCGACCAGCTGGGCCTCGGTGTCCAGGTTGACCGAGCCCTTGGTCCGGCCGCCCTGGGCGTTGACGTCCTGGTCGACCGCCTGCACCAGGACCGACGAGGAGGATTCGTAGACCCGGGGCAGGGACTTGGTCACCGCGGCGCCCGTGCCCAGCCCGGCGGCCATGGCCACCAGGGCGATCCACCAGTGCCGGCGAACCGCGCCCAGGTAGTGCGCGACATCGGAGGACGGTGGGCGAGACGCTTCCATCGATCTACGCGGCCTTTCGAGGAGGAGTGTCAGCTTTGGGCGTTTCGCCCCAAGGGGTCCAACGCCGCACTCCCGCCGCAGTGATGGGTAACGCTCGGCCGTGGTTCGCGCGGGGTTAACTGAAACCACCACGCATTGCGCCCGCCGACGTCGAGAGGCCCGAAAAAGACTAGGCGTAGCCGTGGTCTTTTTCGGGCCTCTCGACGTCGGCCGTCAAGGGCGCAATGCCTGCGAGCCGGAGGCGAAGCCGGTTAGCCCAGCCAGCCGCCGCAACCGTTTCCAGTCCAGGTGCGGGGGAGCTGTGGGTGGTCCGGGGCGCTGCCGGGGCACGCGAATCCTCAAGGCAGAAGGACAAATAATTAGGCGTACGGGGGTGGGCAGCTCCAGCGCCTCGCCGTCCACGCCGACCGGAGCGGTCGGCCCGGCCGCGTCCACGATCGCCTCCCGCGCGGTCGTGACGGTCAGGCCGTGCCGCCGGTGGACGGCGATCGCCAGGACCCCCAGCTCGCCGCGGTCCAGCCGCGGCCGCCGCCCGGAGTCGGTGCGGTAGGCGTTGTTGCTGATCAGCACGGCCTCGGGTCCGGTCAGCGTGGCGCCGTTGACGGTGAGCCGGAGCGACGAGGGACTGTTCAGGACGGCCGGCAGCAGGTCGAGCGCGGTGCCGATCTTCGCGTCCCGGTACTCCGGGCTCCGCACCACGACCGCGTACGCGCCGAACGACGCGTTGTTCACGAACGTCCGATCGCCGATCAGTCCCAGGTCGACCCGGAGCTCCTCGCCGTCGGTGAGCGCGTCCAGGCCGGCCGCCGGATCCTCCCGGTCCAGCCCGAGATCCAGCGCGAAGTGGTTGCGGGTCCCCGCGGCGATCACCAGGAACGGAAGGTCGTGCTCGGCGGCGATCCCGGCGACCAGGGCCTGCGTCCCGTCCCCACCGGCGACACCGAGCAGGTCCGCGCCGTCGAGCACGGCCTGCCGGGCGACCGCGGCCACGTCCACCGCCGGGCCGTCCAGCAGGAACACCTCCGCGCCCAGCGCCCGCGCCCGCTCGGCAAGGCGGAAACGGCCGACCTTCCCGCCGCCGGAACGCGGATTCATGATCAGGAACGGTCGCCGCGGCGCCGAGGCCGGGAACGCCTCCGGCGCCGCGGGAGAGGCGAGGGCGCGCCGGCCGGCGGTCACCGCGCCGGACCAGAGCAGGCCGAACGCGACGACGACCGGGATCAGGTTCGCCCGCGCGTAGAGAACGGCCACCACCACCGGGGACAGCAGCGCCACCACGCCGGCCGTCCAGCGCGCCAGGCGCCGGTGAGTAAGGAACCACCACGCGGCGGTCAGCGTCACCACGCTCCCGATCGCGGCGGTGAGCAGCAACGCGAGGCTCGCGGCCCTGTCTCTTATACACAT
>KL571201.1:0-19798 GCA_000715855.1 Actinoplanes liguriensis
CGACGATGTCCAGGTGCCCGACGTGCCGGCGTACTCCTGGTGGAAGACAGGGGCCGCTGTACCGCGGTCAGCGAACAGGGGCAGACGGCGAGACGGCCCGGGCCGCCTCGCCCTCTATTACTTGGCCGCAGCCTTCTTGGCGAGCTGGATCTGCTCGTACACCCGCGTCCGCAACTCGATGAACCTCGGATCCGCCCGGGTGTGCAGCTGATCCCGCTCAGCGGGCAGGTCCACCACGAGCTCGTCCTGCACCACGGTCGGCGACGACGACAGCATGACCACGCGCCGCCCGAGGTAGACCGCCTCGTCGATGTCGTGCGTGACGAACAGCACGGTCACCTTGAGCCGCTGCCACAGCGCCCGGACCAGGTCTTCCAGGTCGGCCCGGGTTTGCGCGTCGACGGCCGCGAACGGCTCGTCCATCAGCAGCGTCTGCGGCTCGTACGCGACCGCGCGGGCGATCGCCACGCGCTGCTGCATGCCGCCGGAGAGCTGCCACGGGTACGCCGACGCGGTGCCGCTGAGGCCGACCGCGTCGAGTGCCGTGTCGACCAGCGTCTTGCGGCGGGCGCGGTCGACCTTCTTCTGCTTGAGCGGCAGTTCGACGTTGTCCCGCACGCTCATCCAGGGGAACAGGCTGCGCCCGTACTCCTGGAAGACGACGGCCATGCCGGGTGGCGGCCCGGTGACCGGGTTGCCGTTGACCTTGACCGACCCGGAGGTCGGCGTGAGCAGGCCGGAGATGCAGCGCAGCAGCGTGGTCTTGCCGCAGCCGGACGGGCCGACGAGGCAGACCAGGTCGCCGTTGTCGACGGTGAAGGTGAGGTCGCGCAGCGCCTCGACCTCCCGGCTGCCGGAACTGTAGACCTTTCGCAGGCCTTTCACTTCGAGCATTGTGGCCCTCCTATCCGGCCCGGCGCTGCGCCGCGCGCAGCCCCTCGTACCACCGCAGCGCCCACCGTTCGGCGAGCCGGAACAACAGCGAGAGTGCGAAGCCGAGGAGGCCGAGCAGGATGATCCCGCTCCACATCTCCGGGATCGCGAAGCTGCGCTGGAACTGCACGATCGTGAAGCCGAGACCGTTGCTGGACGCGAACATCTCGCTGATCACCATCAGGATGATCGCGATGGAGAGCGCCTGACGCAGGCCGGCCGCGATCTGCGGGGAGGCCGACGGCAGGATCACCCGGGTGAGCCGGGCGGTGCCGGTCACCCCGTAGGCGCGGGCGGTGTCCAGCACCACGCTGTCGGTCGCGCGCACCCCTTCCACCGTGTTGAGCAGGATCGGCCAGATGCAGCCGAACACGATGACGATCACCTTCATGCCGTCGCCGATCCCGGCGAACAGCATGATCACCGGTACCAGGACCGGCGGCGGGATGGCCCGGAAGAACTCCAGGACCGGTTCGAGGACGGCGCGTAGCCGCCGGTTGAGACCGATCGCCACGCCGAGCCCGATTCCGATCAGGGCGGCCAGCAGGTATCCGACGAGCAGGCGGAGCAGGCTGGGCACCACGTCGGTGCGCAACCGGTCCAGGGTCCAGGTGTCACCGAACGCGGTCAGGATGGTGCGCAGCGGCGGCGAGTAGAAGTTCTCGCTGCCGCTGCTGAGGAGGTACCACCCGGCGAACAGCACGATCGGAAGGGCGAGGGCAAAACCCAATTTCCGCAGTACGGCCATTAAAGGCTCACCTCGCCCCGGACTGACTGGTGCCAGGCGAGCAGGCGGCGCTCGCCGGTACGAGTCAGCACGTTGATGATCACGCCGAGCGCGCCGGTCACCACGATCAGCGCGTACATGGTCGCCACCGCGTCCGAGGCCTGCGCGGTCGCGATCTCCTTGCCCAGCCCGGGCGCGCCGATCACCAGTTCGGCGGTGATCGCCAGGACCAGGGCCACCGAGGCGGCGAGCCGGAAACCGGTGAAGACGTACGGCAGGGCGGTCGGCCAGAGGACGTAGCGCACCCGGCCCCACGCGGAGAACCGGAAGCTGCGAGCGGTCTCCTCGGCGACCGGGTCGACGTCCGCGACGCCGTACAGGACCTGAACCAGGACCTGCCAGAACGAGGCGTAGCAGACCAGCAGCAGGGTCGAGCCCAGCTCGGTGCCGTAGAGCAGCACGGCGAGCGGGATCAGCGCGACCGACGGGATCGGCCGCAGGAACTCCACGGTCGAGGCGGTCAGCGCGCGCAGCACCGGCACCGAGCCTGTCTCTTATACACAGCGACTGCCAGAAGACGGGGGTGCTCACCTCGTCGGCGAGCGCGGACGCGATCCGGCTGGTCGGCGGCAGGAACCGCTCGTCGACCAGGCCGATGCGCGGCAGCAGTTCGAGAATGAGAAGCAACCCGGCCAGCCCGGCGAGGCCGAGCAGGACCGGGTTGCCACGACGAGCGGATGTCACGGCAGCAGCTTGCCCAGGTCCGGGGCGCTGGCGAAGATGCCGTCCTTGGTGCCGAGGTCGGCGACCTTCTGCACGGACGCCTTGTTGATCTCGGTGGGCCACTTCGGCAGGACCACGGCGGCGCGCGTCTTGTCGTCGATCTTCGTGTACGTGGTCAGGATCTGCCGCACCTCGTCCGGGTGGGCGTCCGAGTAGGTCAGCGACTCGTTGATCGCCTCGGTGAAGCGCTTGACCAGGTCGGGCTTGTCGGCGATCAGCTTCTGCGAGGTGAAGTAGGCCGCGATGGTCAGCTTCGGGTCGATGTCCACGAAGGTCGAGGCGATCTCCGTGCCACCGGCCGCCTTGATCGCGGAGAGCTGCGGCTCGACGACCCACGCGGCGTCGATGTCGCCCTTCTCCAGGGCGGCCTGCATGTTCGGGAACGGCATCTCGACGAAGTTGACGGCCTTGTCGTCACCACCGGCCAGGCGCACCGAGTTGCGGGTCGCGGTGTCACCGATGTTCTTCAGCGTGTTGACCGAGACCTTCTTGCCGACCAGGTCCTTGGCGGTCTTGATCGGGCTGCCGGCCTTGACGACCAGGGCGCCGAAGTCCTTGCCCTGCTCGCCGACCGTCGAGACGCCGGCCGCGATCGCCTTGATCGGCACGTTCTTGGTCTGGGCGATCATCAGCGAGGTCAGGTTGGAGAACCCGAACTGGAAGCTGTTGCTGACCACGCCGGGCACGATGGCCGCGCCACCCTGGCCGGACTCGAGCTTGAGCTCGATGTTGCGGGACTTGAAGAAGCCCTTCGACTGGCCCAGGTAGATCGGGGCCACGTCGATGATCGGGATGACCCCGACCGTCACGTTGTCCACGCCCCCGGAGGAGCCACCGGACCCGTTTGAGTCCTTGTCCGAACCGCAGGCCGCGACCGTGCTGGCCACCAGCGCCAGTGCCAGGCCCGCGATCAAACGCCGCCGCATATCTATTCCTCCGTAAAATGTGTGCGCATGACGAACGGAAGTTCTCAGAGAGAACGCTAGGATGTGGCTCGTGTCACGTCAACGATTTGGGTCGATCATCCGATGACGCGGGAACCGTACTACGTTCAGTCGCTGGAGCGAGGACTGGCGGTGATCCGTGCATTTGACGCGGAACACCGCGAACTGACCCTCAGCGACGTCGCCCGGCAGTGCGGGCTGACCCGTGCGGCGGCCCGCCGGTTCCTGCTCACGCTGACCGATCTCGGCTATGTCCGGACCGACGGCCGCCTGTTCTCGCTGACCCCTCGGGTGCTCGAGCTCGGGTATGCCTTCCTGGGCGGACTGACCCTGCCCGAGGTGGCCGAGCCACACATGGAACGCCTGGTCGCCGAGGTGCGCGAGTCCTGCTCGCTGTCCGTTCTCGACGGTGACGACATCGTCTACGTGAGCCGGGTTCCGACCAGCCGGATCATGCGCGTCGCGATCAACGTCGGAACCCGATTTCCCGCGTACGCGACGTCGATGGGCCGCGTCCTGCTGGCCGCGCTGCCCGGGGCGGAGCTCGACGCGTACCTGGACCGGGCCAAGCTGGAGCCGCTCACCGATCGGACCATCTGCTCGCCCGGCGCCCTCCGGGAAGAGCTCTTGCGCGTACGCGCGGACGGGCACGCCATCGTCGACCAGGAGCTGGAGGAGGGTCTGCGGGCGATCGCCGCCCCGATCCGGGATCGTTCCGGGGCGGCGGCCGGGGCGCTCAACGTCTCCGTCCACGCCGCCCGCGCGACGGTCGACTCGATCCGGGAGCGCCTGCTCCCGCCGCTGCTGACGGCCGCCGCGGCGATCGAGGCCGACCTGCGGATCGCCGCTCCGCGCCGAGCCGGCGGGTGACCCGGCGGTGGTCGAGCGCGCCCATCGGCCCCACCTCGGAGAGCGCTCTCGGCCAGCCGATATTCACAGGTGTGGTTTTCGCCACTGCGGCCCGCAACGTGGACGTAGGCGGCCGCTGACAGCTCGTACCGTGGCCGTTTTTGATCGGGTTCTTGACGTTTGACGCGTGGATAGTTGCATCGCGGATCGAACCCGTTCGATGATGGGCGCCTGAGGGGAGGCGTCAAAAATGTCCCTGTTATCCGCGCTCGATCACAAACACACCGTGGCACCTGAGGGTTACAGCCGGTGGTTGATCCCACCGGCCGCGCTCGCCGTGCACCTCTGCATCGGCCAGGTCTACGCCACCAGCGTCTACAAGAACTCGTTCATCGCCCACTTCGACAGCAGCCAGACGTCGATCGGCATCATCTTCAGCATCGCGATCGTCATGCTCGGGCTCTCCGCCGCGATCGGCGGCACCTGGGTGGAGCGCAACGGCCCGCGCAAGGCCATGTTCGTCTCCGCCTGCTTCTGGGCGGCCGGCTTCCTGGTCAGCGCGCTCGGCATCGGCACCGGCCAGCTGTGGCTGGTCTACCTGGGCTACGGCGTGCTCGGCGGGATCGGCCTCGGCATCGGCTACATCTCGCCGGTCTCCACGCTGATCAAATGGTTCCCGGACCGGCCCGGCCTGGCCACCGGTCTGGCGATCATGGGCTTCGGCGGCGGCGCGCTGGTCGCCAGCCCGGCGTCGCGGCAACTGCTGTCGTACTACGACTCCGGCTACGACTCCAGCGTGTCGACCTCGGTCGCCGACGGTCACGCCCTGGTCCTGCTCTTCCTCACGCTCGGTATCGGTTACTTCCTGATCATGATGTTCGGCGTCGCCAACATCCGGGTGCCCGCGCCCGGCTGGCGCCCGGCCGGCTGGGACCCGGCGACCGCGAAGGTCAAGCCGATGATCACCACCGCCAGCGTGTCCGCCGCCAACGCGATCAAGTCCCGCTCGTTCTGGCTGCTCTGGGTCGTGCTGTTCTGCAACGTGACGGCCGGCATCGGCATCCTCGAACAGGCCAGCCCGATGATCCAGGACTTCTTCCGGGAGAACGGCACGTCCGCGGTCGCGGTCGCCGCCGCCGGTGGATTCGTCGGCGTGCTGTCGCTGTTCAACATGGCCGGCCGGTTCGCCTGGTCGACGACGTCCGACCTGATCGGCCGCAAGCCCATCTACATGGTGTACCTGGGCGTCGGCATGGTGCTGTACCTGCTCCTGGCCACGGTCGGCGACTCCGCGATCCCGCTGTTCGTCCTGCTCGCCGGCGTGATCCTGTCGTTCTACGGCGGTGGTTTCGCCACGGTCCCCGCCTACCTGCGTGACCTCTTCGGCACGTACCAGGTCGGCGCCATCCACGGCCGCCTGCTCACCGCGTGGTCCGCGGCCGGCGTCGCGGGCCCGCTGATCGTCAACGGCTTCCTCGACGCCGAGGGCAAACCGGGCACCCTGACGTCGTCCGCCTACCAGCCGGCCCTGCTCACCATGGTCGGCGTCCTGGCTGTCGGCTTCGTCGCCAACCTCCTGATCCGCCCCGTCCCGGCCGCCCTGCACGAGCCCGCGGCCGCCACGTCCGCCCTTGAGAAGGAGGCCGCCGCATGAGCGAGCTCGCCGGCGAATCCTCAGGCTCCGCCGAACGCCCGGAGAGCGGCGCAGGTGGCGGCATGAGCACGTCCACGGTCCGCCTCGCCGTCTCCTGGGCCCTGGTCGCGCTCCTGCTCGGCTACGGCATCGTCCAGACCGTCATCACCGCCGCCAAGCTCTTCTGACAACGCCGATCTGCGCACCCTGAATCTTTGGCCGCAGGGTGCGCGGATCGACTCAGCTCGCGGTTGCCGGATCCCGAGACTTCTCCTTTGCTCCCACCGTCCTCCCCCGCCTCACCATGCTGGAGTGGACGGCAGTACTCCTGACGCACTTGACCTCTAACTTTGCATAACCTGCAAGGTATCGTGCAGGTTATGCAACAATCTAGGTCGCAGTTGCTGCCTTTACTGCGCTCGCCGTTCCTGGGCGAGCTGCTGGCCTGGCTCTACCTGCACCCCGAGACGGACTACTCGGTGACGGAACTCGCCGGGATCCTGCACGTCTCGGCCTCGACCGTCAGCCGGGAGGCCGGGCATCTCGCCGGGGCGGGGCTGGTGACCGAGACGCGGCGAGGCAATCTCCGGCTGCTGCGGGCCGACATCGACCATCGGCTGGCCCGCCCGCTGACCGAAATACTCGCGTTGTCCTACGGGCCCGCGGCGGTGCTCGGTGACCTGATCGGCTCGCTCGACGGGGTTGAGGAGGCGTACATCTTCGGGTCCTGGGCGGCCCGCTACGCCGGTGAGCCCGGTCCGCCCCCACAGGATGTCGACGTGCTGGTGGTCGGCGACGTGGACGAGGACGACCTGGCCGAGCGCGCCCGAGCGGCGGAGCACCGGTTGGGCCGCGAGGTGAATGCGCACCGGGTGTCCGTCGCCGCCTGGCGATCTACCGACGAAGATCCCTTCCTGGGGTCGGTGCGGTCCCGTCCGCTCTTCACCATTGGAGATGGCCATGAGGTGGCAGCAGGGCCGTGAGCTCGTCGACGGCATGATCGCCCGGGCTGAGCTGGAGCGGGTTCCGGCCAGCCGTGACCATGCCGATCTGCTGCTCGCGCAGGCTCGCCGCCACGTCGGTTCGGCCGAGGCGATCGCCGGGGATGACCCGGCCGGCGCCTACCAGCTGCTTTACGATGCGGCCAGGAAGGCGTTGGCCGCGGTGCTGGAGAACCAGGGCCTGCGGGCCACCAGCAGGGGCGGCCACATCGCGGTGCGGGAGGCGGTCACCGCCCAGCTCGATCCGCCGCTCGGCGCGGTGCTCCGCCCTTTCGATCGCATGCGTCGCCGCCGCAACCAGGTGGAATACCCGTCCGCAGCCGCGCCGGCGGTCACCGCGGACGAGGTCACACGTGACCTCCCGAAGGTCGACGAGATCCTTGCCGTCGCCACCAAGGTGCTGGACCAGATGAGTCCGTTCTGATCTCGATCGTCGATTATTACGCTCTGCATGTGCGCTGCTACTCAGATCTGTCGATACATCCCCGAGTCGGCCTCTTTACCTACCTGTCCCAACCGGACTGGCACAGTATTCGTGCCGTTGGGATTCCTGTGCGGTACCAGGCCGGTGTGGTGCTGCTACGGCAGGGTGATGCGACTGAGCATGTTCATGTCATAGCCGCGGGTTGTGTGAAGGCGACCCGTTGTGAAGTGGACGGCAGTCAGGCGCTTCTGACCCTGCGCGCGGCAGGAGATGTTGTCGGCGATATGTCAGCGGTGGACCGGCGTCCGCGTTCGGCGACCGTCACCGCCCTCACCGACGTCATCACCTATCTCCTGAGCGGCGAGCAGTTCCGTCGCTTCTTGGCCCGCCCCTCGGCGACGAGGAGGATCCTAGGGCGCGCGACTTCCGTAGCTGGTTGGCCGGAGAACTCCTCAACGCCAATCCGCTGACCAACCCGGACCCGGCCGAACCGCGAGCAACTGCCTGATGACCGCTTCGGAGAACCGTTGGTACCGCCGGTGGTTTCCCGGCGGGGAGGACCCCGGTGGCGGAGGTGTTTCGCGGGTGCTGGCGGCCCAGCAGGTTCGGGAGTGCCGTTTCAGCACGGAGCTGTCCAGTAAAGAACATGGTCTGCCGTTCTCGGTGTCCTTCGCTTTGCGCTGGTACGGCGAGGAACAGACCTTCTTGGCTGCCAAACGGGATCTGCATCGATGGGCCGCCGATCACTCCGGGCGGCTGGATGTCACGAATTTCGAGTACTTGGACGCGTTGCTGAATCTCCAACTCGGCCAGCAGTGGATCCGCACGCTCGACGCTGACACCAGAATTGTCAGTGCTGAGGCTGTGGTGCAAGTCGATGCGGAAGTACTGAACACCTACAACGAAATGCAGGAGATCAGGCGCCGAGCCGCCGTCGAACGTTTGCGTTGGGAGGTGAATCTCGAGGAGCTCAAGTTCCTCCGGGAGAACGTCTTCTCGCGGCCTGAGGTGGTCCGCAGCTATTGGTTGAAGAACCATCTGGACAGGCCGGGCGACTTCAGCCCGGCTCCCTTTGACAAGATCGCCGAGTCCTTCGCTACGGGTTCGGAGGTGAGTGCTTCGGCGAGGATCGCTGGACTGGTCGGTGATTTCATCGGGGGACTCAACGAGGAACAGCTCAACTACTTGATCGGACAGATCGGGAAAGTCTTCTCGTCGTATTCCCGGCCGGACCTCGCCGACCTTCTCGACGATGCTTCCGGCTCGGAAGTGCTGCGATGAGAGGCGGTCCGGCGGGTGAGTACCCGCCGGACCGCACGGGTCAGCGAGTGAGGCGCAGGGTTCGGACCTCGAACGGGGTCAACCGGAGGGCGATGCCCTCGTCGGTGATTGGGAGGGCTGGGCCGTCGGGGCGTTCCAGCAGGGTGGCCGTGTGGGCGGCGGTGATCTCCGTGTGCAGGTGGAGCGTGCCTGTCGCGCGGCGGCCGAGGGACTCGTAGAGGCGGACGATCACGTCGCCGGAGCGGTCGTCGGCCAGTTTGACCGAGGAGATCAGGAGACCTTCGCCGGACAGGGAGACGAGCGGGTCGAAGCCGTGGGCGCCGGTCACCACCCGGGGTGGGAGGTTCATGGCCAGGCCGGCCTCGGTGGCGGACGCGGGGTCGGCGCCGATGACCAGGCCGTACGAGCACGTCTGGTGGCCCTGGTCGGTCTCCGGATCCGGGAAACGTGGGGCCCGCAGCAGGGACAGGCGGACCGTGGTTGTCACTCCGGATTCGGGATGCGAGTCGCGATTCACGTCGTAGCCGTAGGTGGAGTCGGTGACCAGGGCGGCGCCGAAGCCGGGCTCCTCGACCAGGACGAAACGGTGCATGGACGCCTCGAACTTGGCCGCCTCCCAACTGGTGTTCGTGTGCGTGACCCGCTTCTGGTAGCCGAACTGGGTCTCGGCGGCGACGTGCTCCGCCCGTACGTCGAAGGGGAATGTGACCTTGAGGAATTTCTCCGTCTCGTGCCAGTCGGTCTCCTGGTCGATGCGCAGGACGCGGCTTCCCGGGGCGAGGGTGAGCGTCTGGGTGATGCGGGACTTGGAGAACGCGCGGACGATCGTGACCGCATTGCCGGTGGAGGTGAGGGACTCCACCTCGCGGAGGTCGGTGACGCGGTTGCGGTAGAAGCGGTCGACGTCCCAGGCGTCCCACATGTTCGGGAAGTCCTGGTGCAGCTGAAGGAGATTTCCTTCCTGACCGGAAGCGATCACATCGCGGCCGGTGGCCAGGTCGATCGCCGAGGTGATCAGCCCCTCGTCGGAAATCGTCACCGACACGAGCTCATTTGCCAGGACCTTTCCGCCGGCGGAGGTCGCGGCGGGTGACGCCGGGGTCGCGGCTGCGGAGGGTGACACGGCGGCGGAAAGTGCCGGGACACCGTCGCGGGTGAAGGGGGCCGGGTTCAGCGTCACCGGGAGGTCGCCGTCTCCGACCAGCGCCTTCTGGGCGGATTCGATCAGGGCGGAGGCCGCGGAGCGGATGGCGGCGTAGGCCGTCACGGCTTCGCGGTGGACCCAGGCGATCGACGTGCCCGGCAGGATGTCGTGGAACTGGTGCAGCAGGACCTGCTGCCAGAGCCGGTCGATCTCCTCGTACGGATAGGGCTGACCCGCACGCACGGCCGCGGTCGCCGCCCACAGCTCGGCCTCGATCAGCAGGTGCTCGCTGCGCCGGTTCCCCTGCTTCGTCTTGTGCTGGCTGGTCAGCGTCGCCCGGTGCAGTTCGAGGTAGAGCTCCCCGACCCAGACCGGCGGGTGCGGCACCTCGGCGCGCGCCTTCGCGAAGAAGTCGTTCGGGTGTTCCCACGCGACCGTCGCGCTGCCCTCGAGGTTGCGCAGCCGGGCCGCCCGCCCGGTCATCTCGCGTGTGGTGCCGCCTCCGCCGTCACCCCAGCCGACCGGCGCGAGCGAGTGCGACGCGACCCGGCTCTCCCGGAACTGGGTGGAGGCCTTGGCCAGTTCGGCTCCGGAGAGCTGCGAGTTGTAGGTGTCCATCGGCGGGAAGTGAGTGAAGATTCGCGAACCGTCGATGCCCTCCCACAGGAAGCTGTGGTGCGGGAACTTGTTCACCTGGTTCCACGAGATCTTCTGGGTGAAGAACCAGTCGAACCCGGCACGCCGGATCAGCTGCGGCAGCGCGGGGGAGTAGCCGAAGCTGTCCGGCAGCCACACCCCCTTGCTCTCGATGCCGAACTCCTCGCGGAAGAACCGCTGGCCGTACGTGAACTGGCGGACCAGCGCCTCCCCGGTCGGCATGACCGTGTCGCTCTCCACCCACATGCCGCCGAGCGGGATGAACCTGCCGTCCTTGACCGCTTTGCGAACGCGCTCCCACACCTCCGGCCGGTGCTCCTTCAGCCACGCGTATTGCTGGGCGCTGGACATGCCGTACCGGAAATCGGGGTCGATCTCCATCAGCTCGGTCATGCCGGCGGCCGTGCGAGCCACCTTGCGGATGGTTTCCCGGACCGGCCAGAGCCAGGCGGAGTCGATGTGCGCGTGACCGATAGCGGACACGTGGTGCGCGCTGTGCTCGGCCGGGGCGGCGAGAACGTCGGTGAGGAGAGACCGAGCCGCACCCGCGGTGCCGGAGATGTCCTGAAGGTCAAGGGCGTCGAGCGCGTCGTCGAGCGCTTGGAGGATCCGCATCCGCCGGGGGGCGGTCGCCGGAAGAACGGACTGCAATTCCAGCAGTACGTCGATGTCCAGCGCCAGCTCGTACACCTGCTCGTCGAAGAGCGCGAGGTCCATCCGCCGGGTCGTGTAGAGCGGCCGCGACGACGAGGTCTGTACGTCGCCCTCCTGGGTCGGCAGGAAAGGGTGGTAGTCGAGCAGCACCGGGTTCGCGGCGGCTTCCAGGTACAGGTCGACGGTGTCCCCGTCGACGGGAATCCACTGGTTGCGCGGGTTGATCGACTTCACCGGGGTGCCGTCGGGCCGGTAGACGAGCGCCTCGCACTGGAATCCCGGCATGTTGATGTCGAATCCGAGGTCGACCAGGACCTCCGCGCGCCGGCCCTGCCACTCCGGCGGGACCGCGCCGCGCAGGTGGAACCAGGTGGTGTTCCAGGCCGGGCCCCACGGCGTGCCGACGGTGTAGGGCTCGTAGCCGAGAGCGAGTCCCTCGGCGGGCGTAATGGGCTCTCCCGGAAGCGAATGCCAATGAACTTCCAGCGGTACGGCGTCGGTGTGGATCGCCGGCCGGATGCGTTCGGCGAGGACCCGGGTCGCCCGTCCGACGGTGAGCGGGATGTCGTCGTGCATGTCAGTTGCTCTCCTTCAGGACGCGGATGCCGCGGGCTTCCAGCAGGGCGGTGTCGTGGACGCGGGACTTGAGAACGATCTGCGGGCCGGGGCCGTCACCCGCCAGGTGAAGCCAGGTTCGCAAGAACTCACGGGCCGGCCCGGCGGCGGCGCGGTAGCCGGGCACGGTGTCGTCGAGCACCAGCCCGACCGGCTGCTCGACCCCGCGCGGCGAAGGGGCGGCGGCAGAGCGAAGGGAGGCGATCGTCTCGGCGAAGCGGACGCCGGTCGGCTTGACCTTGCCGGAGCTGGTGATCAGGCCCAGGTCGTATTCGAGCTCGGGAAAGTCCAGCAACGACCGCGACACGTCGTGCGAGCACCACCACGTGACACCGAACAGCTCCGGAATGCGGGCGACGTGGCGCAGAGTGGCCTCCAGGAAGTCCGCCGCATCCGGCTCACGAACCACATTCGTCGGCGCGCCCACCTCCTGCAACCACACCGGGCGCGTCGCGTCGGTGTGCCACGCGGCCGCCAGCCGGCACAGGTATTCGGCGTGCCGGACCGAGCCCGCCCCGAGCCCGCCGTACGCCTGGGCCGCCCCGTTGAACACCCACGAGTGCACGACCGTCTGATCCCCGTGCGCGACGGCGTGGGCCGGCCCGAACGGTTGCGTGTCGTCATACCAGGCCGCGTCGTACATCGCATGCGTGACCAGCGTCGACGGCCGCACCTCGGCCCGCACCGCCGCGGTCAGCCGGGACAGCCACACCCCGGCGCCCTCCTCGGTGACCGGATGCGGGAACGGGTGCGGTGCCGCGGCGAACTGGTTCACCTCGTTGCCGAGGGTCACGCCGAGCAGGTTCGGCCGGTCGGCCACCGCCGCCGCGAGCGCCCCCAGGTATTCCGCGGTGGAGGCGACCACGTCCGGATCGGTGAACATGTTCCGCCGGTGCCACGACGACAGCCACGCCGGCACGAAGTCGAAACTGGACAGGTGGCCCTGGAGTCCGTCGACGTTGACGTCCAGGCCGCACTCTCCGGCGAGGTCCACGACCGTGACGACGTCGGCCAGCGCCCGCGGCCGGATCAGGCCACGGTTCGGCTGCACGTGCGGCCAGAGCGGCATCAGCCGGATGTGGTCGACGCCGAGCCCGGCGATCGCCTTCAGGTCCCGCCGGACCGCGGCCGGGTCGAAGTCGAGCCAGGAGTGGAACCAGCCGGCCGACGGGGTGTAGTTGACGCCGAATCGCATCGAGTGGGTCATCCCTTCACGCCGCCTTCTTCGACACCGCGGAAGAAGTAGCGTTGTAGTGCGCTGAACAGGATCGCGATCGGGATGAAGGCGATCATCGTGCCGGCCGCGATCAGGCGCTGGTCCTGCGTGAACGTGCCGGACAGGTATTGCAGGCCGACCGTGAGGGTGTATTTCTCCGGCGAGGTCAGCACGATCAGCGGCCACAGGAAGTCGTCCCAGGCCTGGATGAAGGCGAAGATCGCGACGACCGCGAGGGTGCCCCGGACGGCCGGCAGCGAGACGCGCAGCAGCCGTTGCGGAACGGTCGCGCCGTCCACGATCGCGGCTTCGTCGATCTCCTGCGGCAGCGCCCGGAACGCGTTGTACATCAGGAGCACGTTGAGCGCGGCGACCATCCCCGGCAGGGCGACCCCGACCAGGGTGTCGGCGAGCCCGAAGTCGCGGACCGTGACGTACTGCGAAACGATCGTCACCTCGCCGGGCAGCACCAGCGTCGACAGGAAGAGCCCGAGGACCACGCTGCGGCCACGGAAGCGCAGGCGGGCGATGGCGTAACCGGCGGTGGTGGCGAACAGGATGTTGCCGCCGACGGTGAGCGCCGCGACGACCAGCGAGTTGCCGATGTACCGCCAGACCGGGATCGCGTCGGCGACTTTCGCGTAGTTGTTCAGCGTCGGCTGGTGCGGGACGAAGCTCGGCGTCTGGGTGTAGATGTCCTCACCGGCGCCCTTGAGCGAGGTGGACAGCTCCCACAGGAACGGACCGACGGTGATGACCAGCACGAACGCGAGCAGGAAGTAGCGCAGGGCCTTCATCGTTCGCTCCGGTTGTTCAGCCGGGCCAGCACGATCATCGGGACCAGCGTGACCGCGAAGAGCAGCACGCTCAGCGCGGACGCGTAGCCGAAGTTGCCGTAGAACCCGCCGGCGTACTGCTGGATCAGCATGACGAGCGACTGATCCTTGCCACCCGGCCCGCCCTTGCCGCCGGTGAGGATGTAGAGCTCGGAGAAGACGCGGAGCGCGGCGACACTCACCAGGATCGAGACCAGGAACATCGTTCCCCGTACGCCGGGGACCGTCACCGTGAGGAACCGGCGTACCGCCCCGGCGCCGTCGATCGCGGCCGCCTCGTGCAGGTCCTTGCGCACGTTCCCGAGCGCGGCCAGGTAGACGATCATGTAGTAGCCCAGCCCCTTCCAGACGGTCAGGCTGATCGCGCTGATCAGCACGAGCCAGCGGTCGGTCAGGAACGGCACCGGCTGCGCGACGACGTGCAGCGCCCGCGCCATGTTGTTGATCAGGCCGCGGTCGTCGAGCAGCCAGGTCCACATCAGGCCGACCACCACCGCGCTGGCGATGACCGGGACGTAGAAGGCGGTCCGGAAGAACGAAATGCCGGGCAGTCTCTTCTCCACGAGAACCGCGAGTAACAACGGCAGGATCGTCAGCAGCGGCAGGCAGATCGCCATGTAGACGACGCTGTTGAGCAGGGCGGTCCGGACGTCGCCGTCGTGCAGCATGTCGGTGTAGTTGCGCAGCCCGACGAAGTCGACGTCACCGCCGAGCGGCTTCGCGTTCGTGAACGACAGCCGCAGCGTGTTGATCGAGGGCCAGACGCTGAACACCAGCAGCCAGGCCAGCGCCGGGATGGTGAGCACCCACGGCGTGAACCATCGTTGTGTCTTCACGCTTGTCCTCCCCGTGAAGGGGTGGCGGCCGGAAGATACGGGGGGCCTCCTGTCTCTTATACACATCAGATACGGGGGCCTCCGACCGCCACCGGCTCGTGATTACTGGCGGCTGAGCATCTGGTTCATCTTGGCGACGGCGTCGTCGAGCGCCTTCTTGCTCGTCACGTCGCCCTTCACCGCCAGCGCGATCTGCTGGTCTAGGAGCTTCTGCATGTCGGCGTTCACCTCGTACGGGATGAGGTTCTTGGCGTCCTTGAGCTCGCCGAAGGCGAGTGCCTTGGCCTTGCCCGCGGGCGTGCCGTCGTCGGAGCCGAAGTAGGAGTCGGACGCCGACGCGAGCGTCGACGGGAAGATGTTCACCAGGTGGCCGAACTTGTTCTGGTTGTCGGCGTTGGTGATCCACTGTGCGAACGCCTTCGCGGTCGCCGGGTACCTACTCTTCGACGAGACGCTGACGCCCTGCACGTAGAGCGGCGGGGTGTCGAGCGCCTTGCTGACCGCGACCTGGCCCTTGAGACTCGGGTTGTCGCGCTGGAAGTCGGTGAGGCCGGTCGCGCCGCCGGTCGTCCAGGCGACCTTGCCCTGCGTGAACAGCTTCGAGTTGCCCTGGTAGTCGCTGTTCAGGACGCTCGGCGGCAGGTAGCCCTTGGCGAACGCGTCCCGGTACTGGTCGACCAGCGCGGCGGCCTGGTCGGTGTTGAAGACGAACTGCTTGCCGTCGTCACTGGTGATCTTGATGCCCGCGCGGACGAAGTCGGAGACGTCCGGCTTGCGGCTCATCAGGAAGTTGTCCGGGCACTTCGCCTTCATCGTGGCGGCCTGCGTGAACAGCTCCTGCGTGGTGGCCGGCGGGGTGTTCGCGTCCAGCCCGCAGTCCTTGAACTGCTTGACGTTCCAATAGTCCAGGTCGGTGTTGAGATACCAGGGGTAGCCGTAGACACCGTCGACCCCGTTGAATTTGTACGCGTCGATGCCGCCCTGCACGTACGTCTTGCTCAGATCGTCGCCCTTGCCGACGTCCACCAGCAGGTTCTGCTTGGCGAGCGGGAGGGCGAAGTCGGGCGGCAGGTTGATCACGTCGGGCAGCGTGTTCGAGCTCGCCTGGGCGAGGACCTTCTCGGAGTAGCCGTCGCCGGGCTGGTCGAGCAGCTTGACGCTCGTGCCCGGGTACTTCGCCGTGAATCCGGCGATGACCTCGTTGAGGTAGTCGGTGAACTTGGGCGTCAGGGCCCAGGTCTGCAGCGTGATGTTGCCGGTGATCTTGTCGCTGTCAGTGGTGGGGGAGTCGTCGCCGCAGGCGGCGAGGCTGACCATCAGCACCGCCGCGGCGGCAATCCGGAAGATTCGCATGGATGAGGCTCCTGTGCATCGGTCGTCGTCGAACAGGAAACGTCGGCGAAACATCATCGTGGAGAACTAAAGCGCTATAGTCAACGGCCGCGGCACAGGTTATTCATCGGCTGTTTCGCTGGCTAAAACGCTATAGCGGGAGTAGGGTGCCGCCGTGGGAAACAGGCCGACCATCGCGGACATCGCCAAACGCGTCGGGGTGTCGCCGGGCGCCGTCTCGTTCGCGCTCAACGGCCGCCCCGGCGTCAGCGAGCAGACCCGCGCGCGCATCATCGAGGTCGCTCGCGAGATGAACTGGCGACCGCACCGGGCCGCCCGGGCGCTCGGCGGCGCACAGGCCGGCGTCGTCGGTCTCGTGCTCGCCCGGGACCCGCGCACCCTCGGCTCCGAGCAGTTCTACACCCAGATCTTGTACGGCATGCAGGAGGTCATCTCGGCCGGCGGCTCCGCCGTGCAGATGCAGCTCGTCCGGGACACCGCGGCCGAGATCGACCTCTACCGGCACTGGGCCGCCGAGCACCGCGTCGACGGCCTGGTCCTGGTCGACCTGCAGCTCGACGATCCGCGCATCGCCGTGGTCCGCGAGCTCGGCCTGCCTGCGGTCACCCTCGGCCTGCCCGGCGAGCCCGGCCGCCTGCCGAGCGTCTGGGCCGACGACGCCGAGGCGATGACCACCATCGTCGACTACCTGGCCGCCCTCGACCACCAGCGGATCGCGCACGTCGCCGGGCCGCCGGTCTACCAGCACACCGCCCGGCGCACGTCGGCGCTGCGGGAGCAGGCGACGGCCCGCGGGCTGGCCGCCGAGTCGGTGCCGACCGACTTCAGCGACGCGCAGGGCGCCGCCGCGACCCGGACGCTGCTGTCCCGGGCCGAGCGCCCGACCGCGATCATCTACGACAGCGACCTGATGGCGGCCGCGGGGCTCGGCGTCGCGCTGGAGATGGGGATCGAGGTGCCGCGGCAGCTCTCCATCGTCTCGTTCGACGACTCGGTCCTGACCCGGATCGTGCACCCGGCGCTGACCTGCCTGTCCCGCGACACGTACGCCCTCGGCGCCCAGGTCGCGACGAGCCTGCTCGCGGCGATCGCCGATCCGGGCTCCCGCGAGAGCGTCCGCACCGAGACCCCGCGCCTGGTGGTCCGCGGCAGCACCACCCGCCCGGGCTAGGCCCTCGTTCCTCCAGCAGTTCCGCGCGAACACGCCCGTCGTCACGCACGGCCTGCCGGCCCGCCTCGACCCGGGCTTCAACCGAATCCGGAACGTTCACAGCCGACATCTATGACGCTGAGACCAGGGGTTCGGCCGGATGAAGTCTCCTGACCCGCCGCCGAGCGTAGGCGGTCAGCGAGCGGCGCGGCTCGACTGTTTGCCCGCGAGCAGCGGCATCGGACCCTAGCGTGGAAGCATGACTATGTCGCGGCTGATCTACTTCAGCGAGAAGCGGGAACTCGGGTCCGGCGGCGTTGAGGCGATCCTCGCCGTTGCGAGGAGGAAGAACGAACGCAACGCTCTGACCGGTGTTCTGTTGTTCAACCGGAACTATTTCCTGCAATGCCTGGAGGGTGGCCGCCAGGAGGTCACGGCGACGTTTTGCCGTATTGCCGCGGATCCACGGCACGGGAACGTCACCCTGGTCTCGGCGCAGGATATCGACGTACGCGATTTCCCGGACTGGACCATGGGATATGTCCCCAGCACCGCACCGCAGGTGAACGCCCTACTGCGGGAGTTCGTGCCAAGCGAGGATTTCAACCCTGAAGCCCTGTCCAGTACCTCGGCGATCGTGCTGATGGGGGGCATGCGAGGCATCGAGCGCACCGTGTAATGGCCGGGCGGAGCCGAGGAGATCCTCAGCCCGGACGTGCCGATCTGGACACGGCGTTCCGCCGCGCCCTCGTTACCGAGAAAAGGCGGCGACCGCGCCTACGTAGACTGGGGAACCTCTACTGCCCCGACTGCTGACCGGCCACCCCGCCGGGCCGCTGGCTGTGGAGTCTCGTCCGCTCCGGATGAGGGAACCGCGGGGATTGCCGATTGCGGGTCGACGCCGGCGAACGCCAGTGAGATGACGAATCCGGCGGCTTCCTCGAGCTGGCGTGCCCGGTCGAGCCCACCGAGTACGGCAGGAACGCCTCCGACGTCACGGACCAGCGAGCCGGTGATCTCCAGCGCTCCCTGGTCGTTACCACACATCGCGACCGTCACCGGTGAGGGCGCGGAGGTCATCCACGTGGTCGCGGGGAATAGATTAAACGCCTTGGTCACGTGGGCGCCGGGGGCGAGGTCGGCGACGAGATGAGCAATCGCCCGTCCCCGTTCGGTCCTCAACACGCCGATGCCGTGCTCAACCGCGTTCGTTGGATCGATGAGCGGCTTCCCAGCGAGTGACCGGGCAACCGCGCCGGCCGCCGTAAGGATGTCGGCGATGCCCTCCCAGTGCACGGAGAGCAGCACGGCGTCGGCGTCGACGACCTCGGGTAGCCATCGGGCACGAGCCCCGGACGCCTTCGCCGCGACTTCCGCGCGTTCGAACGAGCGGCCGGCGATGCTGACGTCATGTCCGGCCCGGGTCCAGCCAGTGGCGAGCGCTGTGGCGAGGGTTCCGGTGCCGAGAATTCCGATACGCATGGCATCAGACCTTAGGGACTTCGATGTGCACCGATCGGATCGTTACTTACCGCCCGGTGTGCATCGGCCATGACACGATGGCGGAATGTCTGGTGACACGGACGGCGGACGCGGGGATTTCGTGGCGGACTGCCGGTTGCGGATGGGAACAGATCTGTTCACGCACCTGTGGGATCCGGTGGTCCTGGCCGCTCTCGTCGCCGGACCGCAACGCCGCCGAACGCTGAGGGCGAACATCGGCGGCATCAGCGACAAGGCTTTGACCGAGGCGCTCCACCGACTTGTGACCAACGGCCTGCTCGACCGGAGGTCGTACGCCGAGGCGCCCCCACGAGTCGACTACGCACTGACGCCCCTCGGGCGAAGCTTCGCCGATGGACCGATGCGCGCACTCGGTGAATGGATCGTCCGGTACGGTGACGATCTTTTCGAGGCGCAGGAAAGAACGCGCATGGTGTCTACCTGACTCATCCATCAGGCATTCGTTCAGCAACGAACAGTCCACCTGCCGGTCCGACCCATTCAGGCCGTTGGAATATCCGCACTTTCCCCGGCGAACCAGCAACAGATCAAATGCACTGATTTGCCGATGAGAGGGCGTTATCCGGTTACCCGAGTCGCGCGTTTCGTTGGGATCTGCATCGCACTCTTATCGCCGGGATACTCGGCGTAAAGATCCCCGTCGAATAAGCGCCAACAGAAGTCGTTCATTCGGGCGGCAGCGGGTGCGTGTCTGGCGATGATCTCCGCAAGTAGGAGCGGCACCTCCGATGGGATGTCGCCGGTCGCGCACCTGCGTACCAACTGGTTGCGGGCGACGAGACCGCTGCCGGTCGGCATCGGCAACCTGCATGTCGAGGTGACCAGCCAGTTCACCAACCGCATGGAAGCGTAGTCGGCATCGTGACCGTAGTTGGCCGCCGCAAAGGCGCGCTCGGCCTCCGACAGATCGAAGCGCGGTGAGGTCGCAAGCCCGAAGTCGACAAGATAGAGCTGGTCGTCATCGGCTCGGATGTTGCCGAAGTGTCCGTCCAAGTGCAGGACCTTGCGGTTACGCAGGAATGCCACCATCTCGAACAGTTGCCGCTCGACCGTTGCGGCTCTGTCGACCGGGTCGCTCAGCCAGCGAGGCAGCCCGTCGGGGAGATATTCGAGAAATAGAACGAGGCTTGCGGTGGCGCCCGCCAGCGCTTCCAAACGTGCGCGAACGGCTTTGTTGCCACCGAACTGGGTGACGACGGCATCGATATCACGGTGTTCTACCTGTCTCTTATACACAT
>KL571201.1:19996-21841 GCA_000715855.1 Actinoplanes liguriensis
GCGAGGAGTCCATCAGTGACGGTCTGGTTCGCGGCCAGCTCGCGCCAAGCGCCGAAACTCGGACCGGCCAGGCGATACATGCCGTATTGCCAACGAGCTGGCAGCTCGAACAGGTTCGCCGTGCTGTGCGGATGAGCCAGCTCCCGGTCGGTGAGCGGGATCCGCTTGACGAACACGGGCACGCCAGCGATGTCAATGCTCGAGGCGCCGCCACCCACGCCTACGCCCTTGAGCGGCGCTGCCTGCACCAACGCCGCGAGGTCGCCGTCACTGCGAGCGGCAAGCAAGGCTGCAACGCGGTCATGGCGGGAACGCCGCGTAAGGAGCACCTCAGCATGATGCCACTTGGGCCACTCCCGAATGATGGCGAACGGCTTCGGACAGCGGGTTTACTCTCATGGCACTGACCGTGCGCGAGCCGACAGCGATACGCGGCTCCGTGGCGCAGCCACGGTCGGTTCCTTGACCTGCCGAGAGGAGTGCACTCAATTCGTATCGCCGACCTGCGAAAGCACACCGGTTCCGTCCGTGGGTGTTCGACCAAGTCGTGTCCTGCGAGGCAGAAGATCTCCCTCGCCCAAGTTATTCAGACTGCAGCCCGGGGTTGGGATTCTCCTCTTCCCACGCGGCGACGTCGGCGTCATATACGGCCGTGACAAGGTATTTTGCCGAATGCAATGACGCGATGGTCATCGGTGTTCCGGTGAGGCGTTCGGTCAGCGTAAACGCGCACTCGGTTGCTTCATCATTGTTACTGTCTTGTCCGTCCGCAGGGAAGCCGGCCGCTTGCATATCCGCGAGGAGGACGTCCGGGTGGCTGCCGGTCCGATCGCTGGGATCGTACGGATTGAAGGCGACCCGGATGTCACCATTTTTGACCAGCAAAAAACGGGAGTCCTGCTCAACGTTGCGGAAGTGACTCACCACGGTCGTCCGTGTCGATAGTCGTTTGAGAAGATCATCCCTGAGCGCGAGTACCCCGTTGCTTTCGACGATCAGCGACCATCCCGGCATCCAGGTCACGGCCATCACCGCCTCCCCACGCTGCCGGCCGGGGAAGGGTTCCCAGTCACTCGTCCAGCCTGCTGTAGTGAGCCGACGACCACCGAGCTTCTTGAGTACCTGGCCAGGCGTACGGCCAGCGATCCAGGTGAAACAGAAGCCCTCAGTAAGCTCGCCGTTCGTCTCGAACCAGCCGTAGTCACCGCTGTCCTGAACGGTCGGCTGCGACTCGGACGAGTTGGGGGATGGCGTCTCCACGGGTCCCGACAGCACCGAATCTTTGGATTCGGCTGATTCTGTGCAACCGGTGAGCGCGGCCGCCAGCGACAACGCACCTAGAGAAGCCAGAGTTCGCCGCCGCATACAGCTAGTAGATCATGAAGGACCTGATCGAACGAAACAAGCCCTGCCGTCTCGGCCGGACCCGCATTCCGCGTTCGCCGGAAGCCATTGCGGCGAATCCGTCCCGTCGCCCAATGCCTTGCTCCGCATCGAGCAGTCCCGTGGTATAGGGACTTTCTGCTCTATACAGTCAATCGAGCGCGGGTGCGCTTTTCGCCATTCTTTGCCGGATGAAAGGGTGGATTGCTGCGCATGCTTTCTCCTGTTAAGATTCCTGCTCTTGTCGGACTTTTGCCAGCATAGGGGCCGCTGCTCTGTGAACGACGCCGAGCGACAGCCGGTTCCGCATCAGCTTTGCTCTCGTCGCTCGAGCCCCTGGCGTCATCGTCATCTGCCGCTGAGCGTGCGCACCGAATGCCGACGAGCCGTCGCTGTCGGTGGTTCGCCGCTCAGGTGACGCCTGGGGACGCCGCCGGTCGAGCAGTTTCCATGCTGGCGGCT
>KL571201.1:22066-24923 GCA_000715855.1 Actinoplanes liguriensis
TAGCCGGCCCCGCGACGACCCAGCCGGACGCGGACGGCTTCAGCCAGAAGGACAGCTCCAATTCGGTAGTTACGCCCCGGTAGGTGACATCTGCACAGACGTGGCTACCTGTCTCACTCCAGCGGACGCCCTGGGCAATATCGACTTCGCCCAACCAGGTCAGATCCTGCTCCCCACCATCTCCGAGACAGCGGATCGCGTCGTTCGGATCCGCGATAGCTTCGGCGGCGGCACGCCGTAGTGACGCGAGGATGTGCCGGGTAGACGGTTGATCCACGAGTTGGACGGCATCTTCCAGCCGGCCCGCACGCACGCACGCACGCACGCACGCACCAAGCCAACATAGCCGCGCACTACCGACTCGACATCCGCCATGCTTGGGCGCTCCGGCCAGACTTTCATGATCGATGACACTAACGATCGACGGCACACCCAAGCGCGGTCTGGCAACATCGGGACCGGCCATACACCGGGAACAGCCGCAACTGCCGCAAGTAGCTCTCTGCCCCGGCAGCGTCGAGGGGCTCCTGAAGCGGCTGTGTTCAGGGTTTGAGCCCGCGGCCGGCGACAAACTCAAGGAAGTCCTCGGCGACGAGTTCACCGTCGCCGGCGTCGTGGAAGTGGAATCAGACCTGCTCACCGCAACGGCCGTCGTTCACCGGGAAGCCCCAGTGGTCGCCACTGCCGACCGGGGCGACGGCGACGAAACTGCGGTCGGGAAACTCTCGGTCGTTGCCTGCCACCGACTAACTCAACTGTCGCCGAGAGTGCGCGCTCGGACGGCAGCGAACAGGCTATGCCGCGGCCTTGCGGACGTCGGCTGCCGCGAGCCCGACGCGCATTGCCTCCTGCGCCCCTGGCTCCCAGGGCCCGGATGTCGCCAGGGGGATCTCGGTCATGAACCGCCGCTCGGCTTCCGGGATTTTCGCGACGACGAGGTCGGGGTTCGCGGCCGCGGTCGCGTACAGGTTCGGGCCGTCCGCGTAGAACAGGTCGGTGACAACGAGCCGCCCGTCCGCGGCGCGCATGACGTTGGCCGGGTTGTGATCCAGCGGTCCGCACCAGGGCAACTCCCGCCGGGCCCGTTCGTGGACCCGGCGTACGACATCAACCAGATCGGCAACCTCCGTGGCCCGCATGGCGATCGCCCGGTGGAACGCAACGGCCTCATCCTCAACGACGGGCCGCAGCCATTCCATCACCTGCAGGTCACCACCTCCGACCAGCCGGCGGTGCACGAACAGGTCGGGAACCCTGCGAGTGTGTCCGGCCTGCCGGTACAGTTCCGCGGTGTACGGGCCGGCCGGATCGAACGGGCTGATCCGCGCGGCCGCCGTCCCGTCCGGCGAGCGCAACGCGATCGCCCAGTCGCCGGCACCGCACGGGGTCCACCCCATAGCAAGAAGCGTGTGCTCGATGTCTCGGTGATCGACCTGGCCGGCGGGAACGGACACGACCAGATCCTCACCCCATCGGCCATCGGGGGTCCACCGAGATACCGGGCACGTCCGGCCAACGCCCTCGACTGCCGCGATCAGGGCGTCCGGCGAGGCCGGCGGCGGCCTGTCGCTGAGGCCGCTCCTCGCCTGGAGTGTTGCGACGACACCCGGCCCGGCTCGAACCAATCGACGGGCAACGCGGCCGGCAGCGGCTGCTCGACGCCCCACGGTCCGGACCCGATGCTCCAGGCGCCGCCGGGCGCGTCGGCCCTGACACGTTTTCGCTGGTCAGAGTGCTCTGGCAAAGCCGCTGCTAAGCCGTCGCGCCGGCGAGCAGGCGGCTGCGGGCCTGCGCGGCGTCCGGGTGGTCGAGCGCCTCGAAGATCTCCAGGGCCGCCTGCCAGGCCGTCGACGCCGCGCCGGCGTCGCCCCGCGCGCGGTGCACGTCGCCGAGGTGCAGCAGCGTGTCCGCCTCGTTGTACCGGTCGCCGAGCGCCCGGCACAGGTCGACGGCGTTGCGGTGGCAGGTCACCGCCTCCTCGTGGCGGCCGAGCTGCTCGTACGCGTACCCGAGGCTCTGCCAGGTCCCGGCCTGCCCCCGCTGGTTGCCGAGGCGCCGGTGCAGCCGGATCGCGCGATGGCACAGGTCCAGGGCGGCCTCCGGCTCGCCGAGCAGCGCGAGGTACCAGCCGGCGGCGTTGAGTGCCCGCGCCTGTCCCGGCAACGACCTCTCCGTCTCGAACAGGGCGAGCGCCCGCCGCGCGTGCCCGAGCGCGGCCCGGTGATCGGAGACCCGGGCCAGCGCCCGCGCGAGCTCCAGGTGGATGCGGGCCAGCCCGGCACGATCCCCGAGCCCCGTGCTGATGCGCTGGGCCGCCCGCAGATGACCGAGCGCCTCCTCGTGCCGTTCGAGGTGCGTGCACGCGAACCCCAGGTCGTAGAGCGACCGGGCCTCGGCCGCCTGGTCCCCGGCCCGACGCGCGGCGGCGATCGCGATCTCCTGAACCGTGGCGAGGCGCTGCCACGCGCCGGAGCGGTCGAGGTATTCGGTGACGGCGTGCGCCAGCCGCCACGCGTGCGAGTCCAGCCCCGCCGCGGCGGCCTGCCGGATCTCGGCGATCAGCGTCTCGCGCTCGGCGGCGAAGAACTCCATCGCGCCCGTCGCCGCCGCGGCCTGCGCGGCCCGCAGCCAGTGGTCCAGCAGGCGGGTCAGCGCGGCGTCCCGGATCGGCTCGTGGGCCAGCTCCCGCGCGTACGCCCGGAGCAGGTCGTGCAGCGCGTACCGCCCGGGAAGCACCTCGTCGACCAGGTGCACGCGGTCCAGCTCGGCCAGCAGCGGCGCCACCTCCTCCTCCGGGGAGCCGGCGAGCGCCGCGACCGCCGCCCGGGTGATGTCGGGACTCGCGGGAATGCCCAGC
>KL571202.1:0-149 GCA_000715855.1 Actinoplanes liguriensis
GTGGGGTGGGCCTTTTCTGTAAGTTGAGTCCGGCGGCGTCCTACTCTCCCACACCCTCCCGAGTGCAGTACCATCGGCGCTGGAGGGCTTAGCTACCGGGTTCGGAATGTAACCGGGCGTTTCCCCTCCGCTATGACCACCGAAACAAC
>KL571202.1:479-2030 GCA_000715855.1 Actinoplanes liguriensis
CGGGGTGGTTGTTCGTTTGCTGTGAATCACACAGTGGACGCAAGTAAAATGTTTAGGGTGGTTAAGCCCTCGGCCTATTAGTACCGGTCAACTCAACACGTTACCGTGCTTACATCTCCGGCCTATCAACCCAGTAGTCTAGCTGGGAGCCTTACCCACTCAAGGTGGTGGGATACCTCATCTCGAAGCAGGCTTCCCGCTTAGATGCTTTCAGCGGTTATCCCTTCCGAACGTAGCCAACCAGCCATGCTCCTGGCGGAACAACTGGCACACCAGAGGTTCGTCCGTCCCGGTCCTCTCGTACTAGGGACAGCCCTTCTCAAGTATCCAACGCGCACGGCGGATAGGGACCGAACTGTCTCACGACGTTCTAAACCCAGCTCGCGTACCGCTTTAATGGGCGAACAGCCCAACCCTTGGGACCTGCTACAGCCCCAGGATGCGACGAGCCGACATCGAGGTGCCAAACCATCCCGTCGATATGGACTCTTGGGGAAGATCAGCCTGTTATCCCCGGGGTACCTTTTATCCGTTGAGCGACACCGCTTCCACACGCAAGTGCCGGATCACTAGTCCCGACTTTCGTCCCTGCTCGACCCGTCAGTCTCACAGTCAAGCTCCCTTGTGCACTTACACTCAACACCTGATTGCCAACCAGGCTGAGGGAACCTTTGGGCGCCTCCGTTACCCTTTAGGAGGCAACCGCCCCAGTTAAACTACCCACCAGACACTGTCCCTCGACCCGATCAGGGCCGCAAGTTAGATACCCAAACCCAACAGAGTGGTATTTCAACAATGACTCCACCCGAACTGGCGTCCGAGCTTCACAGTCTCCCACCTATCCTACACAATCGAATTCAGATACCAATGTCAAGCTATAGTAAAGGTCCCGGGGTCTTTCCGTCCTGCCGCGCGTAACGAGCATCTTTACTCGTACTGCAATTTCGCCGGGCCTGTGGTTGAGACAGTGGGGAAGTCGTTACGCCATTCGTGCAGGTCGGAACTTACCCGACAAGGAATTTCGCTACCTTAGGATGGTTATAGTTACCACCGCCGTTTACTGGCGCTTAAGTTCTCCGCCTCGCGATTGCTCGCTAACAGGTCCCCTTAACGTTCCAGCACCGGGCAGGCGTCAGTCCATATACATCGTCTTACGACTTGGCATGGACCTGTGTTTTTAGTAAACAGTCGCTTCCCCCTGCTCTCTGCGGCCATACCACGCTCCACCAGCAAGTGGCTTCACGCGTCCGGCCCCCCTTCTCCCTAAGTTACGGGGGCAATTTGCCGAGTTCCTTAACCACAGTTCACCCGTCGCCTCGGTATTCTCTACCTGACCACCTGTGTCGGTTTAGGGTACGGGCCGCTCGAAACATCGCTAGAGGCTTTTCTCGGCAGCATAGGATCAATGACTTCACCAGAACGGCTCGGCATCACGTCTCAGCCTATGTGCACCGCGGATTTGCCTACGGTACGGCCTACACGCTTACCCCGGCACAACCACCGGCCGGGATCATCTACCTTCCTGCGTCACCCCATCACTAAACTACTACC
>KL571202.1:2325-3390 GCA_000715855.1 Actinoplanes liguriensis
AGGTTCGTCTTGGGCGTTTCTTTGCGGGTACGGGAATATCAACCCGTTATCCATCGACTACGCCTCTCGGCCTCGCCTTAGGCCCCGACTCACCCAGGGCGGATTAGCCTGGCCCTGGAACCCTTGGTCATCCGGCGGAAGGGGTTCTCACCCTTCATTCGCTACTCATGCCTGCATTCTCACTCGTACAGCGTCCACGCCTGGATCACTCCGGCGCTTCACCCGCTGCACGACGCTCCCCTACCCATCCACACCTAAAATGTGAATGCCACAGCTTCGGCGGTGTGCTTGAGCCCCGCTACATTGTCGGCGCAGAACCACTTGACCAGTGAGCTATTACGCACTCTTTAAAGGATGGCTGCTTCTAAGCCAACCTCCTGGTTGTCCATGCGATCCCACATCCTTTTCCACTTAGCACACGCTTAGGGGCCTTAGCTGGCGATCTGGGCTGTTTCCCTCTCGACTACGAAGCTTATCCCCCGCAGTCTCACTGCCGCGCTCTCACTTACCGGCATTCGGAGTTTGGCTGATTTCAGTAAGCTTGTAGGCCCCCTAGACCATCCAGTGCTCTACCTCCGGCAAGAAACACGCGACGCTGCACCTAAATGCATTTCGGGGAGAACCAGCTATCACGGAGTTTGATTGGCCTTTCACCCCTAACCACAGGTCATCCCCCAACTTTTCAACGTTGGTGGGTTCGGTCCTCCACGCAGTCTTACCCACGCTTCAACCTGCCCATGGCTAGATCACCCCGCTTCGGGTCTAGAACATGCGACTAAAAACGCCCTATTCAGACTCGCTTTCGCTACGGCTACCCCACACGGGTTAACCTCGCCACATGCCACTAACTCGCAGGCTCATTCTTCAAAAGGCACGCCGTCACCCCTAAAGGCTCCGACGGATTGTAGGCGAACGGTTTCAGGTACTATTTCACTCCCCTCCCGGGGTACTTTTCACCATTCCCTCACGGTACTAGTCCGCTATCGGTCACCAGGAAGTATTCAGCCTTACCAGGTGGTCCTGGCAAATTCACAGCAGATTCTAGGAGTCCGCTGCTACTCGGGA
>KL571202.1:3667-3873 GCA_000715855.1 Actinoplanes liguriensis
AGATTCTAGGAGTCCGCTGCTACTCGGGAGAATCTTTAAGGAGGCTTGGAATTTTCGTCTACCGGGCTCTCACCGTCTACGGCTGGCTTTCCCACACCATTCGACTAACCACAAGCTTTGTAACTCCTCGGAAGGCTGTCAGACCAACCACAAGAAATCCCACGACCCCTCATGCGCAACCCCTGACAGGTATCACACGCACAAGG
>KL571202.1:4149-4482 GCA_000715855.1 Actinoplanes liguriensis
GGTTTAGGCTAAATCCGCTTTCGCTCGCCACTACTCACGGAATCACTTTTGTTTTCTCTTCCTACGGGTACTGAGATGTTTCACTTCCCCGCGTTCCCCTCACACACCCTATGAATTCAGATGCGGATGACACGACATGACTCGTGCCAGGTTTCCCCATTCGGACACCCTGGGATCACAGCTAGTTTGGCAGCTCCCCCAGGCCTATCGCGGCCTACCACGTCCTTCATCGGCTCCTGGTGCCAAGGCATCCACCGTTCGCCCTTGACAACTTAACCACAAAAAACAAGATGCTCGCGTCCACTGTGCAATTCTCAACCAACGACCAACCCA
>KL571202.1:4729-5042 GCA_000715855.1 Actinoplanes liguriensis
CAACCCTCAAGGCCGCCTCACCAGACCCGGCAACAGCCGGCGGTATGTGGGGCCAGGTCATGCCTGGCATTGAAGACCAACCACCGTTCACACGGCACCGGCACTACAGCCGGCCTTCGCGGGTTGTTCTTTCAGATACCCAACAGGGTGCTTTATTTGTCGCCTTCACCAGCCGCACCAGCTCTGTTCCACGCCCCGAAAGGCTGTACTAGGAAGCCGGCCGTTGCCGGGTCAAACTGGCCAGTGTCTCCGCCTATGAGCACCCCGGTTCGACATTCGCGAACCGCGGGCCACTGTCCGCTTTCGCGGAAAG
>KL571202.1:7184-10085 GCA_000715855.1 Actinoplanes liguriensis
TGTTGAGTTCTCAAAAAACAACCGCACACCTTCGACCGTTCCGCTCTCGCGGCCCGGCGCCCGGGGCACTCGCTCTACGTTACTCGGCCCGCTCGGCGTTGTCAACCGGTTAATCCCGGTTCGTACCGATCTGACCTAGCACGGCCACCGCCGAGCGAGCCCACAGCACTGCCGTGGTCTCGTGATCAGAGGATTTGGTAGGACGGCCGCTGCGCTCCAGATTTCTCCGAAACTCGCTCGCCCGTTTCCCTACCGGCCTGCAGAACATTACCCGCTGGTTTCCTGGTCCTCCAAATCGGGGTCCAGTGTCCCGTATCTCCGCAGCTCAGCGCAGCTAAACGCGGAAACAGCGCAGGGACGACGCCCGACGGACGACGCCCCTGCGAACAGGGAAAGGATCAGGCCAGCGGCTTGAGTGCCTCACCCAGGCCGCGATGGAACGTCGGGTACGCCCAGATCTGGCTGAGCAGCGTCGACACCGGCACCTCGGCGTGCACGGCGACGGCCACCGCCCCGATCATCTCGCCGCCCGACTGGCCGGCCGTCGTCCCCCCGACCAGCACCCCACGGTCGTGATCGGCCACCAGCTTGAGGAACCCCTCGTTCCCCGGCCCGTGGATGAAGCCCCGCGACGTCTGGTTCAGCGGCACGTAGCCGACCCGGACGTTCAGCCCCGCGTCCCGGGCCTGCTTCTCGGTCATGCCCACCGCGCCGATCTCCGGGTCGAGGAACGTGACCCGCGGCAGCGCCCGATAGTCCGCGGCCGGCCCGCCCTGGCCGAGGATGTCCCGCACCGCGATGTCCGCCTCGTACATCGCCATGTGGGTGAAGGCGCCGTGCCCGGCGACGTCGCCGACCGCCCAGAGCTGGTCACCGGCACGCATCCACTCGTCGGTGGCGATGAAGCGGGCGGACGGGTCGAGCCCCACGTTCTCCAGGCCGAGCTGACCGAGCCGGGCCGTGCGGCCGGTGGCGACCAGCAGCTTCTCGCCGGTCAGCACGGTGCCGTCGCTGAGCGTCAGCTGGAAAGCGCCGTCGTGGGCGACCTTCTGCGCGCGCACCCCGGTGAGGACGCGGACGCCGTCGGCGGCCAGTGCGGCCTCGGCGACCTCACCCGACTCGGGCTCCTCCATGGCGAGCAGCCGCGGGGACCCCTCGATCACGGTCACCTGGACGCCGAACCGGGCGTACGCCTGCGCGAGCTCGCAGCCGATCGCGCCACCGCCGAGCACCAGCATCGACTCGGGGAGGGTGGCGGCTTCGACGGCCTCCTTGTTCGTCCAGAACGGCGTACCGGCAAGGCCTTCGATCGGAGGGACGACCGCGACGGTGCCGGTGGCGATGACCACGCCACGGCTCGCGAGGTATTCCTGGTCGCCGACTCGGACCCGGCCGGGACCGGTGATGGTCGCGGCGCCCCGGACGAACGTGCCGCCCTTGCCGGTGAACCGGTCGACCGCGACCTTGTCGTTCCAGTTGTCGGTGGCCTGTTCGCGGATCTTCCGCGCGACCGGCGCCCAGTCCGGCTCCACGCTGGACTTCCCGGCCATGCCGGGGATCCGTCGTGCCTCGGCCAGGGCGTTCCCGGCCCGGACCATGATCTTGGTGGGGATGCAGCCCCAGTACGGACACTCGCCGCCGACCAGCCGATTCTCGACCCCGACCACGTTCAGCCCGGCCGCGGCCAGACGACCACCGACCTCCTCGCCGCCGACGCCGAGTCCGACGACCACCACGTCCACTTGCCGCGCTTCAGACATGGGGTCCAGCTAAGCAGAAATCGGCCGGGGCGCGGGGCCGCACAGCGTGTGAGGACCAGCGCAGGGAGACCGGCGAACCGGCGGGCCGGAAATTCGTAGGACGTTCTCTCAAGCGCCGCCGGCCACGACCGATTCTGAACCCCCGCGGAAGCGGGAACACCGAGACACAGGCGGCCATGAGGGGGCGATGGGAAGCGTTGGCTGGCGCTCACCATCCTCATGGCCGCCTGCTCGGATGATCTACGGGAGCGTTCCCAGAAAGACGATTCGCTGATGCCTTCGACGGGTACACGTCGCGGGGTCCACCGGCGAGGACGTTTTGACGGACGCAACCAGCCGGTGGACCCCTGCTCTCAGTCCCGCAGCCAGACCGCCTCGTCCCGGTGTGACTCCAGCGGTCCGGGATAGTCGAGGCCGCGGCGTACCGGCTCGGCGAGGCGCCACGGCTGGTGCACCGCACCACCGGCGACATCTTTCAGTTCCGGTACGTAGCGACGAACGTACACGCCTTCCGGATCGAACCGTTGTGCCTGCCGGATCGGGTTGAACCTGCGGTAGGGACGAGTGTCGTTGCCGGTGCCGGCGGTCCACTGCCAGTTTCCGGAATTGTTCGGCACATCGCCGTCGAGCAGCCAGCGGAAGAACCACTGCAGGCCGGGTCGCCAGTCGATGCCGAGATGCTTGGTGAGGAACGCCGCGGTGATCAGCCGGGCGCGGTTGTGCATGAAACCCTCGGCGCGGAGCTGGCGCATTCCGGCGTCGACGATCGGAACCCCGGTCAGGCCGTCCTTCCAGTGCTGCAGCGCGTCCTCGTCCTGACGCCAGTCCAGGTCGGCCTTCGGGCGCATGGCTTGCGTGGAGATCTTCGGGAACGCCGACGTCACCTGGTAGTAGAAGTCCCGCCAGCAGAGTTGCCGCAGGTAGGCCTGCGCGCCGGGTGAGTCGTCGGACTTGGCGGCGAGTGCCAGTTCGAGCGGCGAGAGGCAACCGAACCGCAGGTACGCGCTGAGCCGGCTGGTGTTGTCGGCTGCCATGTCGTCGTGCTCATCGCCGTACCGCGAAATCTCCTTGATCCAATCGCGAAGCCGCAGGCGAGCCTGGGTCTCACCGCCGGGGATCGCGCCTGTCTCTTATACACATC
>KL571202.1:10283-11231 GCA_000715855.1 Actinoplanes liguriensis
GCCCTCGGGCGTCTTCGGCAGCCCGCCTGTCGCGATGCCGGAGGGCATCATGATGGCGCGCGGCGTCGCGACGGTCTTTCGCCACGCGGCTTTCTCCCAGGATTTGAAGTACGGCGTGAAGACCCGATACGACTCCCCGCCACCGCCCGGCCGCACCGCTCCCGGCGGCAGCACCGTGACGCCCGGAACGGTCTCCACGCAGAGCCGCTCGTCCCGGAGCCGACGCTCGCGCCGCTGGGCGTAATCGGTCACGTCGCCGGCCACCGTGATCGTCGAGGCGTCGACCTCCCGGGCCAGCTTGACCGTCTCGGCGACCGGATCGCCCTCCCGGATCACCAGGTCGGCGCCCCGGTCCTGGAGGCTTTTTTGCAGGTCGGCGAGGCTCTGGTGGAGGAAGCGCTGCCGATTGGCGGAGAGTCCACCGAGGCGCGGGTCGAGAACGAACAGCGGCACGACCTCACCGTCCCCGCTGAGCAGCGGGTTGTCGTGGATGCGCAGGTCCCGGGTGAACAGCGCGATCCGGGCGCTCACGTCAGGCCGCCAGTTGGACCGGAGTGCCGGGCCGGGTGAGCAGGCTGCGGACGGCGACCGCGGCGCGACGGCGGTTCGGCACGGTGGCCCGACGGACGAACACGTCGTAGTTCGCCGCCTCGATCTCGTCGAGGATGCCGCCGTAGAGCTGGAACGCGGTACGCATGCAGGCCTGCGAGGCCGGCTCGAGCAGCGGGATGCCGGGCGCGGCGGCCGCGTAGTGCTCCCGGGCCCGGCCCACCTCCGCCTTGATCAGCGCGCGGACCGGCGGTGTCGCCACCCCGGCGCGCAGGTCGTCGGCCGTGACGCCGAATTCGGTCAGGTGTTCCTCGGGCAGGTAGACCCGGCCGCGGGCGAGGTCCTCGGCGATGTCCCGGATGAAGTTGGTGAGCTGGAACGCGAAGCCGAGCTGGCGGG
>KL571202.1:11511-20078 GCA_000715855.1 Actinoplanes liguriensis
GGAGCCGAGAATCGGCAGCATCATCGTGCCGATCACCGCGGCGGAGCCCTCCATGTATCCGAGGAGGTCGTCGTACGTCCGGTAGCCGGTGACCGTGAGGTCCATCTCCATGCTGCGCAGGAACTTCTCGAAGTCCTCCAGGTCGAGGTCGAAGACCGCGATGGTGTGTAGCACGGCCGGGAGCAGCGGGTCCTCGATCGGCTCGCCGCGCAGCCCGGCCAGGAATCCGGCGGACCAGGCGGAGAGCTCGGCGGCGCGCTGGGCGGGCGGCTGGGACTCGGTCCGGTCAACGATCTCGTCAGCAAATCGGGTGAAACCATACAAAGCGTGCACATGGCGACGCTTCCAGGCCGGTAGCAACCGGGTCGCCAGGTAATACGTGCGGCCGTGGTCGCGGTGCAGCTCACGGCAGCGCTCGTAGGCGGCGGCCAGATCGGTATCCATCCCGGTCCTCCCGGTAAATCGACGCACGAATCGACGCAACTTCCGAAAGTTAGGGTACGGTACTGCACGTGGCCAATGACACCCTCGAGGGAAATCGTGTAAGTGCGATACCCCGTCAGCAGGTCTCACACACCGGGCTGATCAACGCTGTCGAGGGGACGCTCGCCGACTTCCTCGCCTGCCAGATCGGCGCACTGGACGCGATCGACCCCTCCCTCGGTGGTTTCGCGCGCACTGCCCGGGACCTGGTGCTGACCGGCGGAAAACGGCTGCGGCCGACATTCGCGTACTGGGGGTGGCGCGGGATCGCCGGTCCCGGCGCCGACTCCGAACCTCTGCTCCCCGCGCTCGGCGCGCTCGAGCTGATGCACACGTTCGCCCTGGTGCACGACGATCTGATGGACGACTCGGCGACCCGGCGCGGCCGGCCGACCGCACACCGGATCTTCGCGGGCCAGCACGGCGCCCGGTTCGGCTCGTCAGCCGCGGTGCTGGTCGGCGACCTCTGCCTGGTCTGGGCGGATCAACTGCTGGCCCGCACCCCGGTGCCGCCGGCCACCCTGCTCGAGGTCCGGGCGCGGTATGACCGGATGCGCATCGAAGCGGTCGCCGGGCAGTACCTGGACGTGCTCGGCGAGACCGATCCGGCGTCCTGGTCGGTGGAGCGCGCGCTGCTGGTCGCGCGGCACAAGACGGCCAGCTACACGGTGCAGTGGCCGCTCGACTTCGGGCTCGCGCTGGCCGGGGTCGACGATCCCGAGGTCGCCGAGGCGTACCGGGTGTACGGGACGGCGGTCGGCGAGGCGTTCCAACTCCGGGACGATCTGCTCGGCGTCTACGGCGACCCGGCGATCACCGGCAAGCCGGCCGGCGACGACCTGCGTACCGGGAAGCCGACCGCGCTGCTCATGCTCGCGCGGCGAATGGCCACCCCCGCACAGTTGTCCGAGCTGGACAGTGCCGGGATCGACCGGAAGGCGCAGATCGTCGCCGAGACCGGAGCCCCCGCCCGGGTCGAGGAGATGATCCGCGCCCGGGTCACCGAGGGCCTGACCTCGCTCGCGTCGGCGCCGATCGACCCGGAGGCCCGGGGCGTGCTGATCGAGCTGGCCACCGTGGCGACCCAGCGCCCGGCATGATGAAGTCCCCCACCCCTTGGAGCCGAGCCGTGCGTACCGTTACCGGACCCACCGATCGTGTCGTGATAGTCGGGGCCGGTCTCGCCGGCCTCTCCTGCGCCCTGCACCTGGCCGCGGCCGGTCGCGAGGTCACCGTCGTCGAACGCGAGCAGGTGCCGGGCGGGCGCGCCGGGCGTCTCTCGGTCGGCGGCTTCGACTTCGACACCGGCCCGACCGTGCTGACCATGCCCGAGTTGATCGCCGAGCCTCTGGAAGCGGTCGGCGAGAAGCTCTCGGACTGGCTGGAGCTCACACCGCTTGACCCGGCATATCGGGCGTATTACCCGGACGGCTCCACCCTTGACGTGCGGACCGACACCACCCGGATGGCGGCCGAGATCGCCCGTGTCTGCGGCCCCCGGGAGGCCGACGGCTACCTGCGCTTCGTCGACTTCACCCGGAAACTCTGGCAGCTCGAACGCGACCACTTCATCGACCGGAACCTGGACACCCCGGTCGACCTGATGAACCTCAACCTGCTGAAACTGCTCGGGATGGGCGCCTTCCGCCGGTTGCAGCCGAAGATCAACGAGTACTTCCGCGACCCCCGGACGCAGCGGATCTTCTCGTTCCAGGCGATGTATGCCGGGCTCGCCCCGCACGACGCGCTCGCCATCTACGCGGTGATCGCCTACCTCGACTCGGTCGCCGGCGTCTACTACCCCAAGGGCGGCATGCACGCGGTGCCGAAAGCTCTGGCCGGGGCCGCCGAGAAACACGGGGTCACATTCCGTTACGACACGACGGTCGAGCGGGTGATCACGCGGAACGGCCGGGCGACCGGCGTGATGACGGCCGGTGGTGAGGTCATCGCGGCCGACACGGTTGTACTGAATCCGGATCTTCCGATCGCCTATCGGGACCTCCTTCCCGCTCGGCGAGCGCGCCACCTGCGATTCTCCCCCTCGTGCGTGGTCCTCCACATCGGATCATCACAGGCCTACTCCAAGATTTCACACCACAACATCCACTTTGGTACGACGTGGAGGCGCACCTTCGACGAGGTGATCAACCGCGGTCTGCTGATGAGTGACCCGTCACTGCTGGTCACCAACCCGACGCACACCGACCCGTCGTCCGCGCCCGACGGCAAGCAGACGTACTACGTCCTCGCGCCCACCCCGAACCTCGCCGCCGGCCCGATGAACTGGCGCGGTGGGCTCGCCCAGCGGTACGCCGACGAGCTGCTGCGCACCCTTGAGAAGCGCGGCTACATCGGCTTCCGGGACGGCGTCGAGGTCGAGCGGATCGTCACCCCGGCCGACTGGGCGGACGAAGGCATGGCGGCCGGCACCCCGTTCGCCGCCGCGCACTCGTTCTCCCAGACCGGCCCGTTCCGTCCCTCCAACCTGCACCCCTCGATCCCGAACGTGGTCTTCACCGGTTCGGGCACACAACCTGGTGTCGGCGTGCCGATGGTGCTCATCTCCGGGAAGCTGGCCGCGAGCCGCATCACACGGGGGGTTTCATGAGCATCACGACACGCGAAGATCATCTCGTCGAGCTGGTCGACGCCGACGGTTCCGCCGTCGGCTCGGCCACCGTCTCCGAGGCGCATCAGGAACCCGGTCTCCTGCACCGCGCGTTCTCGGTCTTCCTGCAGGACAGCGAGGGACGCGTGCTGCTCCAGCAGCGGGCCGCCGTCAAAACCCGCTTCCCGCTGCGGTGGGGCAACACCTGCTGCGGCCACCCGGCGCCCGGCGAATCGGTCACGGAGGCGGCCGATCGCCGTCTCTCCGAAGAGCTTTCGGTACGGGGCATCGCGCTCACCGAGGTCGGGATCTACACCTACCGGGCCGCCGATCCGGCCACCGGACGGGTCGAGTACGAATACGACCACGTGCTGCTCGGCGCGCTACCGGCCGGAACGGCGCCACGGCCCGACCCGGACGAGATCGCGGAGCTGCGCTGGGTGTCGCTGCCCTCGTTGCGGGACGAGTTGTCGGCCACTCCGGAGGCGTACGCCCCCTGGTTGTCCGGTGTTTTCGAGGTCCTCACCACCGCCTTCGTCACGGAGCAATCGAGTGTCCATCCCACGGAGTGGCCGGGTGACCGATGAGGCGCTGAGCGCCGGCGCCGCAGCCCGCCGGTTGGGTGTGGCGGTCACCACGCTGCGCACCTGGCATCAGCGCTACGGACTCGGGCCGAGCCGGCACGAATCCGGGCACCACCGCCGCTACACCTCCGGCGACATGGACCGCCTGCAGGTCATGCAGCGGCTTACCGCGCAGGGGGTGGCGCCCGCGGAGGCTGCCGCGTGGGCGCTCGCCCAGCCCTCGCCCGGGACCGCACCTGCCGCCGCGCCGGCGGACCATCAGACGGCGATTCGCGGGCTGACCCGGGCGGCGATGCGACTGGACGCGCCGGCCATGCGGGACATCCTCTGCGCCGAAATCCGGGAACGGGGCGTGATGACCGCCTGGGCCGACGTGATGACACCGGTGCTCGTCGCCATCGGCGACCGCTACGAGTCCACCCAGCGCTACGTCGAGGTCGAGCACCTGCTGTCCCGGACCGTCACCGAGGTGCTCGCCTCGATCCCGCACGCCGCCGGCCCGCCCCGGATCCTGCTCGCCGCCGCCGACGAGGAACAGCACACGCTTCCCCTGGAGGCGCTGGCAGCCGCGCTCGCCGAAGGCGGGGTGCCGACCCGGCTCTTCGGCGCGCGGGTGCCGTCCCGGGCGCTCCTGGACGCGATCGGGCGGACCGGGCCGGCCGCGGTGGTGCTCTGGTCACAGCGGGCCGCCACCGGCGACGTGGAGCAGCTCGTCCGGGTGCGGGACGTGCCGCACCCACCGGTCTTGGTCGGGGCCGCCGGGCCGGGCTGGCCGGTGGGCGATCTGCCCGACGGGATCACTCGCCTCACCGGGCTCGTCGAGGCGGTCCAGCTCCTCGCCTCCGTCTGACGCTCGACGTCGCATCCGTCCGGCGCTCGGGCGCTGCATCAACCCTGTGCTCGGCACCGCACCCGCCCGGCACTCGGCACCACATCCGCCCGACGCTCGGTGCCACATCCGGCTGGCACTTGGCACCACATCTGGCTGGCGTTTGGCGCCGCCTCCGTCTGGCGCTAGGCGTTTCCGCTGGTCAGGGAGGTGCGGACGAAAAGAGGGGTACCGATTTGGAGACCGCACGGTCGATCACATATGCTTTCCAAGCCTTCAACGGGGCGCGGTTGGGGCCAAGGCCACCAAGCGTTGCAGATCGGGTCGCCAACTCGGTGTGCAATGATGGCGGAGTTGCCCTCATCGTCTAGTGGCCTAGGACGCCGCCCTTTCAAGGCGGTAGCACGGGTTCGAATCCCGTTGGGGGTACTGGTAAGGTTTGCGGCGCAGGTCGCGAACTGGCCAGCGTAAGACAGAAGTGAATAGCAAGGTCCTGTGGAGCAGTTGGAGTGCTCGCCGCCCTGTCAAGGCGGAGGTCGCGGGTTCAAGTCCCGTCAGGACCGCAATGCACCATGCACGGCCAGGTAGCTCAGTTGGTACGAGCGTCCGACTGAAAATCGGAAGGTCGGCGGTTCGACCCCGCCCCTGGCCACCAGGGCTCTCGCCGGGCTTTGAGCACCGTCCACCTGCGGAAACGCACGGTGGACGTTTTGCTTTCCTGGCCCTTTTCGCGCCTCGAAGTTGAGCTCTGGTAACCGCGAATCTCCCATGATCGCCATCCCAGGTTGCGCGTTCGCTGCACGCCGTTCGCGCCATACTCACGGCCATCGTCCAGCCCCCAACGTGACAGCCGCCACAACGCGGCAAGCCCACGGCAGACCAGGCGCCCGATACTCGGTGGCAAGCCGCGAAGCGGTGCGGCAGTGATCGCCGGAAGCACGGCGGCGCCCAGCCACAAATGCGATCGTCACGGCCTGGCGCCGGCCCTACCCTCAGTTCGAGGCATGAGCGGGGAGGGTTCGAGCATGGCCATACCTCGGAAAGGCAGTCGCCTGATCACGGTGGACGGGAAGGTCTATCGCTGGGCAGTCAGGCACAAGCCGACCTATGTCCAAGGACTCGGCTGGGCACCGCTGACCTTCGCCGTGGAGGACGCCGATACCCCGGGACAGGTTCTGTCCGTAGCGACCCGCTCGATGAGACTGGACAACTGGCTCGGCCTTCCAGGTACGCCGATGACGCCCCAGGTGGTCGAGCAGAGCATCCGGACAGCCCTCACTGCGGGCTGGGAGCCGGATCGAAGTGACGGCGCCTTCAAACTCGTGCTGGACGGCTCTTCGGTAAAGCACCGAATGGGATCAGCGGCCCGAGCGGTTTGGAGACGTCAGGCCGGCGGCGCGGTGGCGACCGTTTCACACTCGGCCATCACGTGCTGCGCGTTCTGCGGGAGATAACAGCTGTCGCCCGGAGTCTCGGTGTCGTTGGGGCCACCGATCACGATTTCCCGGTAGCCCGTGTCAGAGCCGGCCGGTTCTGCCCAGAGATTGTCGTCGCCCTCGTCACCGGAGAGGTAATCCTGGCCGACGCCGGCGACCACGGTGTCGTTGCCGGCCCCGCCGTAGACGGTGTCGTTGCCCGAGCCGGTTCGGATGACGTTCGCCGCAGCGTCGCCCCAGATGAAGTCGTTCCCGCTACCGCCGATGATGTTCTCGGTCTTGAAGATCAGTTCGTACTCGGTCTGCCCACCGGTGCTGGAACCGCTGACCCGGGCATAACCGGAGTCCGAGTAGTAACCCAGTTCGATCCGCAGCTCGTAGGCGGCGGTCAGGTAGCCGTAGTCGGCAACGTCGGTCCCGTCACCGCCGTCGAGGGTGTCGCTGTCCGTCCCGCCGATGAGGGTGTCGTCACCTGACTCACCGCTGATGACGTCCTTGCCCGCGCCGCCGTTGAGCCGATCGTCGCCGTTGGCCCCGTGAAGCTTGTCGGCGTCCCGGCCGCCGCTGAGGCTGTCGTTGCCGTCACCGCCGTCGAGGGTGTCCGTCCCGTAGTCATCGGTCAGGATGTCGTTGCCGGCGGCACCGATGAGGGTGTCGTTGCCGTCACCGCCGGACAGCAGATCGTTACCGCTGTGCCCGCTGAGCGTGTCCACGCCGGACCGGCCGTAGAGCTTGTCGTTGCCGGTGTCGCCACCGAGGACATCCTTGTTCGCACCACCGGTGAGGGTGTCGTCGCCGGGCCCGCCGGTGACGGTCGAGGCGATCGGCTTCGCGGTGGCGGTCTTGTTGACGAAGGTGTCGTTGCCGTTCCCCAGGGACACCCTGATCAGCTTGATGTTCTTGGTAGCGGTGCACTTGACCCGAGTCTTGTCGCCGGAGACCCGCTTGCATCCGGCACCCGGCTTGAGAGCGACCCGGTCGTCGATGACGATCGTCTTGCCGGACCCGGTGACGACGACGGCGTTGGTGACACCGGTCCCGGCCGTGAACGTCACCGTGGTGCCGGAGACCTTCGCGGTGCCGGTCGTCGCGGCGAAAGCGAGCCCGCTCGTCGACGCCACCGCCCCCGTTACCACAGTGACTATCACACCGGCCCTGCGCAGCCAGAACTTCCGAGCCATCGTTCCCCCGTTTCGCAACGCCCCCGTATCGTCGAAACGATAGCGTTCCATACGCGTCCCGGGAAGGCCACAACACCATGGACCGCGTGGACCTTCGGCTCGCGCGTGGAGATGTCCGCGAAAGATCCTGGAGTGACGAAAGCGCCCGGTGGGGAATCCCCACCGGGCGCCGGTTCGCTGTGTTGCCGGACTTACTTGGCGGTGAGCGCCTCGATGCGCTTCTTCGCCGCGACCACGGCCGGGTCGACGCTGGAAGCGGCGGCCTTCGACTTCGCGGAGAGGGCCGACGCCGCGGCCTGGTTCGTGAACTCGCAGTTGGTGGTCGTGCCACTCGCCATCACGAAGCAGTAGTCACCGTCCACCGTGGTCTCGGTGCCGCCGTCGAGGACGTCGAGGGCCTGGTCGCTGCCGATCAGGACGGGGGTGATGCCGGAATCGTCGATGTCCTCGCCGACCAGGACGTCGTCCTCGCTGTCGCCGAAGATCTTGTCGTTACCCGCCTCGCCGAAGATGCCATCCTCGCCCGCGCCACCGTTGATCGTGTCGTTACCGGCGCCGCCGCCGATGTAGTCGACACCGGTGCCGCCGGTGATCGTGTCGTTTCCGGCCAGGCCGGAGATGGTGTCGATGCCGGCGTCACCGGAGATGTTGTCGTTGCCGCTGCCGGAGCCGTCGCCGTTGTCGCCGACGAGCTGGTCGTCGCCGTTGCCGCCGATGATCCGGTCGCTGTCCGCACCACCGGTGACGATGTCGTTGCCGTCACCGGCGTTGACGGTGTCAGCCCCGTTCTCGGCGACGAGCTGGTCGTTGCCGGCCTGGCCGAAGATGACGTCGTTGCCCGAGCCGCCGGCGACCCGGTCGTTGCCGATGCCCGCGTCGAGGCTGTCGTTGCCGACGCCGCCGTAGATCGTGTCGTTGCCGGCCTCACCCAGAACCCGGTCGTTGCCCGTGCCGGCGTCGATCGAGTCGCTGCCCACACCGCCGTAGATGGAGTCGATGCCGTCCTGGCCGAACAGCGCGTCGTTTCCGGCGTAGCCGTACAGCTTGTCGTTGCCGGCGGCACCCTGGAGCTGGTCGGCGCCCGAGCCACCCTTCATGGTGTCGTTGCCGGTGCCACCGTTGGCCAGCAGGTAGACGCCGGTCTTGTTGGTGAGCGTGTCGTTCTTGTCGCCGAGCGAGACGTTGAGCTTCGTCGTCTTCTTCGAGGTGGTGCACTTCACCTTGGTCGTGGTGACCTTCTTGCAGCCCTTGCCGGGCTTGAGCGCGACCCGGTCGGCGAGGGTGACGGTGCGGCCGGAGATCGTGATGGTCAGCGCGTTCGTCTGGCCGGTCGCGGCGTTGAACTGCACGCCGTTCGTTCCCACCACCTTCGCGGAACCTGCCGACGCCGCCTGCGCCGGGGAAGCGAAGAGCGCGGTCGTGGCCACGGCCGCCGCAGCGACG
>KL571202.1:20294-23706 GCA_000715855.1 Actinoplanes liguriensis
TGTGTATAAGAGACAGATGGCGGCCAGCGCCTTGCGGTTGATCAGAAACATCGAGGTATCCCCCGTGAAGAATGTGGCAGCGGTGCCGGTCACCGTGCGGCCATGATCGTAGAACGGTACCGTTCCGTCGTTCATCACCGTTTCGGCTGATTGGCGTCGCCATTGACGTGATGCCGGACACACAGCCGTATCCGGAACGGCGAACGCCCGGCGAAGAGCCGCCGGGTGTTCATTCCGTAGTGGATCAGCCGCGGATGGTGTCCGTGCCCGGGCCGCCGGTGGCGCGGTCGGTGCCGGGGCCGCCGATGAGGGTGTCGTTGCCGGCGGCGCCACTGAGGTAGTCGTTGCCGGCCCCGCCGCTCAGGTAGTCCTTGCCCGCCTCGCCGTACAGCCGGTCGTTGCCGTTCTCGCCGTAGACCCGGTCGTTGCCCGAGCCGGCCTTCACCGTGTCGTTGCCGGTCCCGGCCCACACCGTGTCGTTGCCGGTGCCGGCGGTCACGTAGTCGTTGCCGCCCTCGCCCCACACCTGGTCGTTGCCGGAGCCGGCGTCGATGTAGTCGTTGCCGGCCGGCTCGTACAGGTTGTCGCCGCCCAGCCGGTCGTTGCCCGAGCCGCCGTAGAGCCGGTCGTTGCCCGAGCCGGCCATCAGGCTGTCGTTGCCGCCGTTGCCGTACAGCGTGTCCCGCCCAGCGTCGCCGTCCAGACTGTCGTTGCCCGAGCCACCCACAAGCACGTCGTTGCCCGCCCCACCAAAGGCCATCAGCGGGACCGACGTCTTGTTGACCACCTTGTCGTTCTGGTTGCCGAGGTTGACGTTCACCAGCTTCGTCTTCTTCGAGGTGGTGCAGCGGACCTTGGTGTTGTCGCCCTTGACCGCTTTGCAGCCCGCGCCGGGCTTGATGGCGACCCGGTCGTCGAGGGTGACGGTCCGGCCGGAGATCGTGATGGTCAGCGAGTTCGTCGCCCCGGCCCCGGCGAAGAAGTAGACGGCCGCGCTCTGGCTGTCGCTGTCCACAATCGCCGAGCCGGGCGCCGACGCGGCCTGGGCCGGCGCGGCGAACAGGGCGGTGGTGGCGGCCGCGAAGGCGGCGAGACCGACGGCGGCGAGTGCCTTGCGGCTGACGAAGAGCATGGTGATCCCCCGTGAAGATGGTGTGGTGTCCCCGGCGTTCCCCGCCGCGTGATGGGAAGATCGTATGTAGACGGTCCTCACGGATTGCTCACTCTTTCGTGCCACTCGGTTGATGCCGTTTCTGTCCACAGGGCACGACCCGCCTCTTGATGCTGAGCGCGCGCTCGATCAGAGTGTTATCGGGATCGGTCCGCGTGGACCGGCTCACGAGGAGGCCCGACGCCGTGCAGACCTTCACCAACGAGGCCGAGCAGACGGCCTACAACCTTGCCGAGGCGCTTGCCGAGAAGGCGATGTCTTTCATGCGGAATGCCGAGGACGCGGCCCGCTCGTTCCAGAACGGGCGGATTGCGATGCGCCGCCAGTTCAAGGCACGCGGGCTCTCCGAGGTGGAGGCGGACATCCGGTTCAGCAGCACGGTCCAGGCGTCCCGGGCGATCGCGGAGAATTCGTTCTGCATGTCGCAGGCGTCGATGTACAACACGGCCGCCGCGACGCAATATGCGAAGGCTCTCTACCTCAAGAGCCATTAAACGACAAACCAGACATTTACGGTACGCCGTTTTGCGCACCGACCGCGGCCGGAGCGCGAGTTCAGGCCGCCCGGTGGCGCAGTGTCGCGACCGTGGAGCCGGCGAGCGCGAGCAGGCAGTCCGGCAGTTGACCATCGGCGATCGCGGCCCCGAAGAGCGCCTCACCGGTCGGGGCGTCCCCGTTCACGTAGGCGCTGACGAAGCGGGCGACCCACCGCTTGTCGTAACGAGCGTCGTCGATCCCCGGGAACTCAAGGGTCCAGCCCCCGCTCCCGGGCAGCTCGCCGACCATCGTCGCGGCGAGGCACCACGCGACGTCCCAGGCGCCGACCACCCCATCCCGGCTGACGACGGCATCGAAGCTGCTGGCCACCGCGTCGCTGTCACCGGTGAGTGCGCAGGCCAGGATCTGCGTGGCGTCGTCGAACGCGTGCTGTGGTGCTTCGGTCACGTTGCAAACCGTACGCGTCACCGTCAAGGATCGCCTGTGGATCAGATGTGAGTTCACGCCCCGCGCAGGAGGCAGGTGATGCGCGCGGTGCAGACCCGCTCGCCGCCCTCGTCCTCCAGCACGACCTCGTACGTGGCGACGGCGCGACCCCGGTGCACCGGCACGGCGGTTCCGGTCACCAGACCCGAGCGGGCCGCCTTGTGGTGGGTGGCGTTGATGTCCACCCCGACGGCGAAGGGCCGGTCCACGGTCTGGCCGTGCAGCACCGCGCCGACCGAGCCGAGGGTCTCGGCGAGCACGCAGGACGCGCCGCCGTGCAACAGTCCGTACGGCTGGGTGTTGCCCTCGACCGGCATCGTCCCGACCACGCGCTCGGCCGTCGCCTCGGTGATCACGATGCCCATCCGCTCGGCGAGCGCACCGCCTCCGTTGCTGGTGAAGAGGTGCTGCATGCCGTCTTCCGCGATATCCACGACGGCGTACGTTACCCGCGCCGTAACCCGCTTCCAGCGATACCCGTCACAGGGGCGGGACTGGCGTTTGCGTACGCGGGGTATTGATGTGGCGGTTGTGCCCGATGATCCATCCAGGCAGAGTCGGCGTCCGTAAGTGAGTTGAGACCCGAGAGTCCGTCGAAGGAGACGACATGAGCGAGCCGCAGGAGATCGTCGAGACCAGGGGCGACGAGCGCGTCGACCTGATCACGAGCGACGCGAACAACGACGGCAAGATCGACGTCTGGGTGTCGGACACCGACGGCGACGGCAAGCCCGACCTGTTCCAGTTCGACACGGACGGCGACGGCAAGGTCGACGTGACGATGGTCGACCTCGACGAGGACGGCACCCCGGACACGATCGTCGACGGGGACGGCGGGCTGCCCCCGGCGGCGAGCTGAGCTACGCGCCGCCGAGGGCGGAGAGCGCGACCCACAGGACCGCGATCGCGACGGCCGCGGTGCCGATCGCGGACGCGGTGTGCCGCCACGAGCGGAGACCCTCGACCGCTTCCGGGTGACCCAGGGCTCGCAGGGTCGCGCGATGCCGCCGTACGTCGGAATGGTGTTGCTCGGCAAGCTCCGAGGCCCGGCTGAGCTCGACGGCCAGCCGGGCCTGGGCTCGCTGCAGACGACGTACCGTAGCTCGGGCCTTTCGCCCTGCGCTTTCGGCGGCATGACGGCGCGCCGCGGCTCGGCGGGCGCCGGAACCGAGCGCTCGCAGCTCGCCCTCGGTGATCAACTCGGGGTCGTCCAGGCCCTTGAGCCGGGCGACGTAGTACCTGTCTCTTATACACATC
>KL571202.1:23918-31609 GCA_000715855.1 Actinoplanes liguriensis
ATGTGTATAAGAGACAGGGATCAGCAGCAGCGGCGGCAGGCCCTTGAAGGCCAGGACGGCGAGCAACGCGACCGCGCCGTTGCCGAGGCCCTCACGGAACAGCGGCGAGTTCCACAGCACGTGCGAGGCCCACGCGCCGAAGAGCGCGAGCGCGGCCATCGCGACCCGGCGGGGCCAGCCGCGGTCGATGCTGACCACCAGGTAGCCGATGCCGGCCCCGGCCAGCGCGCCGAACAGGGTGTGGCTCCAGACCCCGGCCAGGAAACCGCGGACCAGGAACGTGGTGATCACCGGCTGGATCTCGTCGCCCTGCCCGGCGAGCGCGACCGCGCCGACCGCGAAGACGATGTCCTCGACGATCTGGAAGCCGAGCCCGACCAGCGCGCCGTAGACGACGCCGTCCAGCACGCTGTTCACCTGCGAGCGGGCGATCAGCACGATGGCGACCACGCCGAGGGTCTTGGCTATCTCCTCGACCGTCGGGCCGGCCAGCGCGGCGCCCCAGTCGGCGGCCAGGCCGGGTGAGCCGAGCTTGGCGATCAGGTTCTCCAGGGCGGTGCTGCCCGGGATGGAGACGCTGGTGGCGACCAGGCCGCCCCAGGAGAACGCCACGACGAGCAGGCCGGCGGGCTCCCGTTCGAGGAAGTCGAGCTCCTGGACGAAGAGCCAGAACGGCACGGCGAGCAGCGCGAACAACCCGAGCGCGGTGATCGTGGCGATCGGGTAGGCGCCCAGGAACTTCGCCAGGATCTGCGACATCCGCACCGCGCCGACGGCGAGCAGGACGATCACCACCCAGAACGCGGGCAGTCGGTACGGCGTGGCCTGCCGGGCGGCTGCGGGGCGGACCGGTTCGCCCGTGAGGTCGCTCACCGGCCACCCTCGTACCGCAGAGTCTTGGTGCTCGAATCGATGGCCGGCAGGGTGTGGTCGAGATCCAGATCGGCCCCGCTGACCGTGACCTCAATGGTCAGACCGTGCACGACGAAGACCGCGTAGCGCCCGCCCCGGTCGCCGGCCGTGTAACCACCCTGCAGGCCGTCCAGCCCGCCGGCGGTCGAGACCGCGAGCTGGGTGCCGGTCACCTGGTACCCCGAGGTGCCGGTGATCCGTTGCCGGAGCCGGACGGCGGCCTGGGTCAGGTCGCCGGAGAAGGGCTGGACCGCGATCGAGTACTTCACCCGGCCCAGACGGAACAGCGCGGTGGCATTGTCCGCTCCCGGCCGGGTGCCCGTGACGTCGAGCGTCGCGCCGGCCGGGGGCACGACGGTGACCCCGGCACCGACCCGGTACGGCACGTCGTCGGGAATCGCCCGCTGGGCCGGGACGGCGCGGTCGAGCGCCGGCAGGCCGAAGGAGAGTGCCGCCAGAACGACGACGAGGACGAGCGCGCTGAACAATCCGGGTGTGCTGGGGAGATCGGTGAGATGACGCCGCGTGACCGTCCCCATCCGTCCACGCTATCCAGGACGCCGGGTTGGTGTCCGGCGATCCGCGCGTGCGACCACAGTGGATGGTCGATCAACCTGGCAGATTACGGATTTGTCCGTTTTACCGAAAGGTGCTGAGGGGTGACTTCCGTGGTCAACCAGACCCCGTTGTCACTGCGATGAAACACGTGCCCGGCAGCCGCCATGGCGCTCGCCGCCACCTCGAACACCACCACGTCGGCCGATCGGCGCCGGCCGACCACCAGGGCGGTCGGCACATCGACCGAGAGGTGTACGTGATGCCGGCTGCGCGGCCGCAGCCCGTTCCGCAGGATCGAGTCCAGGTTCTCCCGCGGGGTGCCGTGGTAGAGCACGGCCGGCGGATCCGCGGGCGGCAGGTCCAGGTCCACCGAGACCCGGCGGGAGTGGCCCTGACTGGCCCGGATGCGCTCCACCCCGTCGTCACCGACGGCGAGCGCAAAGCGGGACTTGTCGTTGTTCGCCACCACGTGGTCCAGCTCGGCGCGGCTGATGCCCAGGGCGGTCAGGAAATCGGCGATCGGCACCCAGCCGTTCGCGTCGAGGGTCAGACCGGCCACCTCGGGCCGGTGTCGCAGCACCAGGGACATCCGCCGGCTGAGGCGGACCTGGTCGCGGGTGAGATCGGTCAATGGTCTTGCTCCATGACCGCAAGGTAGTACGGGCGGTCTTTCTGGTCGATCGATTTCAGGCGCCACCCGGTGCCCTTGAGCAGCTGATCCAGCTCGTCGACCGAGCAGTTCAGGTAGTCGAACCACTCCGAGGCCACCAGGCGGTACCGCAGCCGCAGACGAAGCTGGCCGCCGAGCCGCCCCCGGGCCCGGTTCCGCTGGTGGTAGCCGACGTGCACCGGATCCCTGGTCCCGTACGGGTCGGCGCCCTGCGCGATGATCCGCGCGCCCGGGCTCGCCAGCCGGGCCAGCGCCTCCAGGAAGATCGGCGCGCGCGCCGGACCCTCCAGCAGGCCCAGGTTGTTGCCGAGCAGTAGGAACGTGTCGTAGCGGGCGCTCGCCCGGGCATACCCGTCCACGGTGCTCAGCACGGTGTCGCGCAGGCCGCGCTTGCGGGCCACCTCGATCGCGCCGGCCGAGGTGTCCAGGCCGGTCACCGCCATGCCCTTGCGCTGGAGCTCGAGCGCGATCCGCGCGGCGCCCACCCCGATGTCCAGCACGTGCCCACGGCACAGGCGCAACGCCCGGTGGTCGTGCGGCTGCCAGTCCTCGGGCTCGTTCAGATAGTGATCGGCGGGCGCGCCGTTGATCAGGCCGTCGTCCCGCTCGATCACCTCGATCACCGGCCGGGGCAGACGTCCTCCGGCCAGCGGTCGTGGGCCGATGCCGGTCCGTACCGCGTACGCGTCTCTGATCATGTCGCCGAACGCGTCACCGATCGCGGGCTGTTCCATGGTCACTACTCTTGTTGCCCGCTCAAGCCGGAGCAACTCGGGCGCGCGGGCTCGTATCCCGATCTTGCCCGGCTCGTTGATCTAGAAAAACTGAAGATCTGGAAACGAAGAAGGGGCGTTACGCCTTCCCCAGCGCACGCCCCTTACAACGATCTAGGTCGAACCGGTCAGTCACCCTGACGCTGCGTGGGAATCTGCCCCTGCAGCAGGGCACGAACCTCCGACTCCCGGTAGCGACGGTGGCCGCCCAACGTGCGAATTGCGCTGAGCTTGCCCGCCTTCGCCCACCGGGTGACGGTCTTCGGGTCGACACGGAACATCGACGCCACCTCGGCCGGCGTTAGTAGCGGCTCAGGATCGTGCGTACGCGATGCCATCGGTCACTCCTCCACAGGTGCCTAAAAACATCGGCCGGGGTCCCGCCGGCCGGTGCGTCTCTCATGGTCCGGCTAGTCCCCGATGTCCGACATGGGCCGAACGGACGAACGTCCCCAGATAGACGGATGAAGCATGCCCGATTTTTGCGTGTTTTCTACGCCAGATAGTGTCTCGTTTAGTCCGATTATCACGCTTCGCCTGGCGGTGATCACGAAGAGTGTTCACTTCGGGAGCGCTTCCACGACCGGAGAATCTTCCCGGTCTGTCCTATTTCCGCAGGTCAGTTGCACCGCTCCAGAAGCTGGACAACTCGCCACCTAGCGACCAGCTTCTCGTAGGCCTCACTGGCCGCGTCGGCGTCGCCCCGGGACAACGCCGACAGGCCGGCGGCCACCAGCCCGGGGGAATCATCACCGGTCAGTTTGTCCTCCGGAAGGAGGTTGACCAGGCCGCCGTAGTCCAGCTCGACCACCGACCGGGGATGGAACTCCTCCAGCCAGCGGGTGCCCTCCTCGACCGCCTCGGTGATCGGGGCGTCGCCGAGCGACTTGCGCAACACCGAGACCGCCCGGTGAGCTCGCCGGCGGGCCTTGGAGATCTCCGTCCGGTAACGCAGCGTGCGCCGGCGGCCGGTCAGCGCGATCTCCCGCTCGTCCAGGTCGACGAAGGCGAACCAGCGCAGCGGCACCCCCCAGGTGGCGATCTGCTCGTGCACCCGGGGCACGCCCTGCTCCAGCACCCGGGCGCCGCTGCGCCAGTCCTCCACCACGGCCTTGGCCTGGCCGGCCAGCACCGGGGGGACGAAGGCGTCGGCGAGCACGGCGGGCACGCCGTCGCGGGCGTTCAGCGCCGCCTCGGCGACCCGCAGACGCAGGTTCCAGGGGCAGACCAGGATGGAGTTGTCCCACTCCAGGACGTACGCCTCGTCGGGCAAGTCGGGCAGGCGGGTCCAGCCCGCGCCGAGCGCCTCGAGCACGGCGGTGCGCTGCCGGACCGGCCCCTCGATCGGGCCCAGGTCGCGGCCCTCCTTGGCGTAACGACGCCAGAAGACCTGCCGCTCCCGGTCGAAGGCGGTCAGCGGCTCGTAAATCCGTAGGTACGACGCGAACAGTGACGGCACGGCGCGATCGTTTCACAAATTGGGCCGGGAGGAACTTCCCGCGCGGGCGTAATCGCCGTGCCAATCGCGCGACTACGCTCGGGATTGTCCGGCCCACCCCGCCGGGACCCGGGCCCCACGAAGGCCCACACAGAAGAATCAGGAGAACAACGATGGGTGTGTTCGACACCGACGGCAATGACGCCACCGGGCACGAACAGGTCGTTTTCTGTCAGGACCGGCACTCCGGCCTGCGGGCGATCATCGGGATCTACTCCACCGCCCTCGGGCCCGCGCTCGGCGGCACCCGGTTCTACCCCTACGAGAGCGAGGCGGCCGCCCTCGCCGACGTTCTGAAACTGTCCCGCGGGATGGCGTACAAGAACGCGCTGGCCGGTCTGGACCTGGGCGGCGGCAAAGCGGTCATCTGGGGCGACCCGGCCACCACCAAGACCGAAACCCTCCTTCGGGCGTACGGACGTTTTGTCGAATCCCTGAAGGGCCGCTACTACACCGCGTGCGACGTCGGCACGTACGTGCCGGACATGGACGTGATCGCCCGGGAGACCCGCTACGTCACCGGTCGCAGCGTCGAGCACGGCGGCGCCGGGGACTCGTCCGTCCTCACCGCCTGGGGCGTCTTCCAGGGCATGCGCGCGGCCGCCGAGCACACCTGGGGCAGCCCGACCCTGACCGGCCGCACGGTGGGCGTCGCCGGCCTCGGCAAGGTCGGGAAGTATCTGGTGGCCCACCTGATCAAGGACGGCGCCACGGTGATCGCCACCGACGTCAGCCCGGCCGCCCTGGACTGGGCCCGCACGAACCACCCCGAGGTCGAGCTGGTGCCGGACAACCAGACGCTGATCACCTCGGACCTCGACGTCTACGCCCCGTGCGCCCTGGGCGGCGCGCTCAACGACGACACCGTCCCGGTGCTGCGCGCCAAGGTGGTCACCGGCGCGGCCAACAACCAGCTCGCCCACCCCGGCATCGGCAAGCTGCTGGACGACCGCGGCATCCTCTACACGCCGGACTACGTGGTGAACGCCGGCGGCGTGATCCAGGTGGCCGACGAGATCGAGGGCTTCAACTTCGACCGGGCGAAGCTGCGGGCCACCGGGATCTTCGAGACCACCCGGCGCATCCTCCAGCTCGCCGGGGACGAGGGCGTCCCGCCCGCGGTCGCGGCCGATCGTCTCGCCGAGCGCCGGATGGCAGAGGTCGGGCGTCTCCGGGCGATTTACCTCAACTAGACCGGTTCAGAGGCTGCCGCGCGGCGCTGTTTGGACAGAACCACGACGCGCGGCAGTGTCACACGCAACCCGAGGTGCCGAAGACGGCATCGTCCATGTACCGTAAGACCCACGAGAGATGCCTGACGTCATCGGGGCCCGCCTTCGGGCTGCCCCGAATTCTGTGCGAGGGGGTCGAGCCATGGGGCGCGGCCGTGCTAAGGCCAAGCAGACGAAGGTGGCCCGGGAGTTGAAGTATCACTCCCCGAACACCGACCTCACCGCCTTGCAGCGCGAACTGGCCGGTAGTACACGCCAGTCCGACCATCATTTTGACGACGACAACGATGAGTTCGTCGAAGATGATGACGAGGATGACGCTGACGACGACGACCAGGATTCCTGGTCGCCTCCAAGGCGGATTTGACCCCGTAAGGCACGGAGCACGCGGTAGGACCCGCGTGCTCAAGTGCGCCGTGGTCATCAACTCCTAGCGGTTTGCAGCTGAAGCCCACGCGGGCGGTGTCCGCGTGGGCTTCGACCGAGCCGCTTCTGCGTGGCCGATCGTGGCCCGCCACGTGTTCCATTTTCGTGGGCCGGATCCGGCCGATTGACAGCCCCCGTCGCGTGTTTCGCGCGGCCTGGCCGGTCGGTTTTCCGCTCCCTCTGAGCCCGGCCTCCCTTCAGCGTGCCTTTCCGCTAGCGCGGGCCAGCCGCGCCTCAGGGTTGCCGTGCCTCAGGTCTCTGTGCTTCCCGTCTACGTGGGCTGACCTGAGTTCACTTCGACGAAGCCACGCCTTCCGTCTTCCTGGGCTCGCCTCGCTCCAACGGGCCGTGTCTTCCCTTCGCGTTGGGTCGTCCCACTTCAACGGGCCGTGTCCTCCGTTCGCCTGGGCTCGCCTCGCCTCAACGGGGCCGGTTGTTCCAGTTGTAGAACGTGGGGATGTTCTCGAAGTGGTTCCAGGCGCACACCGCCGACCCGCTGTCGGGTGCCGCCTCCTCGGCGCGCTGCCGGCGTGCCGTCGCCGCCTCGGCGATGAGCGCGGCCAGGCCGTCCCGGGTGTCGTGCACCCGCGCGGTCACCGGATCGGTCTCCACGCCGTCAGACAGCCGTGGGCTCGTGATCTCGGGCATGATCCAGCACTCCCTCCAGTAGGCGAATCTTGCTGTTCCGGCAGTGGTTCGTCTCGGTGACGTCGAACCTGCCGTGCTCGAAGTAGCGGTTGGCCGCGTGGGCGCCGCCACAGAAGCCGAAGTACGGACAGCTCTGCCGGCACGCCTCGACACCGCGCAGGAACTCGGCGATCCACGGGGTGTCAGCCGCACTCGCGAGGATCTCCCGCAGCGGGGTGGTGAGCACGTTGCCGCTGGTGAAGTCGCCGTAGCGCGGATCGTGGAAGCCGGCCAGCTCGGGCGAGAGCAGCACCACCGAGCCGTCGTGGGCGATCGTCGGGATCGGATCCAGCCGGCGGGGCAGCAGATCGTCGGCGGTTCCGTCGAGGACCGCCCCCGCATACCGCAACGACCACTCGACCTCGCGCAGGTGGATGGTCGGCGTCTTGCGCCACGCGCCGACGAGCTCGGCCCAGAACGCGCTCACCGCGGCCGGGTCGTGCCGGTTCAGCCGGAGGTTGACGCCCTCCTGCTCCTCCACGTTGATGCCGAGCACCTCGCAGCCGAGGCCGAGAAAGTATTCGTACAGCTCGGTGGCGAGACCGGGACGCGGGTCGGAGACGACGCACAGGGTGGAGAACGGAATCCCGTGCCGGCGAAGCGCTTCGATGCCCTTGGCGATCAGGTCATACGCCGGTTTGCCGCCCCGGTCCACCCGCTCGCCGTTGCGCTCGGGCGGCCCGTCGACGCTCACGCTGACCCGGACGTCGTGCGCCACGAAGAACTCGCACCAGGCGTCGTCGATCAGTGTCGCATTCGTCTGGATGTGGTGTTCCACGCCCGCCCCGAACGGCGCGAACAGGGCAGCCAGGTGCTCGGCCCCGGCGGCGAGCGGCTCACCGCCGTGCCAGACCACCGAGAACCGGCCGGCCCGGGCGAAGTCGGCGATCTCGGCGGCCACCGCCTCGGCGACGGCGACCGGCATCTTCCGGTTC
>KL571202.1:31844-33231 GCA_000715855.1 Actinoplanes liguriensis
ATCTTCCGGTTCTCCCGCCGGAACGGCAGGTAACAGTAATTGCAGGCCAAGTTGCAGAGAGTAGTCGGCTGCATGACGACGTAACCCGGCTCTGCCGAGATGCCCCGCATCCCGCTCCACGTGCCCGTCATCGCGCACCTCCCGTCCGGCACCCGTGACACAGGGCCAGGCTAGGCCTCACGGTCCAGACGAGGCCCGTTACAGACCTCACCACTCATGCGAAAGATCCGTATGTGCCGGACATCGGCACACACGGATCATTTCATGTTCTGCCCATGGTGAACCAGGCTCGCGATCCGGCCACGGTGGATCTCATACCAAGATCACAGCCATCGTCACACTGGGTCAGCCCCGGGTGTACGAACCCATCATCTGCACCTGGCCGGTGCCCTCCAGCACCTCACCGACCTGCCAGGCCTCGACGCCACGGCCGGCCAGGTACGCCATGGCGCGGTCGGCGTCGTCCGAGGAGACGACCGCGAACATGCCGACACCCATGTTGAAGGTCGACTCCATCTCCGAGTCCTCGATCCGGCCCTTGGCCTGGATCAGGTCGAAGATCGGCTGCGGGCGCCAGGTGGACCGGTCGACCACGGCGTCCATGGTCGGCGGGAGCACCCGGTTCAGGTTGCCGGGGATGCCGCCTCCGGTGATGTGCGAGAACGCCCGGACGTCGGTCTCCTCGATCAGGCCCAGGCAGTCCTTGGCGTAGATCTTGGTGGGGGTCAGCAGCTCCTCGCCCAGGGTGCGCGAGGTACCGAAGTCGTCGACCACGGTGTCCAGGCGCATCCGGCCGGCACCCAGCAGAACGTGGCGGACCAGCGAGTAACCGTTCGAGTGCAGGCCGGACGAGCGCATCGCGATCACCGCGTCGCCCACCTCGACCCGCTCCTTGCCGAGGATCTCGCTCTCCTCGACGACGCCGACGCCGGTGGCGGACACGTCGTACTCATCCGGGCGCAGGACGCCCGGGTGCTCGGCGGTCTCGCCACCGAGCAGGGCGCAGCCCGCATACCGGCAGCCGTCCGCGATGCCCGCGCCGATCTCGGCGATCTTGTCCGGCACGACCTCGCCACAGGCGATGTAGTCGAGCAGGAACAGCGGCTCGGCGCCGCAGGCCACCAGGTCGTCGACGACCATCGCGACCAGGTCGATGCCGATCGTGTCGTGGATGTCGAGCTGCTGGGCGATGACCAGCTTGGTGCCGACACCGTCGGTCGACGAGGCCAGGATCGGGCTCTTGTACTTCGCGGTGTTCAGCCGGAACAGGCCGGAGAAGCCGCCCAGGTCGCCCATCACCTCGGGCCGGGTGGTCTTCTTCACCTTGGACTTGAGCAGCTCCACGGCCCGGTCGCCGGCGTCGATCGAGACCTGTCTCTTATACACA
>KL571202.1:33507-35394 GCA_000715855.1 Actinoplanes liguriensis
CGCCGTTCGATCCGGCACTGCGCTCGGACACGTGCGTCACGGTTCTCCCCTTTAGCGGTTCTGCAGGAACTGGCAGAGTCAACAGGTCACGGGTGGTGCAGCGCGTTGGCGCCGCCCGGACTGGCGACCAGCGGCGCCGGTGCCGCGTGATCGTCCGCGTGCTCGCGGGCCTCGTAGTCGTCCTCGAGGCCGGCGACGGCATTCTCCGCCGCTCGGCGGCCGACGCCCTCCAGCACGTGTTTGCCGATCAGGTCGGCGGCCGGCAGCTCGATCGGGTACTCCCCGTCGAAGCAGGCCATGCAGAGCCGGGACTTCGGCTGCTCGGTGGCCTGGATCAGGTTGTCCAGCGAGACGTAGCCCAGACTGTCGGCGCCGATCGAGCGGCGGATGCCGTCGATCTCCAGGCCGTTCGCGATCAGCTCGGCGCGGGTGGCGAAGTCGATGCCGTAGAAGCACGGCCACTTCACCGGCGGCGACGAGATCCGGACGTGGATCTCCAGGGCGCCGGCCTCACGCAGCATCCGGATCTGGGCACGCTGGGTGTTGCCCCGGACGATCGAGTCGTCGATCACGACGATCCGCTTGCCCCGGACCACCTCGCGCAGCGGGTTCAGCTTCAGCCGGATGCCGAGCTGGCGGATGGTCTGCGAGGGCTGGATGAAGGTGCGGCCGACATACGCGTTCTTCATGAAGCCGGCGCTGTACGGAATGCCGGAGGCCTCCGCGTAGCCGATCGCGGCCGGGATGCCGGACTCCGGGACGCCGATCACCAGGTCGGCCTCGACCGGGTGCTCCTTCGCCAGTTTCCGGCCGACCTCGACGCGGGCGGCGTAGATGTTGCGCCCGGCGATCGTGGTGTCGGGACGGGCGAGATACACATACTCGAAGAGGCAGCCCTTCGGCTCCGGCGCGGCGAACCGCGAGGAGCGCAGGCCGTGCTCGTCGATCGCGATGATCTCGCCGGGCTCGACCTCACGGACGAAGCTGGCGCCGGTGATGTCCAGCGCGGCGGTCTCGCTCGCGACCACCCAGCCGCGCTCCATCCGGCCGAGGACCAGCGGGCGCACGCCCTGAGCGTCCCGGGCGGCGTACAGCGTGTGCTCGTCCATGAAGACGAAGCTGAACGCGCCGCGCAGGGTGGGCAGCACCTCCATGGCCGCGGCCTCGACGGAGAGGTCGGGGCGGCCGGCCAGCAGGGTGGTGACCAGCATCGTGTCCGACGTGGCGTCGCCCACCTCGAGGCCGCGGTCGGCGACCTCCTTGGCCAGCTCGGCGGTGTTCACCAGGTTGCCGTTGTGCGCCAGCGCGATGGTCGTGCCGGCGGTGGTGGCGCGGATCGTGGGCTGGGCATTCTCCCAGTTCGACCCGCCGGTGGTGGAATAGCGCGCATGGCCGATCGCCAGGTGGCCACGGAGGCTCGCCAGCGTCGGCTCGTCGAAGACCTGGGAGACCAGGCCGACGTCCTTGTAGACCACGACCCCGGAGCCGTCACTCACCGCGATACCGGCGGCCTCCTGGCCGCGGTGCTGCAGTGCGTAGAGCCCGAAGTACGTGAGTTTGGCGACCTCTTCCTCGGGGGCCCAGACGCCGAAGACGCCACAGGCGTCCTGGGGGCCGCGTTCCTGGGGGTCGAGATCGTCGGTCAGTAGGCCGTCGCCTCGGGGCACCTGTCGCTCCCTCATGTCGGTTCGCACGAACTGCTCGAAGCGCTGACCACCGGTGGTCTGCCCGAACTCCGCTCGCTCCGATCGCCCAGTGTACGCGAGCCCGGAGGTACCCCGCCCGGGCTCATTCCGGGGTCAACGGCAGGTACTCACTCAGATCGGTGCGGATCCCGCTGGCCCGGAGCCGTCCGTCCCGGACCGCTTCCGCCCACTCGAGGCGGGC
>KL571202.1:35639-36534 GCA_000715855.1 Actinoplanes liguriensis
ACATTGGGCGGTGTGCCACGAGTGTGCCGAGGTCCGGGGACGCACTGAATCGCACCGAAAGGTGGAATTCGCACCTCCACCGAACGGCCAGGCGCTCGGCGGGACAACTCGGTCAGCAGTGCTCGGACCGCGTCACGCAGGACCGTCCGGTCAGGTTCATCTCCCCGGTCCAGCGCGTCCAGCGCCTCGGACACGGACTCGGATTTATTGTGCGCAGGCGACATGTCGGGACGATACGACGCGGTTTGCCGACAACGGCACACCGCCCTGGGTCGCGCAAAAGGCATGCGACAAGGCATAGTTGCCGACGGCGTACAAGTCGCGAGAGATCTGTCGGGGAAGTAACCGCAGACCACGCGACACGGAAGGCGGTGGATGTGACAACGCACCTACGTGGCCGGGCTGCCCAGGCCGGTGCGTTCCTGGCTCTGGTCGTCAGCTTGGTGGCCGGCGCACAGACGGCTGCTCTGGCTGACCCGTCCGCCAAATTCACGGACGTGCCAGATACAGCCGACCCCGGAGCTACTGTAACCGTTTCATACACGGCTAGTAACCCCGGCACTCTCACCGACAATCCGCCGGGAACGCCGATCACCGTCAAGGTCAGCGCCGGCAATGGCGCGGTCTGCGTGCAGTGCGGCACCAACACGATCCAGCCCGGTACCGAGGACGGCGGCGACTTCTCGGCGCAGATCCGGATGCCGAACGTGGCGGCCGGCCAGAAGGCGAAGCCCACGGTCACGCTTTTGATCAACGGCAACGCCGTCGACAACGACTCCATCACCGTGAACGGCGCGGCCGTGCCGCAGACCACGCGGCAGGTGTCCGGCAAGGTCAAGGACGGCAACGGCAACGCCCTCTCCGGAGTGCAGGTCGGCATGGCCGACAGCGGCGG
>KL571202.1:36765-37938 GCA_000715855.1 Actinoplanes liguriensis
CCACTCGTACAAGACGAGCTCCGGCGGCGACGGCAGCTTCGCCTTCACCTCGTCGGACTCGACGCCGATCTCCACCGGCAAGATCACTGTCGGCGCGACGCTGGACGGCTACAAGGCCGCCGCGGCGACCGTCACCGGCTCGGCCGGCAAGAGCGCCAGCGTGTCGCTCGTACTGAAGGCTCTGGCCACCGCGAGCGCGTCCGCTTCGGCGAGCGCTTCGGCCAGCGCCGTGGCCAGCGACGAGGCGACCGACGACGCCACTGACGAGGCGACCGACGACGCGACCGACGCGGCCGGCACGCAGGCGGCCACGACGTCCACCTCGTCCGACGACGGTGGCAGCTCCTGGCTGCTGATCGTGATGGGTGGCCTGCTGGTCGCCGCCGGTGTCGGCGCGATGGTCCTGGTCTGGATGCGCCGGAAGAACGCCGCGAAGAACGACGACGACTCGATGGGCGGCGCCGGTTACGGTGGCGGCCCGAACGGCAGCCCCGCCGGCCCCGGCCGGTTCGGTGGCGCCGACGCCACCCGGGTGGCCGCGCCGGTCGGCGCCGGCCGCAACGACGCGACCATGGTCGCGGGTGCCGGGATGGGCGGCATGGCCGGCGGTCTCGCCGACGCGCCCACGATGATCCACCGTCCAGCGGTCGAGGACGAGTTCCCCGACCCGTACGGCGCTCCGGTGCCCCCGCAGGGCGGCTTCCTCGGCACGAACAACAGCCAGTGGGACAGCCCGGCCGGCGGCGCGACGAGCGTCTACGGCGCGCAGGACAACGGTTACGGTGCCCCGGTGGGTGGCTACGACCAGGGCCCGGCCCAGGGTCAGGGCCAGCAGCGCTACGACGAGCACACCAACATGTACCAGCCGGGCGCCGACGGCGGGTATGACGACCAGGCCGGCTACGGCGCCCAGGGTTACGACCAGCAGGGCGGCTACGGCGCCCAGGGCGGGTATGACCAGGGCGGCTACGGCACCCAGCCGGCCGGCTACGACCCGCACGGCGGCGGTTACGGCCAGGCCGGCGGTTACGACCAGGGTGGTTACGACCAGGGCGGCTACGGCACCCAGGGTTATGACCCGCAGGCCGGTTACGGCACCCCGGGTTACGACCAGCAGGGTGGCTACGACCAGCACGGCGGCTACGGCAACCAGGGCGCGCCGCAGGGCGGTTA
>KL571202.1:38152-45691 GCA_000715855.1 Actinoplanes liguriensis
AACCAGGGCGCGCCGCAGGGCGGTTACGAGCAGCCGCCGCCGCCGCAGCCGCCGGGCGCCTACGGCAACCAGCAGGGCGGCTACGACCAGCGTGGCGGGGCGTACGGGCAGCCGGACCCGACCCGGCGCAACCGCGAGTGGGACGAGTGACCTGAGCTGACGGAAAGGGCCCCGCGCGATGCGCGGGGCCCTTTTTCATGTGTGGCGTGAAAAGAGCCGGCCCGGGGATCTCTCCCCGGGCCGGCTCACCGTTCGATGAGGATCAGTCCTGCGGCTTCGGCTCGGTCAGCTCCAGCGTCACCGATCGGACCTCGGTCACCTCGGCGACCGGCTCCTCGGTGGGCAGCCCGGCGAAGGACGGCCCGCCGAACAGCTTCGGCAGGGTGCTCGACCACGCGGTCCGCAGCTCGTCCAGCGGGATCGAGAACTGGCCGGTCACCTCGAGCGCGGCCGCCTCGGTGGTGACACCGATCCGGGTGCAGGGGACGCCCAGCTCGGCCGCCAGCGCCACGAACGCCTTCTCGTGACCCTGCGGCACCGAGACCAGGACGCGCCCGGCCGACTCGCTGAACAGCTGAACGAAAGCGGACTCGACGGTCACCGACGCGCCCGTGTTGTACCGCAGGCAGCTCTCCGTCAGGACCTGCGCGAGGCCGCCGTCGGAGAGGTCGTGCGCGGCGCTGACCAGACCGGTCTTGGAGACCCGCTCCATCAGGTTGCCGAGGGTCTGCTCGGCCGCCAGGTCGACCTTGGGCGGACGACCACCGAGGTGGCCGTGGGTCACCCAGGCCCACTCGGAGCCGGACAGCTCCTCGCGGGTCTCGCCGAGCAGGAAGAGCAGCTCGCCGGCGGCCTTGAAGCCCATCGGGACGCGCCGGGTGACGTCGTCGAACAGGCCCAGGACACCGATGACCGGGGTCGGGTGGATCGCCGCGGCGCCGGTCTGGTTGTAGAAGCTGACGTTGCCGCCGGTCACCGGGATGCCGAGCTGCTGGCACCCGTCCGCCAGACCGCGCACCGCCTGGGCGAACTGCCACATGACGGCCGGGTCCTCGGGCGATCCGAAGTTCAGGCAGTCGGAGACCGCGATCGGGCCGGCGCCCGTGACGGCGACGTTCCGGTACGCCTCGGCCAGCGCGAGCTTGGCCCCCTCGTACGGATCGAGGCGCGCGAACCGCCCGTTGCCGTCCACCGACAGCGCCACGCCGAGGTTCGTCTCCTCGTCGAGCCGCAGCACACCGGAGTCCTCCGGCTGGGCCAGCACGGTGTTGCCGAGCACATAGCGGTCGTACTGCTCGGTGACCCAGGTCTTGTCGCACAGGTTCGGCGACGCGACCATCCGCAGCACGGTCTCGCGCAGCTCGTCGCCGGTCGTCGGGCGCGGCAGCGTCTCCGCCCGGTCGGCCTGCAGCAGGATCAGGTCGGACGGCTCACGCATCGGCCGCTCGTAGACCGGGCCGTCGTCGGCGAGCGAGCCGGGCGGCACGTCCACCACGACGTGGTCGTTCCAGGTGATCAGCAGGCGGCCCGGGGTGCCGTCCTGGCCGGCCGGGGTGACCTCGCCGATCGCGGTGGCCCAGACGCCCCACTTCTCGGCGACCTTGAGCACCGCGTCCAGGTTCTCCGGCGTGACGATCAGGAGCATGCGCTCCTGCGACTCGCTGGCCAGGATCTCGGTCGGCGACATCGAGGTACAGCTCCAGGCAGCTCTCGATCAGCAGCTTCTCCATGAACGGGTCGCCGACCTGCACCGACGGGCGGCGCTGCTCGGCCTCCTCGTCGAAGGTGGCGGACGCCAGCACGGAGACGCCGCCGATGCCGTCACGGCCTGTCCGGGCGCCCATCAGCACCACGATGTTGCCGGCGCCGGTGGCTTCCTTCTTCTGCAGCCGCTCGACCGGCAGAACACCGATCGACAGTGCGTTGACCAGCGGGTTTCCCTGGTAGCACGGGTCGAAGACGATCTCGCCGCCGATGTTCGGCAGGCCCAGGCAGTTGCCGTAGCCACCGATGCCCGCCACCACGCCGGGCAGCACGCGGGCGGTGTCCGGGTGGTCGTGGGCGCCGAAACGCAGCGGGTCCATCACCGCGATCGGGCGCGCGCCCATCGCCAGGATGTCCCGCACGATGCCGCCGACGCCGGTGGCCGCGCCCTGGTAGGGCTCCACGTAGCTGGGGTGGTTGTGCGACTCGACCTTGAACGTCACCGCGAGGTCGTCGGAGACCTGCACGACGCCGGCGTTCTCCCCGATGCCGGCCAGCATCCGGGTGTTCTTCGGAACCTTGGCGACGAACTCGCGCAGGTGCACCTTGCTCGACTTGTACGAGCAGTGCTCACTCCACATGATCGAGTACATCGCGAGCTCGGACGCGGTGGGGCGCCGGCCGAGGATGTCCTTGATCTTCGCGTACTCGTCGTCCTTCAGGCCCAGGTCCGTGTACGGCTGGAGCTCGTCCGAGGACTGCTCCGCCTTCTCCACCGTGTCCGGCCCGTCGGCGTAGTCGTTGGCCAGGACGTCGGTCGCAGCGAAGGCGGTCTCCGATTTGGTCTGCTGCGTCGTCACTGCTGTCCCCCTTGCGGACCGCCCGCGGATGACCCCGCCAGGGCCCGCAGGACGGAGGTGAAGAAGCCGAGGCCGTCGAGCGACGGACCGGTCAGCGCCTCCACGGCGTGTTCCGGGTGCGGCATGATGCCGACGACGTTGCCGGCCTCGTTGGTGATCCCGGCGATGTCGCGCTGCGAGCCGTTCGGGTTGCCGTTGATGTAACGGGCGATCACCCGGCCCTCGGCTTCGAGCTTGTCCAGGGTGGCCGGGTCGGCGACGAAGCAGCCCTCGCCGTTCTTCACCGGGATGAGAATCTCCTGGCCCCCGGTGAAGCCGTTGGTCCAGGCGGTGTTCGTCGCCTCGACCTTGAGCCACTGGTCCCGGTTACGGAAGTGCAGGTGCTGGTTCCGGGTCAGCGCGCCGGGCAGCAGATGCGCCTCGCACAGGACCTGGAAACCGTTGCAGATGCCCAGAACGGGCAGGCCGCCACGAGCCGCGTCGATGATCGACTCCATGACCGGAGCGAATCGCGCGATGGCGCCGCAGCGCAGATAGTCGCCGTACGAGAAGCCGCCGGGAAGGACCACGGCATCGACCCCGTGCAGATCCGGGTCGCCGTGCCAGAGGCGGACGGCCTCGGCGCCGGCGATCCGGGCGGCGCGGGCGGCGTCCCCGTCGTCGAGTGAACCGGGGAAGGTGACCACACCGATCCGCATGGTCAGGCGACCCCCGCCGCGCTCTCGACCCGGACCGTGAAGTCCTCGATCACGGGGTTGGCGAGCAGCTTGTCGGCGATCTCACGAGCCCGATCCAGGTCGGGTTCGCCATCGAATTCGATCTCGATCCGACGGCCGATGCGGACAGAGGAGACATCGGTGACGCCGAGCCGAGGCAGCGCATTCGCTACTGCCTGACCCTGCGGATCCAGGATCTCCGGCTTGAGCATGACGTCGACCACGACGCGAGCCACGGGCACTCCTGACTGATAGGTGTAAGCACGAAGGAGCCTACCTGGTCAACTGTTCGACCAGTTCAAAGGATGGGCGCGGGGGTGTAGCCGGCCGCCGACGGGTAGCGCTCGACGATCTCGGCGACCCGGTCCGCGACCGCGCGCACCTGTGCCGGGGCAGCACCGACGAAGGCGGCCCGGTCGGCGACCAGGGTGTCGATCTCGGCCCGGGTCAGCTTCAGCCGGCCGTCCTCGGCGAGCCGGTCGAACAGGTCGTTGACCGCCACGCCCTTCTCCCGCATGGCCAGCGCCACGGCGACCGCGTGCTCCTTGATCACCTCGTGCGCGACCTCCCGGCCGACGCCCTTGCGGACCGCCGCCACGAGCAGCTTGGTGGTGGTCAGGAACGGCAGGAAGCGGTCCAGCTCGCGGGCGATGACGGCCGGGTACGCCCCGAACTCGTCGAGCACGGTGAGGAACGTCTGGAACAGGCCGTCGGTGGCGAAGAACGCGTCCGGCAGCGCGACCCGGCGCACCACCGAGCAGGAGACGTCACCCTCGTTCCACTGGTCACCGGCCAGCTCGCCGACCATCGACAGGTAGCCCCGGACGATCACGGCCAGGCCGTTGACCCGCTCCGACGAGCGGGTGTTCATCTTGTGCGGCATCGCCGACGAGCCCACCTGGCCCGGCTTGAAGCCCTCGGTGACCAGCTCCTGGCCGACCATCAGGCGGATCGTGGTGGCCAGCGAGGACGGGCCGGCGACGATCTGGGCCAGGGCGGAGACCACGTCGAAGTCGATCGAGCGGGGGTAGACCTGGCCGACGCTGTTCAGCACCCGGTTGAAGCCCAGGTGCTCGGCGACCTTGGCCTCCAGCTCGGCCAGTTTCTCCGAGTCGCCGTCGAGCAGGTCGAGCTGGTCCGCGGCGGTGCCGACCGGGCCCTTGATGCCACGGAGCGGGTACCGAGCGATCAGGTCGTCCAGACGCTCGTACGCGATGAGCAGCTCTTCCGTCGCCGAGGCGAAACGCTTCCCGAGCGTGGTCGCCTGTGCCGCGACGTTGTGCGAACGCCCGGTCAGCACCAGGTCGGAGTGCTCGACCGCGAGCGCGGCGAGCCGGGCCAGGGTCGCGACCACGCGCGCCCGGACCAGCTCCAGCGACGCCCGGACCTGGAGCTGCTCCACGTTCTCGGTGAGGTCGCGGGAGGTCATTCCCTTGTGGATCTGCTCGAAGCCGGCGAGCTCGGAGAACTCCTCGATGCGCGCCTTCACGTCGTGCCGGGTGACCCGCTCGCGGGCCGCGATGGAGGCCAGGTCGACCTGGTCGAGCACCGACTCATACGCCTCGACGGCCCCCTCGGGGACCGAGACGCCGAGGTCACGCTGGGCCCGCAGGACCGCCAGCCAGAGCCGGCGCTCCATCCGGATCTTCTCCTCCGGCGACCAGAGAGTGACGAGGTCGGTGGAGGCGTAACGGGTGGCAAGCACGTTCGGGATGGTCACGGCACTGATTCTTCCACGTGGCCCGGCTCGCCCCTCGGCAGCCGGTGACGCAGGGTGCGGACGTCCGAGCTGATCAACATGCCGAGAAGGCCGGCCACCAGGACACCGGCACAGCCGAGCAGGGCCGGCCGCAGACCGACGTGGTCGGCGATCGGGCCGACCGCCATCTCGCCGATCGGGACGGCGATGAACGAGCCGACCATGTCGTACGAGTAGACGCGGGCCAGCCGGTCGGCCGGGATGTGCTCCTGCATCGAGGTCTCCCACGCGACGCTGAACTGCTCCAGCCCGACACCGGCCAGGAACGCGGCGCCGGCCAGTGGGACGAGATGCGGGGAGAGTCCGAAGACGATCAGCGGAGCGGCCATCGCGAACAGGGCGAGCACGCCGTACCGCAGGAAGCGCCGCAGCCGTAACCGCATCGCGAGCAGGCCCCCGGCGATCATGCCGGCGGTCTGTGCCGCGAGGACCAGACCCCAGGCCCGGCGGCCGATGGTGACGTCGGCGAGCGCCGGGGCGAGCACGTGCGTGGCGCCGGACCAGGCCAGATTCGTCACGCAGGCGCCGACCACGACGACCCAGAGCCAGGTGTGCGCGCGGAACTCGGACCAGCCGGTGCGCAGCTCCAGCAGGACCCCCGCCCGGGCCGGGGCCGGCGTGTCCGCGGCCGGGACGCGGATCAGCGCGAAGATGCCGGCGGAGATCAGGAACGTGCCGGCGTCGACGACGATGCCCCAGCCCGGCCCGACCGCCGCGACCACCACGCCGGCCAACGGCGCCCCGATGATCATGGCGCCGCTGAAGCTGAGCCGGCTGATCGCGATCGCGCGCTGCCGGTAGTCCGCGGCGACCGTCCGGGGCAGCAGCGCGGCGCTGGCCGGCATGGCCAGCGCGGCCACCGCGCCGTTGACCGCGGAGAGCCCGATCAGCGCGGGGATGGTCGCGGCATGGGTGAGCACCAGCGTGGCGATCGCGCCCTGGGTCAGCGCGGCGACCAGGTTGGCCCCGACCATCAGCAGGTTCTTCGGCAGCCGGTCGGCCAGGACACCGCCGAAGAGCAGGAAGGCCACGTTGCACACGGTGCGGACGCCGACCACCAGGCCCAGGTCGCCGGCGCGGCCGGTCAGGTCGAGGACCGCGAAGGCGAGCGCGATCGGCGCGAAGGCGTTGCCGAACGTGTCCACCGCCCGCCCCGCCACCAGCAGGCGGAACGCGCGGGTCACCCCTGCTCCCCGGTCCGCTCCATCTCGAACAGGGCCACGGTCGTGCTGGTTCGCACGGCGCCGGGCGAGCCCGGTGGCCGGGCCGCCGCGTGCAGGTCGTGCAGCGCGGCGGCGATCCGGTCGCGCACGCCCTGCCAGACCGCCGGCTCCACCCAGACCTCGGCGTCGCTCATCACGCCGACGCCGCCGGCCCGCCGCTCCTCGGCACGCCGGGTCAGCTCCGCCGCGGCCGCCGGATAGAAAAAAGTGACCTGCTCCCCGGTGAAATCCTGGGGCTCATACCGATATCTCTTGGCGAGTCCACCGCGGATCTTCTCCTCGCCGGCGGTCACGATCAGGCCGCTCGCCAGCAGGTTCCGCAGGTGGTAACTGGCGTTGGCGTGCGTGATGCCGAGCTGGCGGGCGATCTCGGCGGCGGTCAGTGAGACGCCCGTGAGCAGGGACAACATCTGCAGCCGGACCGGATGCGCCAACGCGCGGAGCGAGCCCTGGCCGCCGTCCCCCAAAGACATGTTGGGGAGTCTAGGGCCGCCCGGGTCAACCGTCCAACGATTGTTGGAGAGTGGCAGACTGCACGAAAAGGCGGCATTCTCGCTAAGGTTACCGGCGAGTAGGTTCGACGCTCATTCCGAAAGGTCCACTGATGACTGAATTCAGCCCCGAGTCGCTCTCCTCGATCGGCCCGAAGGAGTTCGCTCAGCTCGTCAAGTCCACTCCGGACTCCAAGATCGCTGAGGTCATGGCGTCGGACTCGCGGACGAAGATCCTCGATGAGGTCTTCAACCGGATGCCCACGCTGTTCCGCGCGGAGAAGGCCGGCGACGCGCAGGCCGTCATCCACTGGATCATCACGGGGCCGAACAGCGCCTCCAACACCTACGAGACCGTGATCGAGAACGGCGCCTGCACCGTCACCACCGAGCCGGCCCGTGAGCCGAAGCTGGCGATGACCATGGACGCGGTCACGTTCCTCAAGGTCGTCGCGGGTGACGGCAACCCGATGATGCTGTTCATGACCGGCAAGATCAAGGCGAAGGGCGACCTGGCCCTGGCCGCCAGCATCGCCAAGCTCTTCGACATCCCGAAGGCCTGATCCGGGTCCGCTTCGGCGAGGGTGTGCGGTCCGGTCGCGGTTCTCCGCGCCAGATCTCACACCCTTTTCCGGTACGTGGTTTGCGGCGCCCGTCCGCAGGCGACGCGCCGACTGCCTGTCCGTGACCGCGCGACCGGATCGGTGGTCAAGGCCGCAGCGCGCCTCCGCCCCGCTCCAGGCTGGGGCTCACTGTGGTTATGCGGCACGAATAACCACCGTGAGA
>KL571202.1:45911-50876 GCA_000715855.1 Actinoplanes liguriensis
TAACCACCGTGAGAACCAGCCGGGAGCGCGGCTCGCGGCTCTGAGACGGACCAGCGGCGGGGCTCGCGAGGGCACGCAGGGGCAGTCGGCGTGTCGCCTGCGGGCGGGCGCCGCAAACCACGTACCGCTGCCTAGATTTTGATCTCGTGGTTGATCGCACGCAGTGCGATGTCGGTGCGGAACTGGGCGCCCGGCAGGGACACGCTCTCGACCAGCGCATATGCGGCATCGCGGGCGGACGGTAGATCGGCGCCGGTCGCGGTGACGCTGAGGACGCGGCCGCCGGCGGAGATCAGCTCGCCGGAGTCGTTGCGGGCGGTGCCGGCGTGGATCACGCCCGGGACCTCGGCGCCGGTGATCACGTCGCCGGTGCGGGGCGTGCCGGGGTAGTTGTGGCTCGCGACGACGATCGTGATCGCGGCGCCCTCGTGCCAGCGCAGCGGCGGGTGCTCGGCGAGCGTGCCGGTCGCGGCCGCGTGGAGCACACCGGCCAGCGGCGTGGCCAGCAGAGCCAGCACGACCTGGGTCTCCGGGTCACCGAAGCGCGCGTTGAACTCGATGACTTTGGGACCGGCCGGGGTGAGAGCGAGACCGACGTAGAGCAGGCCCGCGAACGGCGTGCCGCGCTTGCGCATCTCGGCGAGGGTCGGCTCGACGGTCTCCCGGAGCACCCGCTCGGTCAGGTCGTCCGGCGTCCAGTCGAGCGGAGCGTAAGCGCCCATGCCGCCGGTGTTCGGGCCCTCGTCGCCGTCCTTGAGCCGCTTGAAGTCCTGCGCGGGCATCAGCGGCGCGACCGCGGTGCCGTCGGTGATCACGAAGAGCGAGACCTCGGGGCCGGGGAGGAACTCCTCGATGACGACCTTGCCGCACTCCTCGGCGTGCCGGATCGCGACGTCGAGGGAGTCGGTGACGACGACGCCCTTGCCGGCCGCCAAGCCGTCGTTTTTCACGACATACGGCGCACCGAACTCCTTCAGCGCGGCTTCCGCCTCCGCGGCCGTGGTGCACGCGAACGAACGCGCGGTCGGCACGCCGGCGGCTTCCATCACCTCGTTGGCGAACGCCTTCGACCCCTCCAGCTGCGCGGCCGCGGCGGACGGGCCGAAACAGGCGATGCCTTTCGCCCGGACGGCGTCGGCGACCCCGGCGACCAGCGGCGCCTCGGGACCGACCACCACCAGGTCGGCGCTCAGCTCGACGGCGAGCGCGGCGACCGCGGCGGGATCGGTGGCGGTCACCTCGCGCAGCTCCGCCACCTGGGCTATTCCGGGGTTGCCCGGCGCGGCGGCCAGGAACTCGACGGACGGGTCGGCGGCAAGCCCGACGGCAAGCGCGTGCTCGCGCCCACCGGAGCCGATCAGAAGTACGCGCACGAACGGCAATCCTACGTCGCGTAAACTTCGGCAGTACCCGGGCTCCTCCAGGTACGACTCTGGGGAAAGGCTTCCTTCCAGTGCCGGTGATCGTTTTGATCGGCGCCCAGTGGGGCGACGAGGGCAAGGGCAAAGCCACGGATCTGCTGGGCGACCGGCTCGACTACGTGGTCAAGTTCAACGGTGGCAACAACGCGGGCCACACCGTCGTCATCGACGGCGAGAAGTACGCACTGCACCTGCTCCCGAGCGGGATCCTCTCCCCGAACGTCATTCCGGTGATCGGCAACGGCGTCGTCGTCGACCTGAACGTGCTGTTCCAGGAGATCGACGGCCTGGAGGCCCGCGGCATCGACACGTCCCGGCTGCGGATCAGTGCGAACGCGCACGTCATCGCGTCGTACAACCGGTCACTGGACAAGGTCTCCGAGCGCTTCCTCGGCGCCCGGCGGATCGGCACCACCGGCCGGGGCATCGGCCCGACCTACGCCGACAAGATGAACCGGGTCGGCATCCGCGTGCAGGACCTCTTCGACGAGTCGATCCTGCGGCAGAAGGTGACCGCCGCCCTGCTCTTCAAGAACCAGGTGCTGTCGAAGATCTACAACCGCAGCGCGGTCAAGGCCGAGGAGGTCGTGCAGGAGCTGCTCTCGTACGTGGAGCGCCTGCGGCCGTACGTCGCCGACACCGCCCTGGAGCTCTCCGAGGCCATCGACCGGGAGAAGGTCGTCCTCTGCGAGGCCGGCCAGGCCACCCTGCTCGACGTCGACCACGGGACGTACCCGTTCGTGACCAGCTCGAACGCGACGTCCGGCGGCGCCTGCACCGGCTCCGGCATCCCGCCCACCCGGATCGACCGGGTCGTCGCGGTGCTGAAGGCGTTCACCAGCCGCGTCGGCGAGGGCCCGTTCCCGACCGAGCTGCACGACAAGTGGGGCGACTACCTGCGCGAGGTCGGCCACGAGTACGGGACCACCACCGGCCGTCCGCGCCGGATCGGCTGGCTCGACCTGGTGATCGGGCGGTACGCGCAGCGGATCAACGGGGTCACCGACTTCGCGCTGACCAAGTTGGACAACTACGACGGCGTCGACGAGATCCCGGTCTGTGTGGCGTATGACGTGAACGGCGTCCGCCACGACGAGATGCCGATCAACCAGACCGATTTCCACCACGCCACGCCGATCTACGAGACGCTGCCCGGCTGGAAGCAGGACATCTCCGGCTGCCGCAAGTTCGAGGACCTGCCCACCGAGGCGCAGGCGTTCGTCGAGTTCGTCGAGGCCCGGATCGGCGCGCGGATCTCGATCGTCGGCGTCGGCCCCGGCCGCGAGGCGGTCATCGAGCGGCACTCGGTGCTGGGCGAGTAGGACATGGACGTCGTCATCCTCAGCCTGGCCGAGGGGTCGGGCGACTCGTGCGGGTCCGGTTGCGGCGGCTGCAACGCCGTCTGTGCCACCCCGCGTACACCGGTGCTGGCCTGCGCGGATGCTCTTCGCTCGGCCGGCGCCGGGGTGGAGACCGTGCAGGCCGGCTCGGATCAGGAGATCGACGCCGTGCTGGCCCGTTTCGACGGTCCGGCCCGGGCGGACGGCCTGACCTGGCCGGTCACGGGCGGTGACACCCGGCTGGTGGTCGCGGTCGCCACCGACGGCCAGCTGCGCGCGATCGTGCGCCGGCTGGTCCGGCGGTACGCTCCCGCCCCCAGCAAGCGCCCCGGCGACCTGGCCGCGACCCGGACCGTGCCGGATCTGCCCCCGCTGGCGATCCTGCCGCTCGACGCGGCAAACGCCGAGGACCTGGCCGCGCAACTCGGCCTGCCCCGCAGCCCGGCCGAGGTCGCGAAAGCGGTGCTGACCGGGGACGTGCGGCGCCTCGACCTGCTGCGCAACGACGCCGGGTCGGTGACGCTGGACGGCGCGCTGCTCGGCGGCGCCGACGACAACGGCGCGGCGGTCCCGTGGCGGGGCCGGGTCGAGGTCGACGACAACGTGCTCAGCGAGGGCGAGGAGCCGATCCTGGCCTGCGCGATCGGCAACGGTGGCGGTTACGCCGAGTTCGACGGGCTCCGGCTGCTGGCCGAGGGAAACCCGTCCGACGGGCGGATCGAGGTCGCCGTCGCGGTGCCGGTCGTCGTCAAACAGCGATTCAAAGGCACGCGCGTACGTGTCGAGGTGCGCCGCGCCAGCGGACGAGCCGTGTCCGTGCTTCCCCGCGAGCGTGAGCTGCAGTTCCTCGACGACGGCGTGGCCGGCTCGACCACGCGCAAGAAGTCGTGGTGGACCGAGGCCGGGGCCTGGGCGGTTTACGCCTAGCCCCCGGCGTCGTCCCGGTGTCTTTCGGTCAGGAGAGAGCGTCGGCGGCGGCCGGGTCGCTGTCGCGCAGGAACTGGGCGCAGCGGGCCGCCTCGTCGGCCTCACCGATCGCGGCGGCGGCCTGCGACAGCGCGTGCAGGCAGCGGAGGAAGCCCTGGTTCGGCTGGTGCGACCAGGGCACCGGGCCGTGGCCCTTCCACCCGTTGCGGCGCAGCGCGTCCAGCCCGCGGTGGTAGCCCGTGCGGGCATAGGCATAAGCGGTCACCGGCTCGCCGACGGCGAGAGCGCGGGCGGCCAGCGGCGCCCACGCCGCGCTGTAGGCCGGGAACTTGGCCGCGACCGCCTTGAACGCCTCGTCGGTGCCGGTGTTCGCGGCGTCGGCGAGGGCCTGGTCGGCTTCGGCGTCCGCCGGCAAGCGGGTGGCCGGCGGCTCGGGAAGAAGGTTCTGCATGACCGCCATTCTCTCAGTCCCAGGCGGTGCCGAGTTTGACCAGGCGGTCCGCATACTCGATCTGGGTCTGCCAGCCGGCCGGCCAGGCGCCCAGGCCGCGCGCCGCGCCCGCGAAAGCACCCGCCAGGCAGGCGATCGAATCCGAGTCGCCGGAGGACGCCGCGGCCCGGCCCAGGACCGTGACCGGCTCGTCCGGTGAGATCAGATAGCAGTAGAGAGCGGTGGCCAGGGCCTCCTCGGCGATCCAGCCCGCGCCGGTGACCAGGCACGGGTCGCCCTCGAAGCGGCCGGCGGCGAGACCGGCGGCGACCTTGTCCAGCGCGACCGCGCACTCGTCCCAGCCCTTGGCGATGAACACCTCCGGCGAGTCGACGACCGGCCGCCGCCAGTTTTCGCCGCTGTGCCGCCGCCAGAGTTCGCCGAGCCAATCGCCGCGGTAGTTCTTCCGCTGCTCGTCGCACCGATCGCGAAGAGCCGCGAGGAGGTCGGCCGGCGCCAAACCGCCCCGGAGCCAGTAGACGGCATACGCCGTGAGCTCGCTCGCCGCGAGCCCGGTCGGATGCCCATGGGTCAGAGCCGCTTGGAACTGCGCGACGCCGGCACGCTGGTCGTCGCTCAGCCCCGGGACCAGCCCGACCGGCGTGACCCGCATGTTCGCGCCACAGCCCTTGGAGTCGTGCTGGGTCGCCTCGACCCACGGGCCGCCCTCGGCCAGCGCCCCGATCGCCCGCAAGCAGGTCATCCCGGGCGCGCGGTCGTTCTCCGGGCTGTACGCCCACGCCAAGAAGCGCCGCCGGAGCACCGGCTCTGTCTCTTATACACATCT
>KL571202.1:51117-67996 GCA_000715855.1 Actinoplanes liguriensis
GGAGCCGTTCGGCCGTCGGATTACGCACCTCGAGCAGCGCCTCGCCGACCGCAAGCGCCATCTGCGTGTCATCCGTGACCAGGGCAGGTTCACCGTGAAGCTGCCGCGGACCGCCCGGGCCGTAACGGGAGACGATCGCCGGGTAGTCCATGAACTCCGTCGGCTTGCCCAGAGCATCGCCGTAGGCCAACCCGAACATCGATCCCGATGCAGCACGCATGGTGCAACTCTAGGTTCCCCCTTGTTCATCGCGCATCAACGGTCGGGGTGTGCGTCCGGTCCTCGCCGGGCGGGGGCACCATGTACTCCATGCCGGATCCCCTGCAACCGGTGCTCGGCGGCGACATGCCGTTCGACGCGACCGCGTTCGAGATCGAGTCTCGCGAAGAGCTCGACACCCATCTCGTCAAGAACAGCCTGGCCGGACTGATCGTTCTCGGTCTGCGGCTGGACCGAAACCCGCCCGATCTCTCCTCCGTCAACGTGTCCGAGACCCTGTTCGTCGGGTGCCGGTTCGCCACGCCGGAGATGGAGATCGACCTGATCCGGCGGGGCGCGCACGTGGTTCCGCCGTTCCGCACGCTGCCGTACCCGACCCATCCCGCCCTGCTCTACACGCCGGAGGACCTGGCCGCCGGGTTCGACGAGGGCGGCTTCGCCGGCATGTACGACACCGTCGTCTACCGGCACTTCGTCGAGCGCGGCGGCGCCGTCCCGGACGTGCGGGAGGCGGTCGCCCAGCGGCTGCACGACGCCGGCATCGACAACGCCCTGGGCAAGACGCTGGCGGCGTGGGCGACGGTGCACGGCACCGCGGGCGCGGTCGGGATCATGGGCGGGCACGCCGAGCCGCGCGGGTCGGAGGCGTTCCGGATGGCGGCGACGCTGGCCCGGCGACTGGCCAAGGGCGGGCGGCTGATCGTGACCGGCGGCGGCCCGGGCGTCATGGAGGCGGCCAACCTGGGCGCCTACTTCGCGTCCCGCGGCGATCACGATCTGGCCGCGGCGATCGACATGCTGGCGGCCGCGCCGCACTTCATGGACCACGATCCGTACACGGCGGCGGCGCTGGGCGTCCGTGCGACGTACCCGTTGCCGGCCGTGGACCTGGCCGACCGGCTCCGCTTCGGCGGGCTGGCCCTGCCCACCTGGCTCTACGGCCACGAGCCGGCCAACCTGTTCGCCGGGCAGATCGGGAAGTACTTTTCCAACGCCGTCCGCGAGGACTCGATCCTGCGACTGTCCCGGGGCGGGATCGTCTTCGCGCCCGGCTGGGCCGGCACCGTGCAGGAGGTGTTCCAGGCCGCGACGAAGACGTTCTACCGCACTGACGGGCCGTCCGGGGCGTTCGTCTTCCTCGGCGCCGAGCACTGGGCGAAACTCCCCGTGGTGGACCTCCTGGGGACCCTGCTGGCCCGCTCGCCGCACGGCGACCAGTCCGGGCTGATCGTGGTCACCGACTCGATCGACGAGGCGATGACCGCGCTGAGCCGATAAACGCCTGGCCGGAGGGGCTTGGCAGCGGGGCGCACACTGCGAACATGACGATCCTGTTGCTCCTCCTCGCGGGCATCCTGATCATGGTGGCCCTCTCGATGGTGTCCTGGCGGCGCGACCGTCGCCGGGGCGGGAGCCGTAGTGCCGGCTACTTCGGCACGGACCCCAGCTACCTGCCGCTGGACTCCGGCCATCACCACGGGTACCACCACCATCACCACCACGACGGCGGCGGCTCCTCGTGGGGCGACGGCGGCTCTTCCGGCGGCGACGGCGGCGGTGGCAGCTAGGCGATGTGGACCCGGCGCCAGTGCACCGCCGGAAGATCCTTCTCCGGTACGTCGGTGAGCCCGTTCTCGTCCATCGCGTTGTAGACCGCGAGCCGGGCGTCGTCGAACAGGAACTCGATCGCGTGCAGCACCCGGGGTCGCCAGTCGGCCTGCGTGGTCCGCTCGATGACGTTGACCGCGCGCAACGGACGGCCCCGGGCGTTCCGCAGCGCGGTGTGCGGGTCGGCGCGCCAGTCGAAGTGCTCGTACATGTCGATCGGAACCGACATGTCGATCTGGTCCCACGTGATCGCGCACTCGTCGAATTTACGGTGGGTAATCTCTACGCGACTCGGTCCGAAGTCGAGGATGACCGGACCGTCGGCGAACCAGCCACGCTGAGCGACGTCCCAGAGCAGCCAGCTTGATCGCAATCTGCGCCCGATGAGCCGCACGAACATGTGTCGATGCGTGGCGGCGAGGGCCTCGGCATCGTGATGCCACTCGGGTTTCCAGCCCTCGATAGCGAGCACGATCACCGTCCCTTGATCAAGACCGCACGATCGTACCCATGTCGCTGTGTAACCACGCAAGACGACAGCGGCCGATCCCCGCGTACGGGGACCGGCCGTTAGTTCTTCAGAGTTACTTCGCGAGCGTGGTGCCGGTCGAGCGCAGGTGCTCACAGGCCTCGACGACGCGCTTGGCGAGGCCGTTCTCGGCGAGCTTGCCCCAGGCGCGCGGGTCGTACGCCTTCTTGTTGCCGACCTCGCCGTCGATCTTCAGCACGCCGTCGTAGTTCTTCATGACGTGGTCGACGACGGGGCGGGTGAACGCGTACTGCGTGTCGGTGTCGATGTTCATCTTCACCACGCCGAAGTCCAACGCGCCGTGGATCTCCGAGAGCAGCGAGCCGGAGCCGCCGTGGAAGACCAGGTCGAGCGGCTTCTCCTTGCCGTACTTCGCGCCGATCGCGTCCTGGATCTCCTTGAGGATCTCCGGACGGAGCTTGACGTTGCCCGGCTTGTAGACGCCGTGCACGTTGCCGAAGGTCAGCGCGGTCAGGTAGCGGCCCTTCTCACCCAGGCCCAGCTTCGCGGCGGTGGCCAGGCCGTCCTCGACGGTCGAGTACAGCTTGTCGTCGATCGCGGCGGAGACGCCGTCCTCCTCGCCACCGACGACGCCGACCTCGATCTCGAGGATGATCTTCGCAGCGGCGGCCGCGGCGAGCAGCTCCTCGGCGATCTGCAGGTTCTCGTCCAGCGGCACGGCCGAGCCGTCCCACATGTGCGACTGGAACAGCGGGGCCAGGCCCTTGTTGACGCGCTCCTGCGAGATGGCGATCAGCGGACGAACATACTTGTCCAGCTTGTCCTTCGGGCAGTGGTCGGTGTGCAGCGCGATGTTGACCGGGTAGTTCTTGGCGACCTCGGTCGCATACTCCGCCAGGGCGACAGCACCGGTGATCATGTTCTTGATCGTCGGGCCGGACGCATACTCCGCGCCGCCGGTGGAGATCTGCACGATGCCGTCGCTGCCGGCCTCCGCGAAGCCCTGGAGGGCCGCGTTGAGCGTCTGCGAGGACGTCACGTTGATGGCCGGGTAGGCGAACGCGCCGGACTTGGCGCGATCGATCATCTCGGCGTAGACCTCGGGGGAAGCGATAGGCATCAGTGCGCTCCTTGCTCTTTCAAACGGGAAGCAGAGGGCAGGACCGCGCTGTCCTCCAGCAGCAGTATTCCGCAGTCGCGGTGCGTAGCGGAAATCGGCCCGAAATTCACAGCGTCGCTCGCGTCGCCTCAGGTCAAGTAGGTGCCTTTGGGGCATATCGCCTACCGCCTGTGTCGCGCTGCGTGGCCGCCGTCCGGCAACGCTTCCGGGCCGGCGCCGGTTTGCGCGGCATCCGGGCGGGCAAGCGCGCACCATGGAACAGGAACCGGCGACACGAGAGGGGAGCCGAGGATGACGCGCCTGATAGCGGAAGCCGATCTGGAGACACCCGAGGTGGACGCCGCCGAGCAGGCGGTGAACGCGGTTCCGGCCTGGCAGGACGAGGACTCCGAGGAGACGCCCGTCACGTCGGCCTCCGCCGAAGCCGGCGAATGGGACGCCGAGGAGAACCGAATCGTCGCGTTCGACGACGACTACCGCTGACCCTGAACCCGGGCCGCGCGCGGCCCGGGTCAGTCAGTCGTTGACGAAGCTCGGGTTGGCGGCCGCCCACTTCGCCAGCCGATCATCACGAATTGCCTGGTAGAGGCTCTTCCACTGGGCGCTGTCGACGATCTCGCCGTCGGCGGTGGAGGTGAAGACCGGCTCGCCCAGGCCGATCAGCTCGGACGTCTTCAGCTGCGCGGCCGCACGCAGCAGCATCGGCATGTTGCCGTCATACACCAGGCCGCCGCCCGCCGCGGCGAGCAACTGGTTGATCCGCACCGGGGACGTGGCCGTGCCGTCCGCCGCCAGCTTCTTCGCCAGCGCGGCGAGGAACCGCTGGGCGTTGCGATCCCGATCGATGGAGGCCTGCTTCAATCCCGCCTGCCCCTGCAGCAGGGGCGACACGTCGTCCCCGTCGATCCGCTGGCAGCCCTCAGCGAGACCCGCACGGCCATCCTGCGGCGGGATGGCCTGGTCAAGGCACATGTCGATCCCGCCGACCGCCCTGGTTATCCCGCGCCACGCGGCGTAGTCGACCACCACGGCGGCGTCCAGGTCGACGCCGGTCAGCGCCTCCACCGTCCGGGCGGTCAACTGCTCGCCGCCCAGGGCCAGCGTCGTGGCGAGTTTCTGCCGACCCTTGCCGGGGACGTCGACCAGCCCGCTGCGGGGCAGGCTCACCATCCAGCCGGCGCTCCGGTCGGCCGGCAGGTGCAGCAGCACGATCGTGTCCGCCCGGGGGGTCTTCGCACCGGCCCGGTGGTCACCGCCGATCAGCAGCACGTCGATCGGGGCGGCGTCGGTGACGAGCGGCGGCGCGGACGTCGCCGAGTTCGCGACCACCGTGTCCTCCTGTCCCGGTTGTCCCCCGTGCCACGCGAACGTGGTCACGACCGGCACAGCCGCCGCGACGAGCACGACGGCCGCCGCCGCGCCGAACGCCCGGCGCTTGGCCCGGCGGCGCTTCACCCCGACCCAGGCGAGGTCGATGCGCGACCGCACCGAACCAGCCTCCGGAACCACCGCCTCCTGCCGCTCGAAGGCGGCCCGCAGCTCTTCCTCGATGTTGCTCATTGCGTCACCTCCGTTTCGCTCCGGCGCCGCGACGAGCCGAGAACCGTGCTCGTGGATTCGCTCGCAAGCTCACTCATCGGGCCTCCACCAGCTCGGCACGAAGCGCGTCGAGCCCTCGCGAGATGGACGAACGAACCGTCCCGACGGCGCAGCCGAGGATCTCGGCGATCTCCCGGTCGGGCAGGTCCTCGTAGTAGCGCAGCACCAGTGCCGCACGCTGGCCGCGCGGCAGGCCGGCGAGCAGGGCCCACACCCGGTCCCGCTCGGCCGTCTCGGCGGCGTGATCGGTGGACGAGGCGACCACCGGATCCGGGTCGGCCCGCAACAGCACCCGTCGCCACCAGGAGGAACGGCGTGACTCGATGAACTGATTGGTCAGGATCTTGCGCACGTAGGCGTCGGGCGAATCGCTGCGGGCCACTCGCCACCAGTGCAGCTGGACCCGGAGCATGGTCTCCTGCACCAGATCCTCAGCGGTGTTCGGATCACCGGTCAGCATGACGGCGTAGCGCAGCAGCGCACTGAGCCGGCTGTCGGCGAACTCCTCGTAGGTCACGGCCACCTCCGCTCCTACGACGGGATCGGGCATCGGAATCATTGCGCCGGTCGGCCGGGGAAACACAATTGGATCGCGGTACGGATGTGGCGCTGCCACGATCAACGATGTGCTGCTAACCCTGACGACGACCCACCGGCCCGCGACCGATCTTGGATACCTGCTGGTCAAGCATCCCGATCGCGTCCATCAGTTCGACATGCCGACCGGTACGGCGTACGTCATGTTCCCCGAAGCCACCGAGCAGCGCTGCACCGCCGCCCTGCTGCTGGACGTCGATCCGCGCAAACTGCGGGCCCGTGCCGACGCCTTCGAGCTGAGTCAGTACGTGAACGATCGGCCGTATGCGGCGTCCAGCCTGCTAGCCGGCGCGATCTCCAAGGTCTTCCGCAGTGCCCAGCGCGGCACCTCGAAGGACCGCCCCGAGCTGACCGAGCAGGCGATCCCCCTGGAGATCCGGGTGCCCGTGCTGCGCGGGACCTCCGAGCTGGTCACCCGTCTGTTCGCGCCGCTGGGCTGGGCGGTGACCGCCACCCCGATCCCGCTGGAGCCGGAGATCGGTGGCGACAGTCGCTACGTCGACCTGCTCCTGACCGGCACGGTCCGGCTCGCCGACGCGATCAACCACCTGTACGTGCTGCTCCCCGTCCTCGACGACGGCAAGCACTACTGGGTCGCGCCGGACGAGATCGAGAAGCTGCTGCGCTCCGGCGCCGGGTGGCTCGCCGGGCACCCGGAGAAGGTGCTGATCGCCCGGCGCTACCTGGCGCACCGCAAGTCGCTGGCCACCACCGCGCTGGAACTCCTCGACGCCGACCAGCCGGTCACCGAGGAGGAGGCCGAGCTGCCGGTGGCCCGCAAGGCGCCGCTCGCCGGGCAGCGCCGGGACGCGGTGCTCGCCGCGCTGGCCGAGGTCGGCGCGACCCGTGTGCTGGACCTGGGCTGCGGTCCCGGCGCGCTGCTCGGGGCCCTGCTCAAGGAGAGCCGGTTCACCGAGATCGTCGGGGCGGACGTCTCCGCCCGGGCACTGGAGCAGGCCGAACGCCGGCTCCGCCTGGACCGGATGCCGCAGCGTCAGCGGGACCGGATCAAGTTGATCCAGACCGCGCTGACGTATCACGACGCCCGGCTCGGCGGTTACGACGCGGCCGTGCTGATGGAGGTGATCGAGCATGTCGACCTGCCCCGGCTCCCGGCCCTGGAGGCCGGCGTGTTCGGTCGCGCCCGGCCCGGCGCGGTCATCGTGACCACGCCGAACGTGGAGTACAACGTGCACTACGAGGGCCTGACCGGGATGCGGCACTCCGATCATCGCTTCGAGTGGACCCGCGCCGAGTTCGCCACCTGGGCCGACCGCGTCGCCGATCGCTACGGCTACACCGTGTCGATCCGCGGTGTCGGCGACGAGGACGCGACGACCGGCGCGCCCACCCAGCTCGCACTGTTCACGAAGACCGAAACCACGACGGAGGTGACCGCATGATCGACGTTCCCGAGCTCAGCCTGGTTGCGCTGGTCGGCATCTCCGGCTCCGGCAAGTCCACGTTCGCGCGCACCCACTTCAAGCCGACCCAGGTGCTCTCCTCGGACTTCTTCCGGGGCCTGATCGCCGACGACGAGAACGACCAGGCCGCGTCCGCGGAGGCGTTCGACGCGCTGCACTACGTCGCCGGCAAGCGGCTGGCGGCCGGCCGGCTCACCGTCGTCGACGCCACGAACCTGCAGTCGCACGGCCGGGCCGAGCTGATCAAGCTGGCCCGCTCGCACGACGTGCTGCCGGTCGCGATCGTCCTGGACGTGCCCGAGTCGGTGGCCTGGGAGCGCACGCAGGCCCGGCCGGACCGCACGTTCGGCCGCCAGGTCCTCACCCGGATGCATCGTGACCTGCGACGCTCGCTCGGTCAGCTGACCCGCGAGGGGTTCCGCAAGGTGCACGTGCTGCGCGGGCTGGAGGAGATCGAGGGCGCCGAGATCCGCTACGAGAAGCTCTTCAACGACCGGCGCGACGAGCACGGCCCGTTCGACATCGTCGGGGACGTGCACGGCTGCCGGGCCGAGTTGGAGACGCTGCTCGGCAGGCTGGGCTGGGAGCTGGTCCGGGACGACGCGGGCCGCCCGGTTGACGCCGTACATCCGGAGGGTCGAAAGGCGGTCTTCGTCGGTGACCTGGTCGATCGCGGGCCGGATTCACCGGGTGTGTTGCGGCTGGTCATGGGCATGGTCGCGGCCGGCCACGCGATCTGCGTGCCGGGCAACCACGAGCAGAAGCTGGCCCGCAAGCTGAACGGCCGCAACGTCCAGCTCACCCACGGCCTGCCGGAGACGCTGGAGCAGCTCGCCGCCGAGCCGGACGAGTTCGTCACCGAGGTGCGAGCCTTCATCGAAGGCCTGGTCAGCCACTACGTGCTCGACGACGGGAAGCTGGTGGTCGCGCACGCCGGGCTGAAGGAGGCGTACCAGGGTCGCACCTCCGGCCGGGTGCGCAGCTTCGCGCTCTACGGCGAGAGCACCGGCGAGACCGACGAGTACGGGCTGCCGGTCCGCTACCCGTGGGCGCAGGAGTACCGGGGCTCGGCCGCCGTCGTCTACGGCCACGTGCCCACCCCGCGCACGGAGTGGATCAACAACACCATCTGCCTGGACACCGGTTGCGTCTTCGGTGGCGCGCTGACCGCGCTCCGCTGGCCGGAGCGTGAGGTGGTCGACACCCCGGCGGAGAAGGAGCACTACGCGCCGATCCGCCCCCTCTTCACCACCACGTCGGAGCCCGACCGCGGTCTCGACATCGCCGACGTCACCGGCCGCAAACACCTCGATTACGGGTACGGACGAGCCACCGTCCCCGCCGAGAACGCCGCGGCCGCCCTGGAGGTGATGGGCCGTTTCGCCGTCGACCCGGAGACCCTGATCTGGCTGCCGCCGACGATGGCGCCATGCTCCAGCTCGACCGTCGACGGGTACCTGGAGCATCCGTCGTCGGCCTTCGCCGACCTGCAAGCGGCCGGGATCGACCGGGTGGTCTGCGAGGAGAAGCACATGGGCTCGCGAGCGGTCGTCCGCGTCTCGGCGTCCGGCGAGGGCGACGCGATCTGGACACGTACCGGCCGGCCGTTCTTCGGTCCGGAGATGGATCAGCCCCTGCTCGCCCGGGTGCGCGCCGCGATCGAGCCGATCCTGGCCGAGCTGGAGACGGAGTGGCTGCTCCTCGACGCGGAGCTGCTGCCCTGGTCGGCAAAGGCCGGCAGCCTGATCCGGGAGCACTACGCCGGGGTGGGCGCGGCCGGTCGCGCCGCGCTGCCGGCCGCCCTGGACGTGCTGGACCGGGTCGCCGGTCGGGGGCTGGACGTGGCGGCGCTGCGGGACCGGCTCGAGCTGCGCTCCTCGGAGGTCGAGGGCTACTCGGCGGCGTACCGGGCGTACGTGAAGCCGACCGACGGCCTGACCGGTGTGACGCTCGCGCCGTTCGCGGTGCTGGCCGGCGCCGGCACCACCTTCGCGAAGAAGGATCACGGCTGGCACCTGGCGATTGCGGACCGTCTGGTCGCCGCGGATCCGGAGCTGTTCACACCGACCCGCCGGATGATCGTCGACCTGTCCGACCCGGCCGCCGAGGCGGAGGCGATCGACTGGTGGCTGACGCTGACCGGGGCCGGCGGTGAGGGCATGGTGGTGAAGCCGTACGCCGGTCTCGCCGCCGTGGACGGCAAGGGCCGGCTGGTGCAGCCCGGCGTGAAGTGCCGCGGCCGGGAGTACCTGCGGATCATCTACGGCCCGGAGTACACCCGGCCCGAGCATCTCGACCGCCTGCGCCAGCGGAACCTGGGCCGCAAGCGGAGCATGGCGCTGCGCGAACACGGGATGGGCCTGGCGGCTCTGGACCGGCTCGCCGAGGGCGCGCCGTCCTGGCGGGTGCACGAGCTGGTCTTCGCGATCCTGGCCGCGGAATCGGAGCCGGTCGACCCGCGCCTCTGATTACGTACGTGTGGATGCCTTGTGTCCTGGCCGTTTGCACAAGGCATCCACAGCAGTCGTACAGGTTGAGCGCGCCGCACGGCCGGTACCCTGGCTAACCGTGGACATCCGTGCGCTCACCGAGCAGCTCGCCCTGAACCCGATGGACCCGAAGGACCTGCTGCACACCTTCGGGCTGCCTGGCGTGCTCGCCATCCTCTTCGCGGAGACCGGCCTGCTGGTCGGCTTCTTCTTCCCCGGTGACTCGCTGCTGTTCCTGGCAGGCATCGCCGCGTCCCCGGTCGCCGACGCGATCTTCGGCAACGGCACCCAGCTCTCGTTCGCCGGTCTGCTGATCGGCGCGCCGATCTGCGCGATCGCCGGGGCCCAGTTCGGCCACTGGCTCGGTGCGAGGTATGGCCGGAAGATGTTCGAGCGCCCCGACTCCAAGCTGTTCAAGCGGGAGTACGTGGACAAGGCGGAGTACTACTTCCAGAAGTTCGGCCCGGCCAAGGCCGTGGTGCTGGCCCGTTTCATCCCGATCGTGCGGACGTTCCTGAACCCGGTGGCGGGCACCCTCGGCATGCCGGCCCGCACGTTCTTCGTGTGGAACGTCGTCGGCGCCGTCCTCTGGACCGACGGCGTGCTGATCATCGGGCACGCACTGGCCAAGCAGATCTACGACGCCATCGGCGACAAGATCGACCACTACATCCTGCCGGTCGTGGTCGTGATCGTGCTGCTCTCGGCGTTGCCGATCTTCATCGAGATGCTCCGCGAGCGGAAGGCGAAGAAGAACGGGACGCACCAAGGCCCGCAGGCGGCCGCGGCGGTCGGCGTGGTCGCGGCGGCCAGCATCGCCGGGCTCGCCGAGTCGGTCCACAACGACGACGACGAGGACGAGGGCCGGAACCGCCGGCCGCGTTCGCACCGCGCCTGATCCGAGTCCACCACTCGACCGGTCCTGGATCGCCAGGGCCGGTCGGCGTGTTTCCAGACCCATTCAACTGCTTTCGGCGTACGTCGTGAGCCCGCGCCCGCCACGGCCCACGTCCCGCCGCCCGGCCTCACCAGCCCCGCTCCCGCCGCCACCGTTCCCGCCCCGCTCTGCCCGAGCAACCCGGCTCGTGGCATTCCCCCGCCGCGCGGGGGCACCCGGCTCGTGGCATGAAAAGAGCCCAGCCGGAGGACGGCCAGGCTCAGTCGGGGCGACGCGATCCAGCCGGCCTTAGGGACGGCCGGCTGGCAGCGTCGAAGGGTCCGCTCAGACGGTGATCGCGGCGGACCCGGAAAGCCGGTTCAGGAACTCCTCCGGGCAGTCCCGGAGATTTTCCAGCCGACCGGCAGCCAGCGCCTGGTACGTCAGCGAGGCCGCCTCCTCGAGGTTGCGGGCGCGCTTGTGCGCCAGCTCCACCGAGTCGCCCATCACCACACAGCCGTGCTGGCTGAGCACCAGACAGTCGGTCCCGTCCGCGGCCATCGCCGCGGTCATCGCGGCCAGCTCGGTCGTTCCCGGCAGCCGGAACGGCACCGTGGAAACCCTGCGCAGATAGAACGCATGATCCGTGGTGACGATCCGGATGTGCTCCCCCAGCGCGTCCAACAGCAACGCCGTCTGCGGGTGCAGGTGCACCACGGCGTTGACGTCCGGCCGGGCGCGATAGAGCGCAAGATGCAATGCGAGCTCGCTGGTCGGCTCGATCCGCGGCGGCGGCATGCCACCGACCGTCGCGAGCTCACCGTCCGTGATGCGAACCGGCGCGAAGGCCGCCCGGCTGAGCCGGTCGAGCCAGGCGCCACTCGCGGTCACCCACATGGCTTCGTCATCCGGGATCCGGGCGGACAGATTGCCGCCCGAGCCGCAGACGAGACCCGCCTGGACCACGTCATAACCCACGTGCGCGAGCTGGTCACGCAGGTCACCGGGCACGTAGTTCACCCGTTCCTCCTCGAATCGCCAGGGGTGGCCAGGGAAGAGGTCCTCGGCCTGGCGTCACGCCCCCATGTTTCAGTGACGCCAGGCATTGCCCACAGATCAGCGAGCCTTCTTCGTCGCCCGCTTACGGGGCGGCGTCAACAGGTCGGCAATCGTCGCAATCGCGGTCGGCACGAGGCGGTAGTACGCCCACACTCCCCGCTTCTCCCGCTCCAGCAGACCCGCCTCGGTCAGGATCCGCAGGTGGTGACTCACAGTCGGCTGCGAGAGGCCCAAGGGAGCCGTCAGGTCGCAGACACAGGCCTCACCGTCCGTCGCGGACTGAATAAGGCTCAACAGCCGCAGCCGGGCCGGGTCGGCGAGCGCCTTCAGCACTCCCGCCAGGCGCTCGGCGTCGGCGCGTTCAATAGGCTCGCCGGCAAGCGGCGAGATCTGAGGCATCGTCATTTCCGCCAACGCAGTTCCCACGATCTCCATCCTTCCACCAACTGCATCGATTCTCCTGCATGTGAGCAGGAACGAACCGGCTAACTTTCAGGCCGTAAGGCCGACATCGATCGCCGTGTCGGTCAACCGCTGACGCGGGCCGGAGCCCCGTACCGCGCCACTCATCCGATCAACCTTTCCGCCGACACCGACTTCGGTCTCTGCCTCCTGCAACGCCTCAGCCGCCACTTGGTCGCTACCCATCCGTGTCGAGGTCTCGATCCCCTTCTCGGGAGTGAGCCAACCCACATTGTCAATTCATCGATTGTTTCGGCTCACGACCCAGAACGATGACTCGGCACGGAACGCGTCGACACCATCACGCCACGCTGCGCGATCAACGGGCCGCTACGCGCCTCACGACCCGATGAAAGCACGACGCCACGCTGTGCGACGGGCAATTCAGTGATGAATTTACCCAGGTCGTGCCGTGCCTTCATGACATCGAGCGTACTGGCTTGAAGGAAACCGGAATCTTTCGCCCCGCCGGGGCGTAACGGAACTATTGACCCAGGTCTCTACATGGCTCTGTAAAGAAGGTTTACCGATCGGACAACGGATCTCAACCTTTCCGGCGACCATAGATGCAGCTCAAAGCAGCTAACACCGCCACGGTACCCATCCACCCCTCAAGATGACCTGGTAGCCGCGCTGTGAGAGTGCTGTGAACCCCGGGAATCACGTTTGTCCGTCCAGGCGAAAACACCCACCGGATGGCCGATCTAGTGCTATCCGGACAGCCGATCGGGTGACATCGAAGGAAACCGTCTGTACCCGTTCGAGTGACCCACAGTTGTCGATGCGGAACCGGATCTAGGCGTCCTTCCGCATGGTCACTATGACGACAACGGCCAGTATTCGTCATCGGATCCAGGCGCGGGCCGCTTCGCCGTCAGATCATCCGCCCGAGGAACCACTCCGATGTGTCCTTGCCCACCCTCCGTAGCCGAACTCAGATCTGAACCTTCCCCAAAACCGTGCGTCACACACCCCGGACGATCGACAAGCCCCCTCTCAGCGACTTCCAAGCCACCCACCACCGATTCACGGATCACACCACCGTGGTCAGCAACCCGACTCACCCCCACCGAACGAACCCACCCCGCGCCGACTCCCAGCCCAGCCCTCAACACCCCCAGTTGTCCCCACCCCTGCCGACTCCCCGCCCGACCGCCCACCGCCCGACTCCCGACCGCGCGACCGCCGCCCGACCACCCGCCGCACGACTGCCGCCCGACCGCCCGACCGCCGCCCGACCGCCCGCTGTCGACCGTCGGCTGAGGGCTTAGAGCCGACCGCCGACGGCCGGCCCCGGATGTAATGCCAGCGGCCCAGGCGACGCCAGCGGCCCACAGCCCACACGACTGCCAGGCCGCCCAAGGATGAATGCGGTCAGCCCCGCACCGGCCAGATCAGAGGGTGCACGGCCACCAAACCGAGACAGCCTCAAGTCAGCACCGCGATGGGCTGCCTTCAAGGCCGGCCCTCCAGACGGGCAACGTCACCTGAACCGCTCCGACAATCCGCTCGAGCCGGGCCAGTCCCCGCGAGCCGCTCCAGCCGGGCCACTCCCCGCGAGCCGCTCCAGCCGGGCGACTCCCCGCGAGCCGCTTCGATCGGGTCAAGTCAGCGAGCCAACCACTCGGGTCAGCGCTCAGTTCCCGAGCGCCCACGTCCCACCCTGCGAAGGCCGACCAGCGCACCCCAAGCAGCCAGCTCAGCCCCTCGCCAACCGGCCGCCCACGCGGCAACAGCCCCACGCCACATCAAGGCAGCGTCGAACCGGCGGGGTCAGAGTCGCCGAACTCCGCAAATGAGCCGCCCGCCGACTCGATGCGGCAGCAGCCAGCTCCGCAACGCACCACCGCCCCACGCCGAGTGGGATCGGAAAAGCCAACCCCGCGTGCCGGCTGACGCCCTCCGTGAGGCAGCAGCCGCTGACCCCGCGACGCGCACCCACGGCGAGGGGAATCGAAGACGTCGAACCCGTCAGGCGGAGCGGTCGTCCTCCACGGGGCGGGACGGGACGGTCTTGGCGTCGTCGCCAGTATCTGCAGGCGGAGCCTCCGCAGCATCAGCGGGCGAAGTCGTTGAGGTCGTCGGGTGGCTCGAGGCCCCAGCTGGCGCACCTGCCGAGGACGGAACAACTGACAACGGCGACGACGGTGCGCCCGTGGCGGACACAGGCGAGGCGGACACAGGCGAGACGGACGCAGGCAAGGCGGACGTAGGTGAAGCGGACGCAGGTGAAGCGGACGCAGGCGAGACGGACGCAGGCGAAGCGGACGAGGACGAAGCGGACGAGGGCGAAGCGGCAGGGGGCGGAGCCTCTGCGGACGGAGACGTGGGCCGCATGTAGGCGGACGAATCAATCCCTGCGGGCACGGGCGGGTTGAATCCGGACGGCCCGGGCGGAGCGAACGGCGAATTCTGCACCGGCGGCGCATAACCCGACGGGGACGACGATGAACTGCTTGGCGCACCGGCCGCCGCCGGCTGCCCGGGGGTGCCTGTCGGCGCCCACGGGCCTGTCTGCTGGCCAGGGGCACCCTGCGGCGCCCATGGAGCCGTCCCATACGGCGCGCCTGACTGCTGCTGCCCGGGAACTGCGCCCGGCTGCTGGCCATAGGGCGCGCTGCCCGGAGGCGGACCGTAAGGCGACGCGGCACCCGGAGGCGGACCGTAAGGCGACGCAGCGCCGGGCGGGGGGCCATAAGGCGACGCGGCGGGCGGAGGGCCGAAGGCACTGGGTGCTTCAGGTGCACTCTGCGGACCGGACGGAGTGGGTGCGTCGGGCGGATTTGGCGCGCTGAACGGGCCAGGGGCACCAAACGGGCTTGGCGAGCCGGACGGATCAGGAGCGCCATAGGGACCAGGCGCACCAAACGGGCCCGGCTGACCGGACGGGTTGGGAGCACCGTAGGGCCCCGGGGCGCCGAACGAGCCCGGCTGACCGGAGGGGTTGGCAGCGCCGTAGGGCCCCGGGGCGCCGAACGAACTCGGCTGACCGGAAGGGTTGGCAGCACCGTAGGGGCCGGGAGCACCGTAGGGGCTCGGCGGCCCGAACTGGCCGGGGGTGCCGAACGCGGTGGGGTGGGGGCCGAAGGCGGGGTTCGGCTGGGTGGACTGTTTGGGAGCCAGGCCGAAGAACGCCCGGGGCGCGACCAGCAGCATCGCGCCCACCGCGACGTAGGCCAGAACCTGCAAGCCGGCGACGACGACGTTGAGGCCGATCCAGCCTTCCGGGTACGCCGATCCGAGCGCATCGCTGATCGAACCCGGAACCGGGTCGCCGGAGCGCTGCGACAACACCGTGATGAACGAGGCGAGGCCGCCGAGCGCGCCCAGCACGCTGAGGACCAGCGCGACGACCCTGGCGACGCGGCTGCCGCGGCGCAGGCCCAGGCCGAGCACGACGAAGAGCGCGAAGAACAGGATCGACAGGACCGCGGCGAGAGCAGCGTCCAGCCAGACGACGGTGACGAAGTTGTCCGCCGTCTCGCCAGTGGCCGCGTCCCGGAATCGGCTGACCGTGCCGGCCGCGACGACGACCGTGGCGATCGCATAACAGAGCCCGGCCGCACCCATGAGCCACAGCAGGAACGAGGCTGTCGTCACCGCGGGTGGCCGCACGCTGGCAGGCGGCGGTGACGCGGTGACGGGTGGCACGGCTGCGTAGGACATCGAAGGCTCCCGCGGTGTTCGGCTGGCAGGAAACCTACCGCGTATTCGGGATCCGACGCGGGCGGACCGGATCGCCTGTGGATAAGCGAGCCGGCCCGCCTGTGGACAAGCGGGCCGGCTCCAAAATTCTGGGACAGGATGGGCGGGTGCCGGCGATCAGGCCGAGTCGCGAGGCGCCGTTCCTCGTCGGCCGCGGAAACCGGAGGAGCGGACGAAACGGGAGGGACGGACGAGACCGGAGGAACCGGAGTAGCTGGAGGAGCGGGGGTAGCCGGAGGAACAGGAGTAGCTGGTGGAGCAGGAGTAGCTGGAGGAACAGGACCCGCAGCCGAAGGAACCGAAGAAGCAACCGGCGGCTGGTCGTCCCGCACGGTCGACGCGGACCCCGGAGCCGGACTGGGCGGAATCAGGCTCAGATCGGAACGGGAAGAGGGCTGCGCCCCAGGAGCAGAGCCGGACACCACGTCGGAGGAGGCCGTACCGAAGACCGCACCGGAGGACGGGTCGGAGGCAGGACCGGAGACGGCAGCGGGCGACGGGCCGGAGGGCGCGGGCGGAAGCAGCCAAGGGTCGCTTGGCGGACCTAACTCACTCGGCGGACCGAAATCGGTCGATGCCCGTGAGCCGGGCGCCGGCGGGCCGGACTGCGGCGAAGACGAAGACGAAGACGGCGCGAGGGGAGGCAAGGGGGACGAGGAGGGCGGACCGGACGCGGGCGGAGCCGAAGACGGCGGCTGCCAGGGATCGGCGGCCTGCCCGTAAGGCGGCGGATAGGCACCCTGCTGACCCGGATACGGCGCGGCCTGCCCCGGGTACGGCCCCGGCTGGCCCGGATAGGAACCGGGCTGACCCGAGTACGGGTTGGGCTCACCTGGGTACGGGCCGGGCTGACCGGAGTACGGGCCGGGCTGACCTGAATACGGCCCGGGCTGGCCCGGGTACGGGCTGGGCTGACCCGGGTACGGGCTGGTCTGACCCGGGTAGGACGGCGCTCCGGACTGCGGCATCCCCGGCTGAGCTCCCGAGGTCGGCATCCCGGCCGGCGAGCCCGGCGACCCGGGCGATCCAGGCGCCCCGGCGGGCGGGCCGTAGGAGGGCTGACCCGGATAAGGCGGAAGCCCCGGAGCCGGCTGCCCCGGCTGTCCAAACCCCGGCTGCCCTTGACCGGGCTGCCCGTAACCGGGCTGGCCGAAGCCAGGCTGCCCTTGACCGGGCTGGCCGTAGCCGGGCTGGCCGAAGCCAGGCTGCCCCTGACCGGGCTGACCGTAG
>KL571202.1:68242-73745 GCA_000715855.1 Actinoplanes liguriensis
AGGCTGACCGTAGCCAGGCTGCCCCTGACCGGGCTGACCGTAGCCAGGCTGCCCCTGACCAGGCTGACCGCCCTGCGACGCCCCCGGCGGCGGATAGCTCCCCGGATACGACTGTCCATAACCGGTCGGCATGTATCCACCGGGATACCCCGCCCCCGGCTGCTGATACGGATTCCACCCCGCCACCGTCTTACGGAAGAACCGGTTGGACGGCGGCAAGGCGAGCAGGATCACCGCCCCGATCAGCGCCGCCAGCGCGAACAGCGTGAACCACACCCCGACCGAGTCGAACCACCCCGGCACCACCCCTTCGAGCAGCGCGTCCAGTTCCCGCTGGCTGGGCAGTTGAGACGACGAGCCGTCGGAGTTCGCCGAGACTCCCGCCGCAAAGTCCGTGATCAGCGCCACCGCGGTCTGCGGCACGATCACCGCGCAGCACATCAGGATGCCGGAGAGGACCCACGTGATCACCCGGGCGGGCTGCTTGCCTCTGAGGTCGAAGAAGCCGAGCAGCCCCATCCCGATCGCGATGATCAGGTACACGACGATCAGCATCACCGAGAAGCCGACGATCGTGGTGCCGAGGGCCTCGAACTCCGTGCCGCTGTACGCGTCCTCGTAGACCTGCCCAGCTTTGCTGAGCGCGACGAAGGTGAGGATCGCATACCCCACCTGGACCACGGCGACCACGAAGAGCAGCGCCGACGCGACCGTCACGGTGGCAGGGCGCCCCTGCGGAGGTGGCGCCGCCGGATACGGCGACGGCGGATATGTGGGAACGGTCACAGAGTCCTCCTCTAGATCCATTCACGGTATCGGTCGCGAACCAGGTCTCGCGACCGGCACGCACGCTGGGCGACGCTGTGGCAACATCGGGCGACGATGACGCAAATGCCCGCAAAGGGTCGCTCGTTCGAGGGGCGACGTGGTTGGACGACACCACCTAGACTTCCATCCGTGGCGTCCGGCAGGCACCAGAGACCTCCCGTGACGCCCCGTGCCCGCACGAGTCGCCCGCCCCGCTCACACATCGCAGGGGCCGAGGCAGACCGATTCCGGGCGCCTTTCCGATTGCGCCGGCCGCGTGACCACACCGCGGCCGCCCCAGACCTGACAAGGACCGGTGAGTCCCATGCCCCACGCAGACACCTTGACCGTCGTTCACCATGACGACACGCGGACCCGATTCAAGGACGTCCGATATCAACTCCATCGGGACGGGATCAGAATCTGGTCCGCGGACGGCGAGCACGCCATCACGGATGTCCTGATGACCCACGCTTACCGCCATCGGGCAGCGGCTTCATAGGAGAAGGCCCCAGGGGACGTACCCCCTGGGGCTTTTCTCTTTAAAGAACGAAGATCTCTTTAAAGAACGAAGAACCTCAACCGGCGCGGACCGCTAGGCCGTCCTTGGCCGGATTGAGCGTCACCTCCACGGTGTCCCCGTCCTGGATCTCCCCGGCGAGCAGCGATTTCGCCAGCAGGTCGCCGATCGTCGCCTGGACCAGCCGGCGCAGCGGCCGCGCGCCGTAGATCGGGTCGTATCCGTGCTCGCCCAGCCACTGGACGGCGTCCTCGGCGACCGACAGCGTGAGCCGCCGCTCGGCGAGCCGCGCCCGTAGCCGGCTGAGCTGGATGTCGACGATCCGGGTCAGGTCGTCCTTGGTCAGCGCGTGGAACACCACGATGTCGTCGAGCCGGTTCAGGAACTCGGGCTTGAAGTGTGCCCGGACCGCGGCCAGCACCTCGTCGTGACGTTCCTCGTCGCTCATCGTGAAGTCGGCGGTCGCCGAGCCCAGGTTCGACGTGAGGACCAGGATGGCGTTGCGGAAGTCGACCGTCCGGCCCTGGCCGTCGGTGAGCCGGCCGTCGTCGAGCACCTGGAGCAGCACGTCGAAGACGTCGGGGTGGGCTTTCTCCACCTCGTCGAGCAGGACCACGCTGTACGGCCGGCGGCGCACCGCCTCGGTGAGCTGGCCACCTTCCTCGTATCCCACGTAGCCGGGCGGGGCGCCGACCAGGCGGGCCACGGAGTGCTTCTCTCCGTACTCACTCATGTCGATCCGGACCATGGCTCGCTCGTCGTCGAAGAGGAAGCCGGCCAGCGCCTTGGCCAGCTCGGTCTTGCCGACGCCGGTCGGGCCGAGGAAGAGGAAGCTGCCGGTGGGGCGATCCGGGTCGGCGATGCCGGCCCGCGCCCGCCGGACCGCGCCGGCCACCGCGGCCACCGCCTCGGCCTGGCCGATCACCTTGGTCTGCAGCGACTCCTCCATGCGGAGCAGCTTGGCGGTCTCGCCCTCCATCATCCGGCCGGCCGGGATGCCGGTCCACGAGGAGATCACCTCGGCGATGTCGTCGGCGCCGACCTCCTCCTTGACCATCGGCGGCTCGGTGTTCTCCTCCTCCGACTCGGCGGCGGCCTCCATCTCCTTCTCCAGGCCCGGGATCACCTCGTAGAGCAGCCGGGACGCCTGGAGCAGGTCACCGTCGCGCTGGGCCCGTTCCTGCGCCGCCTTCGCCTCGTCGAGCTGTTTCTTCAGCTCACCGACCCGGTTCAGCCCGCCGCGCTCGCGCTCCCATCGCGCGTTGAGCGCGGTCAGCTCCTCCTCGCGGTCGGCGAGGTCGCGGTCGAGCCGCTCCAGCCGGGCCACCGACGCGGGGTCGGTCTCCTTGCTGAGCGCGAGCTTCTCCACCCGCATCCGATCGACCTGGCGCTGCAGCTGGTCGAGCTCGACCGGCCGGGAGTCGATCTCCATGCGCAGGCGGGAGGCCGCCTCGTCGATCAGGTCGATCGCCTTGTCCGGCAGGAAGCGGTCGCTGATGTAGCGGTCCGACAGGCTGGCGGCGGCGACGAGCGCGGCGTCGGTGATCTGCACGCGGTGGTGCGCCTCATACCGTCCCTTGAGCCCGCGCAGGATGCCGATGGTGTCCTCGACGGTCGGCTCGCCGACGACGACCGGCTGGAAGCGCCGCTCGAGGGCCGGGTCCTTCTCGATGTGCTCGCGGTACTCGTCGAGCGTCGTCGCGCCGACCATCCGCAGCTCACCGCGGGCCAGCATCGGCTTGAGCATGTTGCCGGCGTCCATCGAGCCCTCGCCCTTGCCTGCGCCGACAACCGTGTGCAGCTCGTCGAGGAACGTCACGACCTGCCCGTTCGAGCTGCGGATCTCCTCCAGCACGCTCTTGAGCCGCTCCTCGAACTGGCCGCGGTACTGCGCGCCGGCGACCATCGCGCCGAGGTCGAGGGAGACCAGTTTCTTGTCGCGCAGACTCTCCGGCACGTCACCGGCGACGATCCGCTGTGCGAGCCCTTCGACGATGGCGGTCTTGCCGACGCCCGGCTCTCCGATCAGAACCGGATTATTTTTGGTACGTCGTGAGAGCACCTGCACCACGCGCCGGATCTCCGCGTCGCGGCCGATGACGGGGTCGATCTTGCCGTCCCGCGCCAGCGCGGTCAGGTCGACGCTGTACTTCTCCAGCGCCTTGTACGTCTGCTCCGGGTCGGCGTTCGTCACCTTCCGGTCCCCACCACGGACCTGCGGGAACGCGGCGACCAGGGCCTCCTCGGTGACGCCTGCGCTCTTCAGGGTCTGGCTGACCGCGCCGCCGCCACGGGCCAGACCGGCCAGCAGGTGCTCGGTGGAGATGTACTCGTCGCCGAGGGGCTGGGCGATGAGCTCGGCCTCGCCGATCGCGTTCACGAACTCGCGGGAGAGACTGGGCTCGGCGGTGCTGGCGCCCCGGGCGCTGGGCAACTGCTCGACGGCGCGGGCGGCGGCACGGCGTACGTCCGCGGGGTTGGCCCCGACCGCACGCAACAGTGCCGGCGCGGTGGACCCGGCGGTGTCGAGGAGCGCGAGCAGCATATGCCACGGCTCGACCGTGGCGTGTCCGCTCTGCGCGGCGTTGGCTGCGGCGTCCTTGATCACGTCGCGGCTCTTGGTGGTCAAACGTTCGGCGTTCATGAGCTCCCCTGATCGGCGTCCCACCGGGTATAACCCAACAGACTTGAGCGTATTCCACTCAACTTTAAACCGCCCACGAAAGCGGCTCGGAAAAGAGGGGTGACGGTGGCCACCGACGAGAGCGCTCTCCCAGGAACCGCCGTAACGTACGGGGAGTGACGCGCCTCCTGTCGCGGCGGCTGCTCCCGCTCGGCTTCATCTTTCTCGCCTCCGGGATCGCGACGGCGGTGGTCGGCCCCTTCCTGGGACTCTTCCTCAGCACCGAGGTGCACGCCAGCCCCGTACAGGTCTCGGCGTTCCTGATCGTCGCCTCGCTCTCCGGCGTCGCGATGTCGCAGACGCTGGCCCGCATCTCGGACCGCCGCCCGATGCGCCGGATGCTGCTCATCGCGGCCGCTCTGGCCGGTTGCGCCGGCACCGGGCTGACCTCGGTGGTCCGCAACTACTGGATTCTGCTGGCCCTGACGGTCACCGCGACGGCGATCGCCGGTTCGCTCTACCCGCAGTCGTTCGCCTACGCACGCCAGGTCCTGACCAGTGACGATCCGACGCGCGCCGCGATGGGGATCAGCGCGCTGCGCACGGTGTTCTCGATCGCCTGGGTGGGTGGGCCACCGCTCGCCGCGATCCTTCTGGACAGGACCGATTTCCGGTACGTCTACGGCACCGCCGCCGTGCTCTACCTGATCGCGGCCCTGATCACCACGCGCTGGCTGCCCGAGATCGAGGCGCCCGCGCCCGCCTCCAAGGGCCGGCACGACAACTTCCGGCCGCCGCGGGCGATCTACCCGATCATCGGCGGGTTCGTGCTTATCACCACCACGATGGTTCTCGGCGTTCAGGCGATGTCGCTGTACGTCACCAAGAACCTGCACGGCACGGTCGGCGACTCCGGCCTGGTCCTCGGGCTCTGTGCGGCGCTCGAGATCCCGTTGATGCTCGGCTTCGGCGCGTTGAGCACCCGGGTGCCGTTGCGCGGCCTGATCCTGGTCGGCGCGGTGACCGGGGTGGCGTATCAAGCGCTGGCCGCGGTGGCGCACTCGGTGTGGATGCTGGCCGCCGCGCAGGTGCTGAACGCGGTGTTCATCGCGACGAACTCGGGGCTCGGGATCTCGTACGTGCAGGATCTGATGCCCTCGCATCCCGGCCGGGCGACGACGATGTTCACCAACACCTTCCCGCTCGGGCAGATCCTGGCGGCGCCGCTGTTCGGCGTGGCCCAGGAGTACGACTACCGGCTCGCGTACGTCATGAACCTCGGCCTCGCCGTGCTGGGCCTGCTCCTGCTCCTGGTCGCCAAGCCGCCGGCACGGACGCCGAGCGAGCCGATCCCGGAGATCAGGACGGGGAACGTCTGACGATTGCGACGAAAGTCACTCTCCGCGGACTAACGTGGAGATCGTGCGCGTACGGGTGGAACAGACTCCGCTGCCGGGAATCGGCGTCCGACACGATCTCGTGACGTCCTCCGGGCGTACCGTCGGGGTGGTCTCCCACCGCAACGGGCGCCGCGACCTGGTGCTCTACGACGT
>KL571202.1:73965-76149 GCA_000715855.1 Actinoplanes liguriensis
CGCGTCGCTGATGCTGGGCCAGCTCGCCGGGCTTCGTCAGCAGGCGGCCGGGCTGCTCACCGAGCAGATCGCGCTGCCGGCCGGCTCGCCGTTCGTCGGCCGGCACCTCGGCGACACCCGTGCCCGCACCCGCACCAGCGCCTCCATCGTCGCCGTGCTGCGCGACCGCGAGGTCATCCCGTCCCCCGGGCCGTCCTTCCAATTCGAGGCGAACGACGTGGTCGTCGCCGTCGGCACCCGCGACGGCCTGGACGGTGTGACCGCCATCCTGGCCGGCAACACCGCCGGCTGACCCGCGTGCACACCACGGTCCTGCTCATCGAGATCGGGGCCCTACTGTTCGGCCTCGGAATGCTCGGGCGGGCGGGTCGCCGGTTCGGGCTCTCGCCGATCCCGCTCTACCTGCTGGCCGGGCTCGCCTTCGGGCAGGGCGGCCTGGTGCCGCTCTCGGCCAGCAAGGAGTTCATCGCGATCGGCGCCCAGATGGGGGTGATCCTGCTCCTGGTCATGCTCGGGCTGGAGTACTCGGCCGACGAGCTGGTCGGGAACCTGCGCTCGGCCGCGCCGGCCGGCGTCTTCGACATGCTGCTGAACGCGCTGCCCGGCGCCCTGTTCGCGCTGCTGCTGGGCTGGGACGCGAAAGCGGCGCTGGTGCTGGGCGGGATCACCTGGGTCTCCTCGTCCGGGGTGATCGCGAAGGTGCTCGGCGATCTGGGCCGGCTCGGCAACCGGGAGACCCCGGTGATCCTCTCGGTGCTGGTCATCGAGGACCTGGCGATGGCGTTCTACCTGCCGATCGCGACCGCGGTGCTGGCCGGCGTGGGGCTGCTCGGTGGCCTGAGCACGCTCGGCGTCGCGGTGGTCACGGTGATCGCGGTGCTGGTGGTGGCGATCCGCTACGGCGGCCCGATCAGCCGCTTCATGTCGGTGAAGGATCCGGAGGCGCTGCTGCTCAGCGTCTTCGGGCTGACCCTGTTCGTCTCCGGGGTGGCCGCCGAGCTCAAGGTCTCCGAGGCGGTCGGGGCGTTCCTGGTCGGGATCGCGCTCTCCGGCCCGGTCGCGCACCACGCCACCGAGATGCTCTCGCCCCTGCGTGACCTGTTCGCGGCGGTGTTCTTCGTCTTCTTCGGGCTCTCCACCGACCCGGCCGACATGCCGCCGGTGCTTCTCCCGGCGCTGGGCCTGGCCGTGCTGACGATGTGCACCAAGGTCGCGACGGGATATCTGGCCGCCCGCCGGGTCGGCATCGCGCTGCCCGGCCGGCTGCGAGCCGGGCTCGCACTGACCCCGCGCGGTGAGTTCTCGGTGGTCATCGCGGGGCTCGCGGTCGCGTCGGGGGTGGAGCCGAGACTCGCTCCGCTCGCCACCGCGTACGTGTTGATCACCGTCGTCTGCGGGCCGATGCTCGCCCGCCTGGCGGACTACGCGTGGTTCAAGAGGCTGGTGCGCAGACGGATGGCAGCGCAGCGTTCCACGGCAAAACCCCTGCCCAGCGTTGAGTGATCTTGGTAACCATCGACGCGGCCAGGAGTCGAGCGAAAAGTTACTGCCCAGTATCTGAATGTGAACACTTGACACTTCCGTTCACCGGTTGATCGCGCTACCGTTGCGCCGCGACGACTCTGTGTATTGGGACGTTCGACACGTGCGACAGACGGTGTGATTCCTGTCGCGGTACGAACGGGTGAATAAGGCGGCGGCGTTGAGTGTGCGAGAGGCGACTTTCCTCGGCTTCGGTAACCCGGTCGACCCCCGGCCGAACGAGCTCGAGGCGTGGGCTTACCACCCCGAAGCGGTACCACTGAGCACGATGCCGAAGGACTGGGATCTCCTGATCTCCGGCGACGTGCTCGGCCCGACCCTGTTCGAACTGGCCATGGACCGGCAGTGCCCGGCCCGGCGGTTCGCGCAGCACTGCATGTACATCTACGCGGCGGACGGCGTTCGGCAGAACGCGTCCAGCCAGCGTAAACGGCGACTCAAGAAGTTCATGGAGCGCGCCGAGCAGGTCGGCGACGAGCCGATGCAGATCTGGGCCCACAACTGCCGGGTCCTGATGACCCGGCCGGAACTGTTCGACCACCACGACTGGATGGAGGGCGGCCTGGTGCGCAACCCGCGCCGAGTCGGGCTCTTCAACCGACGGTAATCAGTCGGTCACTACATGCAGTGACGGCGGGTCTC
>KL571202.1:76369-78106 GCA_000715855.1 Actinoplanes liguriensis
CCGGAGGGCCGCCGTTCTGTCTTTCGCAGCGTTCATTTGTCGGGCGAGCGTCGCGGGCGCCAGACGACGAGAGCGGTCGAGTGCCTCTCCTGACGAACAAGATCACCCCGGCCCGCGTACGGATTCATCGCCTCCACCTGAGCGACCCGCGCATACGCGTCGTCCAGCTGGTGCTCCAACTCCGCGATCCGCTGCTGCAGATCGCCCACCAACTGCTCGAGCCCGATGATCCGCTTGATGCCGGCCAGGTTGACGCCCTCCTCCTGGCTGAGTTTCTGCACCTCGCGAAGCAGGGCCACGTCCCGCTCGCTGTACCGCCGGCCACCGCCCCCGGCCCGGCCCGGCTGCACCAGCCCGAGCCGGTCGTACTGCCGGAGCGTCTGTGGATGCATCCCGGCGAGCCGTGCGGCCACCGAGATGATCAGGACCTTCGCGTCGGAGGCCTGTTCCACCGAGATGCTGATCTCTTCATACATGTGCCACCTCCGGAGGGTCCCTAGCCGGTCTTGCGCAGCCGCGCTTCGAGTCGTTCCCGCCCGGCCGGCGGGGTGAGTTTCGCGAAGTTCTCCAGCGCGTCCCGGGCCTCGCCGGTGACGCCGGACGGGATCTGCACCTCGACGGTGACGATCAGGTCGCCGGACTGCCCCTCCTTGCGGGCCACGCCCTTGCCCCGGGCCCGCAGCTTGCGACCGCTCGGCGTGCCGGCCGGCACTCGCAGCGTGACCGGGTTGTCCAGGGTCGGCACCCGCAGGTCCGTACCGAGAACGGCCTCGGCCACGGTGATCGGCACGGTCAGCGTGAGGTCGTCGCCGCTGCGCCCGAACAGGTCGTCGGGACGCACCTTGACCTGCACGTACAGGTCGCCGGCCGGGCCACCCCGGTCACCCGGCTCGCCGCGGCCGGACAGCCGGATCCGCTGCCCGTCGGCGACACCGGCCGGGAACCGGACATTGATCGTCCGGCTCTTGGTGACGCCACCGCTGCCCCGGCACTCCGGGCACTTCTCGTCCACAATGCTGCCCGAGCCCTGGCAGTCCCGGCACGGCTCGGAGAAGCTGAACGAACCCTGGTTGCTGGAGATCAGGCCGGTGCCCTGGCATTTCGGGCAGGCGCGCGGCGTGGTGCCGGGCTTCGCCCCACTGCCGTGACAGGTGTCGCAGGCGCCCGGGGTGCGCAGGGTCAGCGGCAGCGTGGTGCCCCGCACGGCCTGCGCGAAGTCCAGCGTCACCTCGGTCTCCACGTCACGCCCGCGCTGCGGGCCACGCCGCCCGGCCGGGCCGCCGGCGGGACCGTTGCCGCCACCGGAGAAGATCGAGCTGAAGATGTCGGAGAAGCCGGTGCCGCCGAACCGGCGATCGGCGCCACCACCACCCCCGGCCGCCCCGGAGAACCCGCCGAACAGGTCGGACGGGTCGAACTGCGCGCCACCGGCGCCCGGCCGGCCCGCGCCACGGCGGAACGCGCCGGAGCCGAACAGGGAGCGCATCTCGTCATACTCTTTGCGCTTCTTGTCGTCGGCGAGCACGTCGTACGCCTCGGAGGCGGCCTTGAACTTCTCTTCCGCTTCCTTGTTGTCCGGGTTCCGGTCGGGGTGCAGGTCGCGGGCGAGTTTCCGGTACGCCTTCTTGATCTCGTCGGTTGAGGCGGATTTGTTCACGCCGAGAACGGCGTAGAAGTCCTTCTCGAGCCAGTCCTTCGAGCTCACCCGGTCCACCTCCTGTCTCTTATACACATCTC
>KL571202.1:78342-84329 GCA_000715855.1 Actinoplanes liguriensis
CGCAGCAACCGCTCGCCCAGCGTGTAGCCACGACGCATCACCTCGACGCAGGTCGCCTCCGTGACGTCCGCGGACGTCTGGTGCGCGACCGCCTCGTGACGATTCGGGTCGAACGGGTCGCCCTTCTCGCCGAACGCGACCAGGCCGAGCTTGCCGGTCACCGCGGTGAGCTGCTCCGCCACCGAGGCGAACGGCCCGACCAGGTCACCGTGCTCGCGAGCCCGGTCGATGTCGTCGAGCACCGGCAGCAGCGCGGTGAGCACCGCGCCGGTGGTCTGCTCGGCGGCCGCGCCGCGGTCCCGGTCGACCCGCTTGCGGTAGTTGGCATACTCCGCCGTCACGCGCTGCAGGTCGTGGGTCCGCTCGTCGAGCTCGCCGCGCAATGCCTCGAGCTCAGCGCCGAGACCGGGCTTGGTCTCCTCGACCACCGGTTTCCCGTCCTCCTCGTCAGGTGCGCGGTGTGCGCCGCGCTTCTTCTTGGGAGTCTCTTCGGTCGTCGGGTCGATCTCGCCCTGGATGACTTCCCGCTCGGCCGCCGGACCGTCGTTCTCGTCGTCCTTGACGCTCACTTCTTGTCGTCCTCCACGATCTCGGCGTCCACGACGTCGTCGCCGCCGGCGGCCGGGCCCTGACCGGTCGCGCCACCCGGCGCGCCCTCGCCCGCGGGGCCGGCCTGCGGGGTCTCACTCTGCGAGTAGAGCAGCGAACCGGCCTCCTGGGAGACCTGGGACAGCCGCTCGTGCGCCGACTTGATCTTCTCGATGTCGGTGCCGCCGAGCGCGCCACGCAGCTCGCCGAGGGCCTCGCCGATCTTGTTCTTGCTGTCCTCGGGGAGCTTGTCGCCGCTCTCCGCCAGGAACTTCTCGGTCTGCCACTGGAGCTGCTCGGCCAGGTTGCGGGACTCCGCGTCCTCACGCCGCTTCTTGTCGTCGTCGGCGTGCGACTCGGCGTCGCGCATCATGCGCTCGATGTCTTCCTTCGGCAGCGCGGAGCCGCCGGTGATCGTCATCTTCTGCTCCTTGCCCGTGCCCAGGTCCTTGGCGGACACGTGCACGATGCCGTTCGCGTCGATGTCGAAGGAGACCTCGATCTGCGGGACGCCACGCGGAGCCGGCGCGATGCCGCTGAGCTCGAAGGTGCCGAGCTTCTTGTTGTACGCCGCCATCTCGCGCTCGCCCTGGTACACCTGGATCAGCACGGAGGGCTGGTTGTCGTCCGCCGTGGTGTAGACCTCGGAGCGGTGCGCCGGGATGGTGGTGTTGCGCTCCACCAGCTTGTGCATGATGCCGCCCTTGGTCTCGATGCCCAGCGACAGCGGGGTGACATCGAGCAGAAGGACGTCCTTGACCTCACCCTTGAGCACACCGGCCTGCAGCGCGGCGCCGACGGCGACGACCTCGTCCGGGTTGACGCCCTTGTTCGGCTCGCGGCCGATCAGGCTCTGCACCAGCTCGGTCACGGCCGGCATACGCGTCGAGCCGCCGACCAGGATGACGTGGTCGATGTCGGAGAGCTTGACGTCGGCGTCCTTGATCGCGGACTCGAACGGGCCCTTGCAACGGTCCAGCAGGTCCTGCGTCATGCGCTGGAACTCGGCCCGGGACAGCGACGTGTCCAGGTGCAGCGGGCCGTTCGCCCCGGCCGTGATGTACGGCAGGTTGATGCTGGTGGTGGTGGCCGCGGACAGTTCGATCTTGGCCTTCTCGGCGGCCTCGCGCAGACGCTGGAGGGCCATCTTGTCCTGCGAGAGGTCGATGCCGTGCTCGCCGCGGAACGTCTTCACCAGGTGATCGATGATCCGCTGGTCCCAGTCGTCGCCACCGAGGTGGTTGTCACCGGAGGTCGACTTGACCTCGATGACGCCGTCGCCCAGCTCCAGCAGGGAGACGTCGAACGTGCCGCCGCCGAGGTCGAAGACCAGGACGGTCTGCTCCTTGGAGCCCTTGTCCAGGCCGTAGGCCAGGGCCGCCGCGGTCGGCTCGTTCACGATCCGCAGGACGTTCAGACCGGCGATCTCGCCGGCCTCCTTCGTCGCCTGACGCTGCGCGTCGTTGAAGTACGCCGGGACGGTGATGACCGCGTCCGCGATCTGCTCACCCAGGTAGGCCTCGGCGTCGCGCTTGAGCTTCATCAACACCCGCGCGGAGATCTCCTGCGGGGTGTACTTCTTACCGTCGATGTCGATCGACCAGTTGGTGCCGATCTCCCGCTTGACCGAACGAATGGTCCGGTCCGGGTTGGTCACCGCCTGACGCTTGGCGACCTCGCCGACGAGCACCTCGCCGTTGCGGGCGAAGGCCACGATCGACGGCGTCGTCCGGGAGCCCTCCGCGTTGGCGATGACGGTGGGCTCGCCTCCTTCCAGAACGCTGACGCAGGAGTTCGTGGTGCCGAGGTCGATGCCGACCGCACGTGCCATGGTGTTCCTCGCTTCATTACCGGCTGTGTCGTACGAGCGTGAGTCCGTACAGGGTTGAGTGGAGCCGACTCAATGATGCCACGGGTCCGCCATACGGCAAATCCAAGTTGAGCCGAAGTGACGCAAGTCGAGCGCTGAAGGCCCGCACCGAGCGAAAACACCTCTATACCTGTCCGGTCACGGCATACCGGTACCCGTTGCCCGCCCTGGATAGATCGTGCACGCTTTATCCGTGACGACGCACGGAGAGGCGGCCGGGCGACAGGCCTTATCCGCCGTCCCCGCCGAAACAGACAAGAAAGACCAGGTCAGCACGGCTGCCGGAAGCGCCGGCCCGGCGCGAGCAGACATTGTTGATCGTACGGGGTCCGGCCTGGCCCGTCCGTCGAACAAGGAGAACGGCATCACCGCACCGGTCGCACCCCCACCCGCCGTGGGCAGGCTCGTGGCGGCACTGAACCGATTGCACACCGCACTCGGCACGGTTTCCTATCCGTTGGTGCTGCCCTCCGCCGAGGAGGCCCGCCGCGTCGGCTCCGCCCTGCTCGCTCAACTCGACGACTATCTGCTCCCCCGCCTGGCCCGGCTGGACGCGCCCCTGCTCGTGGTGGTCGGCGGCTCCACCGGCGCCGGCAAGTCGACGCTGGTCAACAGCCTGGTCCAGGAGCCGGTGACGACGGCCGGCGTGCTGCGCCCGACGACGCGCTCGCCGGTCCTGGTCGCGCACCCGGAGAACCTGGGCTGGTTCGAGCAGCCACATCTGCTGCCCGGGCTGATCCGCACCGTCAAGACCAGCGACGACCCGAACTCGCTGCAGGTGATCGGGGCCCGCGGCATCGGTCCCGGCCTGGCCCTGCTCGACGCGCCGGACGTGGACTCGGTGGTCGACCACAACCGCAAGCTCGCCGCCCAGCTGCTGGCCGCGGCCGACCTGTGGCTGTTCGTCACCACCGCCGCGCGCTACGCCGACGCCGTGCCGTGGGAGCTGCTCAAGACCGCCCGCCTGCGCGGCACGGTGATCGCCCTGGTGCTGGACCGGGTGCCGCTCGACGCGGCCGCCGAGATCTCCGCGCACCTGGGCGAGATGCTCACCGAGCACGACCTCGGCTCCGCCCCGCTGTTCGTGCTGCCGGAGACCGGGCTGGACACCCGCGGCATGCTCCCGGCCGCGGTCATCCAGCCCATGCAGCAGTGGTTCGCCCAGCTCTCGGCGGATCCGGCGGCTCGCGACGCGGTGGCCCGGCAGACGCTGAACGGCGCGCTGGCCGCACTCGTCCCGGCGGTGGAGGGCCTGGCCGAGGCCGCTGAGGACCAGGCTCGCGCGGCGCACGCGCTGGACGAGCGGGCCGAGGCCGCCTACCGGGCCGCCAAGCAGACGGTCCGGGACGGGCTGCAGGACGGGCGGCTGCTCCGCGGCGAGGTGCTGGCCCGCTGGCAGGAGTTCGTCGGGACGGGCGAGTTCGTCCGCACCCTGGAGTCCCGCGTCGGCGCGATCCGCGACAAGTTCGTCGCGGCCGTCACCGGTCGTCCCGAGCCCAGCCGCAAGCTGCAGAACGCGCTCGAGTCCCAGCTCGTCACCCTGCTGCGCGGGGTGGCGACGGACGCCGCCGAGCAGGCGTACATCTCCTGGCAGCAGCACCCGGCCGGCGAGGCGCTGCTGCTGCCGGAGCTGAAGACCGCCACCCCCACGCTCCCCGAGCGGACCGATCGGATGGTCCGCGACTGGCAGAAGTGGGTGCTCGACCTGGTCCGGCGCGAGGCCGGCGACAAGCGCTCGGTCGCCCGGGGCGCCGCCTACGCGGTGAACGGCGCCGGCCTGGCCGTGATGATCGCCGTGTTCACCTCGACCGCCTTCATCCCGACCGGCCTGGAGGTGGCGGTCGGCGCCGGCACCACGGTCGCCGCGCAGAAGGTGCTCGAGGCGGTCTTCGGGGACCAGGCCATCCGTACACTCGCCGCGCGGGCCCGCACCGAACTGGTCGCCCGCTTCGACGAACTGCTCGACGCCGAGGCGGCACGGTACGCGGCACGCACCGCGGCCGTGCGGCTGGACGCGGAACCCGGCACACTGTTGCGCCGGGCCGCCGTGGAGGTGGAGAGCGCCAGGAAGGACATCGCGTTGACCGGATCGGGGTCATGAGTCTGGTGGAAAAGGTGCGCGACACCGATCGGGTGGACGCCGAGGACCTGACACGGCGGCTGGAGGCATTGACCCGGTTCCTCCGGCTCGTCGATCCGTACCTGCCGGACGGTGAGCTGGTCACGGCGCACACCCTCGTGGAACGGGCCAGCGGACGGCTGACGCTGTCGCTGGACCACACCGTGGTGGCGCTGGCCGGGAGCACCGGCAGCGGCAAGTCGAGCCTGTTCAACGCGCTCGCACGGTTCAAGCTGTCCCCGGTCGGCGTGCGGCGGCCGACCACCGGCACCGCGCACGCCGTGGTCTGGGGTCCGCTGGAGCCGGCCAACCGGCTGCTGGACTGGGTGGGCGTGCTGCCCCGGCAACGGTTCGTCCGGGAGAGCGCGCTGGACGGCGACGACGAGGCCTCGCTGCGCGGCCTGGTCCTGCTCGACCTACCCGACTTCGACTCGGTCGAGCAGGCCCACCAGCTCGAGGTGGACCGGCTGCTCGGGCTCGTCGACCAGATCGTCTGGGTGGTCGACCCGCAGAAGTACGGCGACCGGATCCTGCACCGCGCCTACCTCTCCCAGTTCAGCACGCACGCCGGCGTGACCATCGTGGTGCTGAACCAGGCCGACCGGCTGAGCGCGTCGGACACCGAGGCGGTCCTCGCCGACCTGCGGCGCCTGCTGGAGGAGGACGGGCTGACCGGCGCGCCGGTGCTGGCCTCCTCCGCGAAGCAGCCCGGCATGCTCGGTGAGCTGCGGGACGCGCTGGAGTCGACGGTCGCCGGCCGGCAGGCCGCGCTGCGCCGGCTCGCCGTCGACGTGGACGTGGCCGGCGAGGAACTGGCCGCGATGATGGGCCCGCCGGCCGCCGAGGACGAGGTGGACCGGGCCACCCACCGGCTGGCCGCTGGTCCGCGGGCTGCGCCGGCTGCGTCCGGACCCCCTGCGCAAGCTTCACCTCGCGGGCAAGGTCGAGACCGACGGGGTGTCGACCGACATCGTCCCGCGGACCTCTCTCCCGGACGCCGACGCGGCGCAGAAGTCGGCGGTCGGCCTGTCGGTCCGTGCGGTCGCCGCGCGTGCCGCCGCGCCGCTGCCGGAGGTCTGGGCGCCGGCCCTGAACGCCGCCGCACGGTCCAAGACCGGCGACCTGCCGGACGCGCTGGACCGGGCGATCGCCACCACCGACCTGGGCGCCGACCGCAAGCCGGCCTGGTGGCGGCTGGTCGGGGCGCTGCAGTGGATTCTGCTGGCCACGGCGACCGCCGGGCTGCTCTGGCTGGTGTTGGGCTACGCGATGAGTGCCCTCGGCCTGCCCGACATCGGTGACCCCGAGGTCGGCTCGGTGCCGCTGGCGACGCTGATGCTGCTCGGCGGGCTCGGCGCCGGGCTGCTGCTCTGGCTGCTGTTGAAGCCGCTGGTCGAGGCCGGCGGGCGG
>KL571202.1:84583-86021 GCA_000715855.1 Actinoplanes liguriensis
TGTATAAGAGACAGGGGCCGAGCAGAAGCTGCGGGCCGCGGTGACCGATGTCGGCCGTGGATACGTGGTGGCGCCGGTACGTGAGGTGCTGAACGCGTATGCCCAGGCCCGCGAGGCGCTCGGCGTGGTGCGTTCGGAGTAGTTCGAAGTGCGTGCCGCGAGCGGTAGGCTCGCGGCATGCCGGCACCCCACAGCGTGTACGAGGCGGTGCTGCACGCGGCCCGCGACGTGATCGAGCTGGACTGCGCGCTGGACGCCGAGATGCTCGGGACGGCGCTGCTCGGCAGCGTCTACTCGATTGCTCCGGGCGATCGCGCCACCGCCGTCCGAGATTTTGTCGGCGACTTCCTGACCACCACCGGCGGCAGTTCCGAGCCGGCCGCCGCCACGATCCGCGAGGTCTTCGCGACGCTCGTGCCCGACGCGCCCGGCGCCGATCGGATCGAGCACGACCCGCAGGGCCCGCCCTGGGCCGGGCAACTCGGGCGGGTCCGGCCGACCGGGTGCCACGCCTACGGCGATGTGTACGGCGATCAGACGTCATACCTGGTCACGTTCGCGTATGAGGACGGCGTCGCGGGCGGTCCCGAGCACGCCGTGGTGGTCCTGGTCGACCACAACATCGGCATCGTCAAGGACATGTTCGTCTCGGCCGCCGCCGACCACGTCCTCACCCAGGTGCGGACGGTGTGCGAGCAGGACGAGCTGACCTGGTTCCGCGACGAGGACCCGGGCCGCCTGCGCGACGAGGTGGACCAGCACCTGCGGATCACCGACGACCTCGGCGAACTGCCGGCGGACGGCTCGCTGGCCACCGACCGGGCGCTGGCCGCGGCCCGGCTCGCGCTGCTGCCCGCGGCCACCACGCCGCCGCTCGACGAGCCCGCCGGGCCGGTCCCCGCCGAGCTCCTCCGGGACTTCCTGGCCTCACCCGAGGCGTCCCGCGCCGGGCTGGCCGCGCCGGACACCGACCAGCCGTCGCTGCAGTTCTGCCTCGGCCTGCTCTTCGACCACGCGGCCACCCTGCCCGGCGGCGACCCGCTGCGCTGGAGCCCGGCGGTCGCCGGCCTGTTCCTGCTGGACTGGGTGCATCGCCGCGCGGTCCTGGACATCGACGACGCGGCAATGCTGCCCCAGGTCGTACGTGCCTGGTCGGCCTACGCGACGTGGCGGCGCGGGCTGCCGCCGGCCGCGATCGCGGAGACCACGGCGGAGGTGGAGAAACTGGTGCCGGAGTTCGTCCGTCTCTACTCCACCGGCGAGCGGCGCAGCCCGGCCACCGCAGCCGTCGCCCAGTTGATCGCCGAGGGCGTCGACCCGAACGACTCCGATGCGATCGACGCCTGGCTGCAAGCCAACAAGGACCGCCTCGGCGACGACTGAACCCCCGCATTGCGCCCGCTGATGTCGAGAGCGCCGAAAACGGCTAGCGAAGCGT
>KL571202.1:86245-92690 GCA_000715855.1 Actinoplanes liguriensis
CTCGACATCAGCCGTCAAGGGCGCAATGCCGCCGAGCGAAGCGAGGCCATCAGGCCCAGCCATCAGGCCCTGCGGTTGGCGTGGTGGTCGTCGGTGTTGTGCTCCAGGTGGTGGCGACCTACTCGTGAGCTGCGCTGACGGGCCGGGGTTTGCTCGTCGTGCTGGGTGTGCTCGGCACGGTGGTGGCCGCGGTAGGGACGGTTGGTGATCCGGCCCTCTTCCGTGCGGGGCTGCGCCATCGAGCGGCGAACGTTACGGCCGGCGGGGTAGTCGTAGTCGACTATCCGGGCGGCGTTGACGTTGGGCTGGCGTTCGGTCACTGCTGACCTCCGGCTGGAGTCGGACCGGTTCGGGGCCGGTCGGAGATGGTCGAGCGGAAAGCGGCCTCGCACTCGTGATGCGGGGAGTCGTCGGAATCCGGGTCCTCGGAACCGTCGTCATGATCGGAGTCGTCGTGACCGGAGCCCTCCTCGTCGGCGTCCCAATCCGCCGCATCCCCGTCGTCGGCCGCCGTCTCGTCCTCGTCTGTGGACGGTTCGTCCCCGTCCGTGGACGTGTCGGCGCTGCGGGCGTCCGAATCATCACCGGAATCGGCATTATCTGAAGAATCCGGTTTGTCCCATGAGGAGTCGTCGTATCCGGAGGCGTCGCCGGCCGGTGCGTGACGGGCCAGTGGAACCTCCCAGTGGTCGTCCGGAACGGCCGGCAACCCGGGGACCGTGGGGAACACCAGGACCGGCCGGGGGCGGGAAACTCCCTCGTCGGAGGAGTTCGGGCGATCATCCACATGCGAGCGCGGACGGGCCGCCGCGACGGGCGGCGCCTCGTCCGGGACGGCGGGGAGGCCCGGGACGGTGGGGATCGGGCCGGCCGTCCGATCGGGCGGCGACACGCCGGGGGAGACCGCCAGCGGCTGATCTGAAACGGACGGCGGGCGCGCTGGATGGTCGTACGCGGAATGGTTCTGGGGTTGGGGTGAAGGCCGAACCGGACCGGTGACCGGGGGCGGCAGGAACGGCGCGTCCATGGCGCCCGGGCGGTCCTTGCCGGCGATCTCGCTGGTCCCCACGGTGATCACGGCGAGGGTCGGCACGGAGGCCAGCACGACGAGCATGGCGACCAGGAGGATGTATCGCCGGGCCGGGCCGGAGAGCCCGTGGTCCTCGCGATATACGCCGTTGAACCGCTTCCTGAGCACCTTCAGGGGCGGCTCGTAGCCGTCGTCGTCGGGCAGGTGCGGCACGCGGGTGTCCCTTTCGAACCAAAGATCAACCTAGATCCGTCTCGGTCAAAGGGGTGAACGACCCATGGCCCGTTCGGCAGCGGTGAACTCGGGCTATTCGTACGGGAGTGACTGACCAAAAAGTACTAAATCGGACAAATACCTTTAACGATGCGTCAGCAGAAAATCTCTATTCGTGATCCACGCACTCTGTAACGCCCCTCACTCCCTCTGTCAGGATGGTGGCGACGGCACCGCCGCCGTCGCCCTCGACGACCAGCGGGGCAACGGCGGGCCGTCCCGGTAGGGGCGCAGTCCCGGCCGGACGTCGCGCGGCAGCCTCACCCGGCACATGCGCGATCACCAGTGGTCCGCCGCGTGGCCGGGCGACACCCGCCGCGGGCGCAGAGAGATACAGGGAGACACGGGATGGCGAAAGGCAAAGCCGTGGCAACGCGCCCCTCAGGAGGGGGTACCGATGCTCCGGCGGGCGGCTTCGTCCAACTGCTCACGCCCGACGGCGAGCACGTCGGCAGCGTCACCACGGCGGACGGGACCACGTATTCGGTCGACTTCACCGACGAGGAGTACCGGGGGCTCTATCGCGACCTGGTGACCGTTCGCCGGCTGGACGCCGAGGCGACCGCTCTGCAACGGCAGGGCGAGTTGGGGCTGTGGGCCAGCCTGCTGGGCCAGGAGGCGGCTCAGGTCGGCTCCGGGCGGGCGCTGCGCACGCAGGACATGGCTTTCCCCACCTACCGCGAGCACGGCGTGCTGTACTGCCGCGGCATCGACCCGATCATGCCGTTCGGCCTGTTCCGCGGCGTGGACCAGGGCGGGTGGGACGCGAACGAGCACAAGTTCAACAGCTACACCATCGTGATCGGCTCGCAGACGCTGCACGCGACCGGCTATGCGATGGGCGTCACCATGGACGGCAAGACCGGCAGCCCCGACGGTGAGGCCGTGATCGCCTACTTCGGCGACGGCGCGACCAGCCAGGGCGAGGTCAACGAGGCGTTCGTCTGGGCCGGGGTGTTCAACGCCCCGATGGTCTTCTTCTGCCAGAACAACCAGTACGCGATCTCCGAGCCTCTGGAGCGGCAGACCCGCATCCCGCTGTACCGGCGCGCCCTCGGCTACGGCTTCCCGGGCATCCGGATCGACGGCAACGATGTGCTGGCCAGCTACGCCGTGACCCGCGCCGCGCTGGACAACGCGCGCAACGGCCAGGGCCCGACGCTGATCGAGGCGTACACCTACCGGATGGGCGCCCACACCAGCTCGGACGACCCCACCCGCTACCGGATCGCCTCCGAGGTCGAGTCGTGGAAGGCGAAGGACCCGATCTCCCGGGTCCGCGCGTTCCTCACCAAACAGCAGCTGGCCGACGAGGACTTCTTCGGCGAGGTCGACGAGAACGCCCGCAAGCTCGCGCTGGACCTGCGCGAGCGGGTGCTGGCGATGCCCGATCCGCAGCCGGTCACGATGTTCGACCACGTCTATCCGAACGGCTCACCCGACCTCGATGAGCAGCGCAAGGCGTTCACCGAGTACCACGCGTCGTTCGAGGGGAGTGGGCACTGATGGCCGAGACGATCACCCTGGGCAAGTCCCTCAACCACGGCCTGCGCCGCGCCCTGGAGAACGACTCGAAGGTCGTCATCATGGGCGAGGACGTCGGCAAGCTCGGCGGCGTCTTCCGGATCACCGACGGCCTGCAGAAGGACTTCGGCGAGGACCGCGTCATCGACACCCCGCTGGCCGAGGCCGGCATCGTCGGCACCGCGGTCGGGCTGGCCATCCGTGGCTACCGCCCGGTGTGCGAGATCCAGTTCGACGGGTTCGTCTTCCCGGCGTACAACCAGATCGTCGCCCAGGTGGCGAAGATGTTCTACCGCTCCAAGGGCAAGGTCCGGGTGCCGATCGTCATCCGGATCCCGTTCGGCGGCGGCATCGGCGCGGTCGAGCACCACTCCGAGTCGCCCGAGGCGTACTTCGCGCACACTCCCGGCCTCAAGGTCGTGACCTGCTCGAACCCCGCTGACGCGTACACGATGATCCAGCAGGCGATCGCCTCCGACGACCCGGTCGTCTTCTTCGAGCCGAAACGGCGTTACTGGGAGAAGGGCGAGGTCGACCTCGACGCGCCGCTGAGCGGCGCCTACCCGCTTCACTCGGCCAGGGTGGCGCGCCCCGGCTCCGACGCAACCCTTCTGGCGTACGGCCCGATGGTGCGCGTCGCGCTGGACGCCGCGGCCGCCGCGGCGGAGGACGGCCGCAGTCTCGAGGTCATCGACCTGCGCACGCTCTCGCCGGTGGACTACCCGGTGATCTTCGAGTCGGTCAAGCGGACCGGTCGCGCCGTGGTCGTGCACGAGGCGCCGGGCAGCGGTGGCCTGGGCGGCGAGCTCGCGGCCCGGATCAGCGAGGAGTGCTTCTACTCCCTCGAGGCTCCGGTGTTGCGGGTGACCGGGTACGACATTCCGTACCCGGCCGCGCGCTCCGAGGAGGAGTACCTGCCGGACCTGGACCGGCTGCTGGACGCCGTCGACCGTTCGTTCGGCTGGTGACCCCGATGTCGCGGATCAAGGAATTCAACCTGCCCGACCTGGGCGAGGGCCTGACCGAGGGCGAGATCCTCGCCTGGCTGGTCAAGGTCGGCGACACGATCGAGCTGAACCAGCCGATCGTCGAGGTGGAGACCGCGAAGGCGGCGGTGGAGATCCCGGCGAAGTGGGCCGGCGTCGTCACCAGGATCTTCCACGAGGCCGGCACCACGGTCGAGGTGGGCCACCCGATCATCTCGATCGACACCGACCCGGGCGCCGGCGACCTGCCGGAACCGTCCGCCGAGTCGCTGGCCGCGGTCACGATCGCCCCCAGCGAGGGTGCGATCGAGCCCGGGATGGTCGGCAGTCCCGCGCCCGCCGCACCGGGCACCGGGCGGACCCCGGTGCTGGTCGGCTACGGCGTCCGGGAGGCGAGCGTCAAGCGTCGTCCCCGGATCAGCGCTTCGACGGCCGCACCGGTCTCGGTCGTCCCCCCGGCGGCCCAGGCCCAGGCCCCGGCTCCGGCCCCGGCCCCGGCCCCGGTTGCGCCCGCGCGCAGTGGGCCGGTGCTGGCGAAGCCGCCGGTGCGGAAACTCGCCCGCGATCTCGGCGTCGATCTCGCCACGGTTCCGGGGACGGGGCCGCTGGGGTCGGTGACGCGTGACGACGTACACAAATCTGCCGAAGGCATCTCGAAGCCGGCGGCAGTCGGCGAAGCCCGGCCCGTCGCGGTCTTCGACGCATCACGTGAGCAGCGCATCCCGGTCAAGGGCGTGCGGAAGCTAACCGCGGAGAACATGGTGGCCTCGGCGTTCACCGCGCCGCACGTCACCGAGTTCCTCACCGTCGACGTCACGCGCAGCATGAAGGCGCTGGAGAAGTTGAAGGCCCGGCGCGACTTCGCCGACCTGCGCGTCTCCCCGCTGCTGCTGGTGGCGAAGGCGGTGCTGCTCGCGGTGCGGCGGCACCCGATGGTCAACTCGTCGTGGTCGGCCGCCACCAACGAGATCGTGATCAAGGAGTACGTGAACCTCGGGATCGCCGCGGCGACCGAGCGCGGGCTGATCGTGCCGAACGTCAAGGACGCCGGCCGTCTCAGCCTTCGGGAACTTGCCGAGGCACTCAACGAGCTGGTCCGCACCGCGAAATCCGGCAAGACGCCGCCGGCCGACATGGCGCACGGCACGCTCTCGATCACCAACGTGGGCGTGTTCGGCATCGACACCGGGACCCCGATCCTGCCTCCGGGCGAGTCGGCGATCCTGGCGTTCGGTGCGATCCGGCCGACCCCGTGGGTGCACAAGGGCAAGATCAAGGTGCGCCAGGTCACGACCCTCGGGCTCTCCTTCGACCACCGGATCATCGACGGCGAACTGGGCTCGAAGTTCCTCCGGGACATCGGTGAGTTCCTGACCGATCCGGAAGCGGCACTCCTGGCCTGGAATTGAGGTTCTTAGGGTCAACTACCTGACAAGCTTTCGATTGTTAGGCAGATGACCGGGATCACCATCTAAATAGTTGGCAAGATCCACCCTTGCGGCGGACACTGGAGGCACACCTGAGATGTGCGCCGAGGTGTCCGCCACAAGCGGACCCAGAGGTGGTACGTCGTGATACCGGCCACCACCGGGGAAACGAGCAAGTGAAGTGAACGTGATCGACCGCATCCGTCGCCGCCGCCAGATCAACCGCCAGCACCGCGCGATCGACCGTGCCATGCAGGCCGCTCCGACCCAGGCCATGCGCGATGAGCTTGCCTTCTTCGCCCAGCGCCAGCCCTTCTAGGCCCAGCGCTCACCAACCGGCCCGCCCGCATCATCCGGGCGGGCTGTTTCGTATCGGCGACCATGTCAACACCCCGCGTGGCATTACCTCAGTGGCGTACACCGGGATTTTCTCCGCAGGGAACGCCCGGTACGGTTGGGCACTGGTTCCCAACCCGGCACGGCCGGTCGGAGCGGGGACCGGGGCTCTCGACGGCGCCCCAGCACGGCCAGGCTGAGAAGCTGGCACGACCCCCTGGCGGAAGGTCGCCGACGGGGTCGCGTCCGTGCAAAGCTGGCACGGCCGCATTGATGAGGAGGCGCGTATGACGTCCGAGGGGCAGCACGCCGGGCAGCCGGCCGAGGCCGCGTCGGGCGGACCCGAATCCGACGGTCAGCGAGTCTCGGGCCGGGCATCGGCCCCGCCTCCGACCGAGGGCACCCCGACGTCTTATGGCCCGCCGCCGCAGCAGGCGCCGGGCGGGGGGTCACCGTTCGTGGTTCCGGCAGTCTCCACCTTCGGCTCGGGGTCCAACCCGACCGGCACACCGTATGGTTCGGCTCGACAGCCCGATGAGGCTTCGCCGTATGGTTCGGTGTCACCTGGCACGGCTTCGCCGTACGGGTCCGTTTCGCCTGGTTCTACTTATGGCGCTCCCGCGGGTAACGGCTCTTCCGCTCCGGCGCCCGCGCCGTTCGAGCAGCAGCGGTCGCCGTCCGCCTGGGCGCCGCCGACTCCTGCCGCTGAGCCGCCGCCCGGGGAGTCGCCGTTCGGGCCGGCCGGGTTCACGCCGCCGGGGCGGGCTTCGGCTTCCGTGCCGGGGGGTGGGTCGTTCCCGCCGCCGTCATCTTCTTCCGGTGCGCCCGGGTTCCCGCCGCCTGCGTCCTCTTCCTGTCTCTTATACACA
>KL571203.1:0-2885 GCA_000715855.1 Actinoplanes liguriensis
GCCCCACCCCCTCCGCCTCTCCCCCACCACCACGCGGCGTCCGGACCTCGCCATGCACCGAGGCACGCCGATGACGTCGCTCGCCTACGACCGGCGCGGCTCCGGCCCGCCGTTACTGCTGATCCACGGCATCGGGAGCCGCTGGCAGGTGTGGACCCCGATCCTCGACCTCCTCACCCCGCACCGCGACGTGATCGCCATCGACCTCCCCGGCTTCGGCGCCTCCCCACTGTGGCCGTCACCCACCACCCCACTCGCGTCCACCCCGGCCCACCCCGAGCACGCCCAGAACAACACCCCGGGCCACCCCGAGCCCATCCGGAACAGCGCCCCGGCCCACCCCGAGCCCGGCGGGGTGTCGCACCTCGCCGACCTGGTCGAGTCCTTCCTGGACTCCCTCGGCCTCGGCACGGTCGAGGCCGGCGGCAGCTCGATGGGCGGCGGCATCGCCCTCGAACTCGGCCGCCGCGGCCGGGCCCACGCCGTCACCACGTTCTCCCCGGTCGGCTTCTGGCCACCGGGCGGCGGCCGCTGGGGCCGTTTCGTCGTCGGCGCCGCCCACGCCGCGTGCACCACTCTGGCCCCGCAACTCCCGCGCCTGATGGCCGCCCGCGCCACCCGCACGGCCCTGTGCTCGGCGTTCTACGCCCACCCGGCCGGCCTCGACCCCGCTGACTGCCTGGCCGACGCCCGGGCGCTCGCCGGCGCCCCCGGCTTCCAGTCCTCCCGCTCCGCCTTCCGCCACCTCACCCCGTGGTCCCGGGCCGACCTCGGCGCCCTGCCCCGCATCCCGGTCACCATCGCGTGGGGCACCCGCGACGCCGTCCTCCCCTATCGCAACCAGGCCCTCCGCGCCCGCACCATCCTGCCCGCCGCCCGGCACGTCCCCCTCCCGGGCTGCGGCCACCTCCCTTTCCCCGACGCCCCACAACGCTGCGCCGACCTACTCCTCCACCCCGGCCCGGCGTAACGACGGCGCCGCCCCGGCGCAACGACGCCCTCACCCCGACGTCCTCACCCCACATCCCTCGCTCCGACTCGCTCTGACGCCCTTGTCCCGCCGCAACGACCGCCTCGCTCCGGCATGGACAAAGCCTCAACCCTGCCCTTGGGGCCGAGTCAAGCCGCAAAGCCAGAACCCCACCGATCACCAACGGTCACGGCCAGAGAACGAGAAGGAACCGCGAATCCACCGGCTCCCCCGTCGACCCGCGACAGACGACCCGCACGCCGGAGTCCTGATCACGCGGCGCCACAACGCAATCAGCATCACTGTCATACGCCGTGACCTGCACGTTCCCACCATTCCCGGGCACACCCGGCAGGCTCACCCGATACTCCCCCGCCCCCGATCGCGTGACCGAGTTCGACCGCCCAGCGCTGTTGAACTGATACACCCCGGTCGCCGTGTACCCGGCCTCCGACGGCCGATCAGCCCGCAGATACGCCGCACTGAGCCCCGCCACGAACGTCACCGCAAACCGCGAGTCCACCGCCTGCCCAGCACCATCCCGGCAGCGCACCCGGACGGCGAGATAGTTCCCTTCGGGATAGGCGAACCACCGCTCCACCCCGCACACGGTCGCCGCGTCCGCGACGGCGGTGACCTTCACCGTCCCGCCGGACACCTGCTCCTGGCGACCGAAATAGACCACATACGACCCGACGTCTTCACGGTCCGCCGAGTTGATCCCGCCGGCCGAGTTGTAGCCGTACGCGTCCTCGACCGTCTGACTGGTCCGCCCCGGATCGCCGAGCCGCAGGTAGGCCGCGGTCCCGTCACCGTCCCGCAGGTACCAGTACCGCGCCGAGAACCCACTGTCGGCCGCCGCCCCGGACCGGTCGAAGCAGGCCACCTCCACCTGCTCGTCGTCACCGTCGGGCCGCCAGTCCGGCAGTGTGCAGATCCGGTCGTCCTCGGTGACCGGGGTGACCTCGGCGACACCACCGTCCTGCCCCAGTTTGCCGAAGGTCACGAGGTAGCGGCCCGTGCCCGTACGCTCAATGCGGTTTTCTGATTTTTCCGAATTGCACTGCCCGTCGGGGCGGTAATGCGCCTCGCCGGGCCGGTCGGCGAGCACATAGCCGGAGTGCCCCTGCGCCGCCGCCGGGCAGTCCCGATGCACCGGCTTCGGCTTGGATGCCCAGGTCACCACCATGATCATGATGGGCAGCACGCCACCGACCAGGGCGACGAGCGCGACCAGGGCGCTGATCCGCGGCTCGGACGGCCCCGGTCGCGGGCCGGGCGAGATCCAGTCGCCGACCGCACCGACCGCGCGGGCGCCGAACCGGTCGATCCGGCGTCGCCAGTCCGCGGCCGTCCGCGCCGGCGTCAACGGCACTGCGCGGCGGCGCACGCTCTCTCCGGGACCGCGGCGGTGGTCGGCGCCGGAGCCGGAGCCGTGGGCGGGGGTGAGGTGACCGGCGCGGGGGCCTGCGTCTTCTTCGGTTTCACCGCCGGGACATGGGTGGCCGTCGTGGCCGATGGGCTCGGCCGGTCCCGCCTTTTCGGCGAGCGATGAACGTCCCGCGATCGCCGGGGCGGCGCCGGCGACGGCGAGCGGGTCACCGCACGCCCGGCGCCGGCCACTCCCGGGGGATCGCTCGTGGGCGGCGGCTCGTCGTCCGGAACATCCTCGCCGCCCGGCAGCACGGTCCGGGCGGGCTCCTCGGGCGCGAGGATCACCCGCTTCGACATGGAGGGCGACGCGCTCACCGGCGGCAGGCTCTCGAAGATCGGGGCGAAGGGCCCGGCCTGGTCGTCGGCGGTCCGGCCGCAGCCGGACAGCGTCAGCCCGGCCAGAACCGCGGCCACCAGGAGGGTCCGCCCTCGAATCACCGCACCTCCACCACACCCGTCTGATCTCTTATACACATCTCTG
>KL571203.1:3097-7545 GCA_000715855.1 Actinoplanes liguriensis
GATGTGTATAAGAGACAGGACGAGAAGCGGTACGCGGAAATCCACCGCCCCGGATGAGGAGTACGCTGAAATGGCCCTGAACGACGCCGCGAAACTGCTCGGCCAGGCCCGCCACGTGGTGGTCTTCACCGGCGCCGGGATCTCCGCGGAGAGCGGCGTGCCCACGTTCCGCGACGCGCTGACCGGCCTGTGGTCCCGTTTCGACGCCCAGTCGCTGGCCACGCCACAGGCGTTCCAGGAGGACCCGGAGCTGGTCTGGGGCTGGTATGAGTGGCGTCGTCAGCTGGTCCAGCGGGTCCGTCCGAATCACGGGCATCTGGCCGTCGCCCGCCTCGGCGCCCACGTCCCGCAGCTCACGGTGATCACTCAGAACGTCGACGACCTGCACGAACGCGCCGGTTCGGAGTCCCCGGTCCACCTGCACGGCAGTCTTTTCGCCCCGCGCTGCGCCACCTGTTCGCGCCCGGCGCCACTCGGGGAGCGGGAGACGGAGACGGGGACGGACGAGGGCCGTCGCATCCCGCCTCCGCGCTGCGCCCACTGCGGCGGCCAGGTCCGCCCCGGCGTAGTCTGGTTCGGCGAGCAGCTTCCCGAGTCCGCTCTGGAGGCCGCCGCCCGGGCCGCCTCCGAGTGCGACGTCCTGCTGACCGTCGGCACGTCCGGCCTGGTCTACCCGGCGGCCGAGATCCCGCGGCTGGCCGCCCGCTCGGGCGCGTCGGTCATCCAGGTCAACCCGCAGCCCACCCCCCTCGACCCGATCGCCACGGTCAACCTTCCCGGCCCGGCCGCCGAGATCCTTCCGGCCCTGGTCTCCGCGGCATGGGCCTGACCCCGGGGCGGCCTCCGTCGCTGGTCACCGCCCTGCCGCCACCTGCCGCCGACGGCGGTTGCGGTCATTGCGGCGGCGGTACGTCGTCAGCACGCCCCGGTCAGCGAGATGCTCACCAAGGACCTCATCGAGGGAGCGGGAGACTCCGCAGCGGCCCTTTGCGGATCTTGTTCGAGCCGGTTTTCGGCAGGTCGCCCACCACGTCGACGTAGACCGGAATCTTGTACCTGGCCAGGCGGTCGCGAAGGAACACCGGCACGTCGCCGGGCGCGAGCGACGACCCCTGGCGCGGCACCACGAAGGCCCGCCCGACCTCGCCCCACTTCGGGTCCGGCACGCCGACGACGGCCACCTCGGCCACCTCCGGATGCTCGAAGATCGCCGCTTCGACCTCGGCCGGGTAGACGTTCTCGCCGCCGGAGATGTACATGTCCTTGGTCCGGTCGACGATCCGGAAGTGTCCGTGCTCGTCGACGACCGCGACGTCACCGGAGCGGAACCATCCGCCGTCCTCGAACGCCGCCGCGGTGGCCTGCGGGTCGTTCCAGTAACCGGGGGTCACGTTCGGGCCGCGGACCAGCACCTCGCCCGGCTCGCCGGGATCAGTTTCGGTCAAATCCGGGCGGACGCAGCGCACGTCCGCGAAGAACACCGGCAGCCCGGCCGAGCCGACGTGCTCGCGGCTCTCCCGCGCTTCCAGGAAGGTGGCGCCGGGCGCGGTCTCGGTCATCCCGTAGCCCTGGCAGAACAGCAGGCCACGCTCCTGGTAGCGGAGGATCAGCGCCTCCGGCACGGACGCGCCGCCGGTCATCAGGCTGCGGACCGAGCCGAGGTCGGCGTCCGCCCAGCGCGGGGACTGGCTGAGTCCGGCGTACATCGTGGAGACGCCGAACATCCAGGTGACGCGGTGCTCGGCGATGAGGTCGAAGCAGCGGTCGACATCCCAGCTCGGCATGATCACCGAGGTGCCACCCTTGAGGAACGTCGGCAGCAGGCACTGGTCGAGCGCCGCGACGTGGAAGAGCGGGGCGCTGACCAGGGTCACCTCGTCGCTGGCCACGTCGACGCAGACGAGCAGGTTGTAGCAGTTCCAGATCAGGTTGCCGTGGGTGAGCATCGCGCCCTTGGGGTGCCCGGTCGTCCCCGAGGTGTAGAGGATGCACGCGACGTCATCCAGCGCGACTGTTTCATCCGGATAGATCGGATCTTCCGCGTACGTCTTCCCGGCGTCGAGTGTCACCGGCGCGCTCACCGGGGCCATACCCGGCGCGCGTACCAGAACCGACGCGCCACTGTGCCCCAGCTGGTATTCAATTTCGGTCGCCGTCAGACGGAAGTTCAGCGGCACGAAGATTCCACCGAGCGCCCACGTCGCGAACATCGTCTCCACGAAAGCCGGATGATTCGGACCGAGATAGGCGACCCGATCACCCCGCCGCACCCCGGAGTCACGGAGTGCGGCGGCGAGCCGGGCGATCCGCTGGTGCAGCTCGGCGTAGGTGACCCGCCGCCCCTCGAAGATCAGCGCGGTGCGTCCGGGCGACATCGCCGCCCGGCGCGCCGGCCAGGAGCCCAGCCCTGCGTTGTGCATGGCGGACTCAGGCGTACTGGCGGTAGACGGTGCGTGCGACGCAGGCCGGCTTCTCGACGCCGTCGATCTGCACGGTGAAGTCGAACGTGCTCTGCGCGCCACCGGGCACGTCCTCGACGCTGACCACGGTCGCCGCGAGCCGGATCTTCGAGCCGACCCGGACCGGGTGCGGGAACCGGACCTTCTCCAGCCCGTAGTTCACGCCCATCTTGAAGCCCTCAAGCTTCAAAAGCTCTCCGAAGAGCGGGATGACCAGCGACAACGTCAGATAGCCGTGCGCGATCGTCCCACCGAACGGCCCCTGCGCGGCACGCTCGGCATCGACGTGGATCCACTGGTGGTCGCCGGTCGCGTCGGCGAACGTGTTCACCCGCTCCTGGGTGATCTCCAGCCACTCGCTGGCGCCGAGGTCCTTGCCGGCGAGAGCCTTGAGCTCGTCGAGCCCGTTCACGATGGTCGTCATTTCGTTTCCTCTCCGAAAAGCAGCCGGGCGGCATTCAACTTCAGAATCTTTTCCCGTACGGCGTCCTTCAGCTCCAGCTTCGCGAAGTCCGCCAGCCAGCGGTCCGGCGTGATCACCGGATAGTCCGAGCCGAACAGCACCTTGTCCTGCAGCAGGCTGTTCGCGTAGCGGACGAGCTGGGGCGGGAAGTACTTCGGCGACCAGCCGGACAGGTCGATGTACACGTGCTCCTTGTGGGTGGCGACCGCGAGCGCCTCGTCCTGCCACGGGAACGACGGGTGGGCCAGGATGATCCGCAGATCCGGGAAGTCCACCGCGACGTCGTCGACGAGCATCGGGTTCGAGTACTTGAGCCGGATGCCACCACCCCCGCGCACGTTCGCGCCGATCCCGGTCTGACCGGTGTGGAACAGCGCGACCGCGCCGAGCTCCTCGATCGCCTCGTACAGCGGGTAGGCGATCCGGTCGTCCGGCGCGAAACCCTGGATGCTGGGGTGGAACTTGAAGCCGCGCACCCCGTGGTCGCCGACCAGGCGATGCGCCTCGCGGACCCCGGCCCGCCCCTTGTGCGGGTCGATGCTCGCGAACGGGATCAACGTGTCCGGGTGTTCCGCGCAGCTCTCGGCGATCTCCTCGTTCGCGATGCGTGGGTGGCCGGTGGCGTGCTCGGCGTCGACGGTGAAGACGACGGCGGCCATGTTCCGTTCCCGGTAGTACGCCGCCATCTCGTCGATCGTGGGCTGCCGGTGGCCGTGCGCCTTGAAGTAGTCCGCGCTCGCGCCGAGCAGCTCGGGGCTGAGCGAACTGTGCCCGTCCCGGCTGACCTCGGCATGCGTGTGCACGTCGATGGCGACAAGTGCCGACGTGTCCATCACTTCGCCATCGGGATGCCGTAGGTCTCCTGAGTGAAGGTCCAGCCGGCTTCGATCTCCTCGGCCGACCAGCCGCCCTCGGAGTAGAGGACCTCTTTCTCCGCCGGGTGCGACCAGAGCGCGAGTTTGTCCCCGCCGACGCCGATCGCCTGCCCGGTGATCCCCTTCGACGCGTCCGAGGCCAGGAACGTGATCAGCCCGGTCACGTCCTCGACCGTCCCGAGGCCCTCGTCGTGCCGGAGCCAGGCCGGATACGGCTGACCGGTGCGCTCGGCCTCCTCGATCGCGGGCGCGAACGCCGGGATGGTCTTGGTCATCTCGGTGGCCGCGACCGGCACCACGGCGTTGACGGTGATCTCGTTGCGGGCCAGCTCGAGCGCCCACGTCCGGGCCATCGCCGCGATCCCGGCCTTGGCCGCCGCATAGTTCGTCTGCCCGAAGTTGCCGCGCTGCCCGGCCGGCGAGGAGATCAGGATGATCCGGCCGCCGGCGCCCTGCTCCCGCATCCGGATCGCGGCCGCCCGGGCACAGGTGAACGTGCCGCGCAGGTGCGTCCTGATCACCGCGTCGAAGTCGTCGTCGGTCATCTTCCAGAGCACCCGGTCGCGCAGGATGCCGGCGTTGGTGATCAGCACGTCGAGCTTGCCGAACGCCTCGACGGCGGCCGCGACCAGCTTCTCGGCGCTCTCGGTG
>KL571203.1:7766-8402 GCA_000715855.1 Actinoplanes liguriensis
GCCCCGACGGATCCGGGCACCTGCGCCACCGCCGCGTCGACCGCCGCCTGGTCCACGTCATTGACGACGACGGACGCGCCGGCCGCGGCGAGCGCCTTGGCGTATGCCAGGCCGAGGCCCCGGCCACTGCCGGTGACGACGGCGACCTTGCCGCTCAGATCCATGTGTTTCAACCTCTCACGAAGACGGTGGGTGGCGCGACGGGTTCGGGCCCCGCAGCCCGTCGAACCCGGCGTGCCACCCACTATTAACAGGAATCCTGTTGATCCCGAGTCTTGATGATGATCAGGTTTCCTGTCAATGGGGTAATGTCGCAGCATCTTTCATCACCACGGAGGGCCCCATGCCGTCGCTGCTCTACCTGGTCAAACAGCTCGAGCTGGCAGTCCGCGCCCGCCTCGACGAACTGGTCCGCGGCCACGGCATCACCGCGCTGCAATACACGGCGCTCACCGTCCTCGAACGCCACGACGGCCTGTCCGCCGCCCAACTCGCCCGCGACTCGTTCGTCACCGCCCAATCCATGGCCGACATGGTCCGCGCCCTGGAAACCCGCGGCCTGATCCGCCGCGAACGCAACAACGGCAACCGCCGCGAACTCCTCATCCACCTGACCGGCGAAGGGCGCGGGCTGCT
>KL571203.1:8623-9378 GCA_000715855.1 Actinoplanes liguriensis
CGCCGAGCCGGTCCAGGAACTGGAAGCCCGGATGGCGGCAAAACTGACCGACGCCCAGACCGCCGAGTTCCGCCAGTCCCTGATCACCGCCTGGCAGTCCCTGACCTGACCCGCGCCACACACTCCCCGCCGCCACACAGCCAGCCGGCCACCCGACGCGCCGTGCATCTCCCACCCGCGCGCCGTGCATCTCCCACCCGCGCGGCCAGCGGACCCGCCCGCACAGACCAGCCGACCGGCCGACCGGCTCCGCGCCACGCACCTCACGGCCGCACGGCTAACGGACCTACCCGGCATGCGCGCTCCCGACCGCACAGGCCAGCCGACTGCCGACCGGCCCCGCGCCGCGCACCGCCCGGCCGCACGGGGAGCGGACCCGCCTGGCCCGCACCCTCACCCCTGCCGCAGAGGGTGGCGGACCGATCCCGCGCCGCGCACTCCCCGCCCACCCAGGGGGCTGACCGCCTCCGGGGATCGCGGCTGGTGCGATCGCCACCCACGAGCATGCCGCAAACCGCAAGATCGCCGCAGACTCCCTGTGGACAACCCGCTGCTGTGGACAACGACCGCACGCCCTCAGATCCGTGGCAGGATCGGTGTCACCGGCGGGAACGCACTCTCGATGTCACGGGCCGCAGCGAGAGCGATGTGCTCTCCGTGCTGGCGCGCGATCACCTGCACACCCAGCGGCCGCCCGCCGGCCACTCCGCCGGTGCCAGCCACTCCACCGCCCCTGCCCGCTCCGCCGCCCCTGC
>KL571203.1:9659-11127 GCA_000715855.1 Actinoplanes liguriensis
CTCCGGCCACACCGCTGGCTCCGGCCACGCCAACGGCACCCCGCACGCCAGCGGCTCCGGCTACACCGCCGGCTCCGGCCACGCCGGTCGGGACGGCGACTGCGGGCAGGCCGAGGAAGTTTGCCGTGACCAGCAGGCGGTGGGCCTTCCAGAGTTCGGTCGCGGCGGCCGGGCCGGACAGGTCGAAGCCGATCAAAGGCATCGGCTGGGTGGTGACCGGTCCGAGCACGACCGGATAGCGGGCGTGGAACGCGCGCCACGCGGCGGCGTGCACGAACCGCTCCGCCCAGGCGCCCTGGTAGGCCGCGGACGTGTCGAGCAGTTCGACGTCCACGATGTTGTCCCTGAAGTACCGCACGGTCCCCGCCGACAGCGGCCCCGGGAAGACGCCCGGTGTGAGCAGCATCGGCGCGTTCTCCGTGGACGAGAGCTGCCGCCAGATCGTCGCGCACCGGTCGATCGACGGCGGTTCCACCTCCTCCACCTCCCAGCCCGCGGCGGCCAGCGCGGCCGCGGCGTCCCGGACCGCGGACACCGCCAGCGGGTCGGCGCCCCAGCCGCACGGGTCGGTGGTGACGGCTACCCGGCGCGGACCGTCGTACCCGGACGGATGCTCGACCGTGACGCTCAGCGGATCGACGTCGTCGGCGCCGTGCATCACGCCGAACAGCAGGTCGAGGTCCGCGACCGACCGTGCCAGCGGCCCGTTCACCGCCATGTGCTGGATCGACAACGGCAGCGGCTCGACCGCGCGGCTGGGTCCGGGCACCCGGCCGGCCGAGGTGCGCAGCGCGGTGATCCCGGCGGCGTGCGCGGGCAGCCGCAGCGAGCCGCCGTAGTCGTTGCCGAGTCCGGCGGCGACCATCCCGGTGGCGACCGCGACCGCGTCACCGCCGCTGGACCCGCCCGGCACGCGCGCCGGATCCCACGGGTTGATCGTCCGCCCGAACAGGTCGTTGTCGGTGTCCCAGCGCAGCCCGATGTCCGGCATGTTCCCGCGGGCGACCGGGATCGCCCCGGCCGCGAGCAGCTTGTCGACGAAGGTGGCGTTCGCGGGCGGCACGTTCGACGCGGCGAAGGGCAGGCCGGAGGTGGTCGCCGACCAGGTCAGGTCGATGTTCTCCTTGACGGAGATCGGCACCCCGGCGAGCGGGCCCGGGTCCTCGCCCCGGGCGATCCGCTCGTCGAGCGCTTCGGCAGCCGAACGGGCTTTCTCGGCGAGCACTACGGTCACCGCGTTGACCTGCGGGTTCACCTCTTCGATCCGGGCCAGGTGCGCATTCACCACGGAAACCGCGGTTAACTTGCCGGCCCGCACCGCGTCGGCGATCTCGGCAGCGGTCAGGTTGTTCATGGGGCGGCCTTTCGAGCAGGGGCGGAGTGGCCGGCGGCCTGCCCAACGACGAGTTGAGCGGAGTGATGGGTCGCCCGCTCCACGGAGAGTTGAGCGGAGTGGCGGGTCGCCCGC
>KL571203.1:11400-24204 GCA_000715855.1 Actinoplanes liguriensis
CTCCACAGGGAGTTGGCGCGCGGCGAGACGGGTGGCTTCGCCGCTGGGGAGGACCGTGCAGGTCAGGCGGGTCTCGGCGAGATGGATCCGCTGCTGGTTGGGGATGGTCTTGACGGCCAGCCAGCGGTGTTCCCCGGTGCCGGCCGCCGGGACGAACTCCGGCGCGTCGCTGCTGGCCAGCGTCAGCCGCAGCGCGTGCCCGGGCGCCAGCCGGTAACCGGTGTGTCCCAGGTCGACCGTGAGCGGCACCCCGTCGCCGGGCGCGAGGACCGTCTGCTGTCCGCGGGCGATCAGCCGCGCGCTGCCGTCGGGCGCGACGTCGAGCAGCCGCGCGAACAGGTCGGCTTCCGGCCCGTCCGAGCCGAACACCGTGGTCAGCCGGATCGGCCCGGCCAGGTCGAGCGGCTCGGTCACCGGCGCGCCGGTGAAGGCGAGCACGTCGGCACGATCCGCGAGGTGCCGCTCGTCCGGGTATTCGGCGAGGAACGAGAACGCGTCCCGCACCGGCGACGGCACCGGATCGGCGGCGTCGTGCGTCCAGGTCACCACCTCGTCGGAAGTTAATCCGGGTTCGAGTTTCAGACCCGAAAGACACCAGGCGATGGGGTACGCCGTGAGCGGCGGCCACACGGCATCCGCGCGATGCCCGTCGTCTCCCGAGCCGGCCAGCTGCCAGCGGACGCGCGGGATCTCCCGGTCCTGGCCGCGCAGGAACACGTCGAAGAACTCCACCGCCGGGTCGAGGTAGCGCGGGAGGAACGACGGGGCGTCATTCGCCGTACGGGGAAGGAAGTGGCTGTTGTTCTCATGGTCGATCGCTTCGAGCAGCAGGTACTCGTTGCGCGCCCACGCGGGCCGTCGTTGCAGCTCGCGATGATCGTGCCAGGACCACGGCGCGCAGTTGTCCCACCAGCCGATCGTCATCAGGACCGGGACGGCGGGGGCGTCGAACGGGTGCCCGGCCGGGAAGCGCCGCAGGTTGACCGGGTGCGGGAACCAGACGTCGTACGACGCGGAGCGGCTCCCGACCGTCTCGAAGAACGCCTCGACCTGGGCCGCGAACGGCCGGCGCGACCAGTCGAGCTCCCATTCCAGCATGTCCCGATCGTGGAACATGCTGAGCGGGTAGAACCGGGCGACGCCCATCTCCACGTCGTGCGTGCGCTGCCCGGGGAGCGGCCCGGGCAGCTCGCCGAGCCGGGTGCCGGTGACGCGCGGCGCGATCGCCCGCAGCGCCGGGTGGCCGGTGGAGACCGCGGCCCACTGCGTGTAGCCGTAGTAGGAGTCCCCCCACATCCCGACGACGCCGTCCGACCACTCCTGCTGGATGATCCAGTCGAGGGTGTCGTGCCCGTCGTAGGCCTCGTTGACGAAGAGCAGCGTCTCGCCCTCGGAGCGGAACTTCCCGCGGACGTCCTGAACGACCATGGTGTAGCCGCGGGCGGTGAAGTAATCCGCGATTCGCGACATGAACGTGTATTCACCGCACTTGTCGTACGGGAGCCGGGTGAGCACGACCGGTCCCGGCGTCACCTCCCCCGCGGGCAGGTAGACGTCGGTCGCCAGCCGGACGCCGTCCCGCATCCGGACCATGTGCTGGGTGGCGGCCGGCGAGATCGGGCCGGGACCGGTCCGGTGCACCGTGAGCGTCATCAGAGCACCTCGAAGAAGCGGATGCAGACCTGGCCGCCCTCGCCCCGCGCGAGCCCGACGAAGACCGACTCCTGCAGCCAGCGGTGGGCCGGGGCGTCGGTGCTGAAGACCGGGCTGGTGCGGTAGTAGTACTCGGTCTCCGGGAGGTCCTCGCCGGCCTCGACCCGCGCGTCGATCTCCGGGCTGGCCCGCCAGAAGCCACGATTGAGGATGTCGATCACCGTGCCGTCGGAGGCGCGCAGCAGGTAGCGGGCCTCCAGCGTGGTCACCTGGCCGCGCGTCACCGACCAGTCGCCGCCGCCGGGCAGCACCTCACCGTCGAGGCGGGGGCCGGAGACCGTTCCGCCGGTGATCGGGGTGAACATCAGGACCTCGTCCGGACCGCGGCCGACGTGCAGGGTCTCGGCGACGTCGACCCGCGCCTCGAAGGCGAAGGCCAGCCGGGGATCGGGCAGTTCAGGCATGACGGTCCTCATTTTCTTTTCTGGAATGACAATCAATTAGGCTGATGCGACGCAGAGAGGAGCGGGGATGGGGCGCCCGAGCATGGCCGCGGAGCGGACCGAGCAGATCATGCAGGCCACCGCACGATGCCTGCAGAAGAACGGTCTCGCCGGGACGACCCTGGAACGGGTCGCCGAGGAGTCCGGGCTGAGCCGCAGCCACGTCCGGCACTACGTCGGCAACCGGGACGACCTGCTGCGCAGGTTCGCGAACTGGCTCTACACCGGCTACGAGGCGGAGTTCATCGGCCGGATCGCCGCGGCGGAGAGCCGGGAGAAACTGCCGTTCGCGATGGACTACCTGTTCAGCACCGGGTTCCTGCCGATCGGCGACGACGACACGGTGATCCGGGAGCTGATCACGGCCGGGATCGCCGACGAGCGGATCCGCGGCACCATGCAGGTTCACTACACGCAGGCGATCCAGTCGGTCGAGGATGCCCTGGCCGGGGAATATCCGGCGGCCTCCCCGGGGGCGCGGCGCTCGGTGGCGTACGGGTTGTGGTGTCTCGCGATGGGCAACTCGATGATGGCCGAGCTGCAGCTGCCGGTCGCGTCCGGTGGCCTGGTCCGGGCCGCCGCCGAAGCCCTGCTCGAACGGCTCACCCCGCACGACTGACTCCCCGGGCGGGCACCCAGCCGGGGCGCGGGACCGAAGCGATCAATTTCCGGGTGTACGCGTGGGCCGGCTCGGAGAGCACCTGTTCCACCTTGCCGGACTCGACGACCCGTCCGCGGCTCATCACCACGACGTCCTCGCAGACGTGCCGGACGACGGACAGGTCGTGGGTGATGAACAGGTACGCGATGCCGGTCGCGGCCCGGGCGTCGACCAGCAGGTTCAGGATCTGCGCCTGGATCGACACGTCGAGCGCGGCGACCGCCTCGTCGAGGACCAGCAGCCGTGGGTTCGCCGCGAGCGCCCGGGCGATGGCGACACGCTGGCGCTGGCCACCGGAGAGCGCCCGGGGCAGGACCGGCGCGTGCCGTTCGTCCAATCCGACCAGTTCGAGAAGCTCTCCCATCCGCGAACGGCGCTTCACTTTCGGCAGGTCGGTGTGGTGCGCCAGCACCTCGTCGAGACAGCTCGCCACGGTCTGCCGGCGATCCAGCGACTGGTACGGATCCTGGAAGACCATCTGGACGGCGCCGCGGTCGACCAGGACCGTTCCGGAGGTGGCCTTCTCCAGGCCGGTGACGATCCGCGCGCACGTGGTCTTGCCCGAGCCGGACTCCCCCACGACGGCCAGAGATCCGCCGTACGGGAGGTCGAAGCTCACTCCGTCCACGGCGACGAACCCGCCTTTGAAGACTTTGCGCAGGTCGCGCACCTCAAGCAACATGCGGGACTCCGTTCGGCAGCAGGTGGCAGGCGGCGAGGCCGGAGTCGACCGGTGACAGCACCGGCCGTACCTCCCGGCAGTGGTCCGCGGCGTGCGGGCAGCGGTCCGCGAAGACACAGCCCGCCGGCGCGTCGGCGGCCGACTGCGGTGTCCCGGGGATCGTCTCCAGCCGCGAACCGGGATTCACCGCGCCGGGGCGCGAACGCAGCAGGGCCTGCGTGTACGGGTGCCGCGCGTCCTCGTGGAGCCGGTTCGCGGGGAGAATCTCGACTATCTCGCCGGCGTACATGACCGCGATCCGGTCGCAGACCGCCGCGGCCAGCTCCAGGTCGTGCGAGATGAACAGCAGCGCGGTCCCGCGCTTCCGGCGCTGCTCGTGGAGGATCGCCACGACCTCCTCCTGCGTGGTCACGTCCAGGGCGGTGGTCGGCTCGTCGGCGAGGATCAGCTTCGGCTCGGTGGCCAGCGCGGCCGCGATCACGACCCGTTGCAGCAGCCCGCCGGAGAGCTCGTGCGGGCGTTGGTGCATCCGCCGTTCGACGTGGTCGACACCGACGTCGGTGAGCAGGGCTACGGCTCGCCGGTTCGCCTCCACCCGGGAGATGCCCTGGTCGCGCAGGACCTCGGTGAGGAAGTCCCCGATCGTCCGCACCGGATTGACCGTGGCCCGCGGGTCCTGGAAGACCATCGCCACGTCCCGCGATCGCATCCGCCGCAGTCCGGCACTGTCGAGCCGGTTCACGTCCAGGCCGCCGACCGTGATGCTGCCGGTGACCCGGGAGCCGGCGGGCAGCATCCGCAGCACGGACCTGACCGTCATCGACTTGCCCGACCCGGACTCACCCACGAGCCCGACCGCCTCCCCCGCGGCCACCGCCAGGGTCACCTCCCGCAGGATCACCCGCCCACCGATCTCCACCCGCAGCCCGTCGAGTCCCAGCAGCGTCACGACCCACCTCCGCGGGAGAAGAGGCCCGGCGAACGCCTGAGGCCCTGCAGCGTCACAACGCACCCCCGCGGGAGAAGAGGCCCGGCGAACGCCTGAGGCCCTGCAGCGTCACAACGCACCCCTGCTGGGGGGCAGGCCCGGCCAACACCTGCGGCCACGCACCCCCGCTGGAGAAGAAACCCGACCGGCACCTGAGGCCCTGCAGCGTCACCGCTGGAGAACAGGCACGGCGAACGTCTAAGGCCGTCGGGCCGGGCTGGGCAACGCCGGCAGGGAGCCCGGCGACACCGGGCACGAGACGCGCGGATGTGAATGTCGGTTCTGCTTTGCGAATCACGGTTCACCTGTGCCGAATCGGAGGGCCAGGCGCTCGGCGACCACGGTGAACGCCACCACGGTGATCACCACGGCGACGGCGGCCTCGATGGACTGTTGCGGGAAACCCGCCAGGATGGACGGCTGCCCGTTGGCGATCATCAGACCCCAGTCGGCGGCCGGTGGCTGTTGCCCGAGACCGAGGAACGAGATCGAGGCGAGGTCGATCATGGCGTACCCGAAGCCGATCGCGGCCTGGACCACCAGCAGCGGCGCCAGGTTCGGCAGTAGATGCCGCAGGCAGATGTGCCGGGCAGAGAACCCCTGGACCCGCAGTGCCTCGATGTACGGCAGGTTGCGCTCGCGCAGCGCCGCCGCCCGCATCACCCGGGCGATCATCGGCACGAACGCCAGCGACAACGCCACCACCGGGGCGATGAACCCGGCTCCGAAGATCGCCGCGACGGTGATCGCCAGGACCAGCCCCGGGAACGCGAACAGGATGTCGAGCAGCCGGGACACGGCCGCGTCGAACCAGCCGCCGAACCAGGCCGCGGTCACCGCGAGCGCGGTGCCGACCGTCCCGGCCGCGAGGACCACGATCAGCGGCCCGGCCAGGCTGGTCCGCGTGCCGACGATCAGCCGGGACAGCAGGTCACGGCCGAGGTCGTCGGTGCCGAGCGGGTGGTCGCCGGAAAACGGCGCATAGGCGTTGAGCGGGTCGACCGCGTTCGGGTCATGTGAAGCGAGAATCGGCGCCAGAACCGCGATTAACATGACCAGCCCGCAAACCAGGTAGGCGGCGGCCGAGACAAACCGGATATTCCCGATTCGCCGCGAGAGCCCCCGCCCCAGCAACCCGAACCCCACCCACCGACCCGCAACCCCACCCGCGGACAAGGACGGAGCCGCGGACAAGGACGAGGACGAGGACGGGGGCAAAGAGGGAGATGGAGACAAGGACGGAGACGGAGACGGCGGGGGCGAGGAGGGAGACGGGGGAGACGCGCCGTCGGTGGTGGGGGTCATGACTTCACCAGCCGGGGGTCGAGGAGGGCGTTGAGCAAATCGACCATCATGTTCACCACCACGAACGCGCTGACCAGCAACAACGACAACACCTGGACGACGACGAGGTCTTGGCGGGCGGCGCTCTGGACCAGCAGCGACCCGAGCCCGCTCACGCCGAACGCCTGCTCGGCCACCGCCGTCCCGGCGAACAGCCCGGCCACGGTCACCCCGGACACCGCCAGGATCGGCGGGGCCGCGTTGCGGAGGACGTGACGGCGCAGCACCACCCGGCGCGGCAGGCCCCGGGCCCGCGCCACCGCCACATGGTCGGACGCCAGCTCGGTGCGAACCTCCGTTCGCGTAATGCGACTGACGTAGGCCAGATATCCCCCGCTCAGAGCCAGGGCCGGCAACGTCAGATGATGGATTCGATCCCAGAACCCGCCGTCGCCCGACCCGAACACCGGAAACCACGACAGCTTCGTCGCAAAGATCCAGATCAGCAGGATCGCGGCCACGAACGCCGGCGCCGCCATCAGCACCGTCGTCGTCACGGTCAGCGCGCCGTCGACGAACCGGCCGGCCACCCCGGCGAGCACACCGAAGGCCACCCCGAAGATCAAAATCAGGATTGACGCGTACGCGACCAGCAGCGCCGTCGTCCCGAGACGCGCCGAGATCAGCGCGGTCACCGGCTCCTTCAGCACCATCGAGGTCCCCGGGTCGCCACTGAGCAGCCCGGCCAGCCAGTGCCAGTACTGCGCCCAGAACGGCTCGTCCAGGTGGTATTGCGAGCGAATCGCGGCAAGCGTCTCCGGCGTGACCTGGTGCCCGCCGGCCAGCAGGCTCGCCGGGTCCCCGGGCGCGAGGTACAACGCCCCGAAGATCACCACGCTGGCGACCGCGACGGTGGCCAGCATCCCGGCGACCTTGCGGGCGGCGAAGCCGATCACGCGGCGCCTCCCCGGGCGTGCACTCCCGGCCCTCGCCGGTGGGCCCGCAGGCCGGCTGCGGCGGGGTGCCGCCCGGCGCGGTCGTTCATGCCGCACTGCCCGATGCGGCCGTTCATGCCGCACCGACCTGCGCGGCCCACGCCGACGAGATGTAGGAGAAGGACGCCGGCGCCCCGGTGATCCGCTTGTTCAGGAACAGCCGGTTGTACGACTCGGCGAGCGTGATCTGCACCTTCGCCGGCCCGAAGATCGCCTGCGCCGCCACGAACGCCCGTGCGGACGCGGCCGGATCGGTCGCCGACACCGCGGCCACGATGTTCCTGGTGACGTCGGCGTTCGAGTAGTTCGTCCAGTTGAACGGCTCGCCCTTGAGCACGAATCCGGGCGCGTAGTAGAGCGCCCCGGGCACTTCGAGGTACCCGGTGGTCGCGATGAGGTCGATGCCTTTGCGCAGTGCCGGGTCGTAGAAGAGCCCGGAGAACTCGGCGGGTTGCAGCTGCTTGATCGTCATGGCGAGCCCGATCTGCTCCGCGGCGGCCTGCGCGATCGTGGCGGTCTGCAGCAGCGACTGGTCGCCGGCCGGCAGCGCGACGACGAGGTCCTTCCGTGCCGGCGCCGCCGCGGTGACCAACTGTTTCGCCTTTGTCAGGTCGGCTTTCGAGGTGTCCGGCAGCGCGGCGTATCCGGCGTCGTAGACGCTCTTGGCCGGGCTGCCCGCCCAGGCGAGCGGCGGGGTGAACGTCTTGAGCGGCTCCCCGGCGCCTTTGAGCACGCTTGTCACGAAGCTGGTCTTGTCGATCGCGAGGTCGAGGGCCTGCCGGATCCTCGGGTCGGCGGCCGGCCCGTCGGCGGCGACGGCGCCGAGGCTGAACGTCTCGGTGCTGGGCCCGAAGTACAGCTTGCCGGCGCTCGACCTCTGCAGCGCGGCGATGCCGCCGGCCGGCGCGCCGTACACGCCGTCCACCTGTCCGGAGAGAAGGGCGCTGGTCAGCGTGCTGTTGTCGGTGAGGAACACGAACTGGAAGGTGGCCGCTCTCGCGCGGGCGGCGGTGTCCCAGTAGGTGTCGTTGCGCTTGAGCGTGATCTTCTGCCCGCTCTGCCAGCCGTCGAGCCGGAACGGCCCGGTGCACATCAGGCCGCCGCTGGCGGTCCCGAACCCCTGGCCGGCCGTGGTCGCGTACTTCTCCTGGACGATCGCGCCCGGCACGCCGGCGAGATCCGGCACGAACTGCATGTCCGGCGTCCGGAACTTGACCGTGACCTGGAGCGGCCCGGTGCTGTCGATCGAGGTGACGTTCGCGAAGACGTGTGCGGAGTAGGACGCCAGTTTCGGGTCGAGGTTCCGCTTGAGGCTGTAGGCGACGTCGTCGGCGGTCAGCGCGGACCCGTCCCAGAACGTCACCCCGTCCCGCACGGTGATCACGACCGTTGTCGCGTCCTTCTGGGTGACGGCGGTGGCCAGGCCGGGCGAGGTGGACCAGTCCGGGTTGAGCCGGAGCAGGCTCTCGCAGAGGTTGGTCCCGACCGTGTTCGCCGAGTAGTCGCCGGTCCGGGCGGGGTCGAGCGACACCGGCTCGCCGGAGGGCAGCGCCCAGGTGACGGTATCCACGTCGCCGGTCGCGGCCGGGGTCGTCGCGGTGAGCTCGATCGTGCCGGGGGCGCCGGTCCCGGAGCCCGATCCGGAGCCGCCGCCGCAGCCGGCCGTCGCGACGCTCATGGCGAGAGCGGATGCCGCCAGCGCTCTTCTGATAGTCATCTATGCATCTCCTGGGGGTCGGGCACCGGCCGGAAAGTGCCGGAACGCCGCGGGGACCACGCGCCGGCGGTCTGCGGGCCCACCGGCTGTGGCGACGGTCTCAGAGTCGTCTCCGGTCAGTAAATTGTCAATCCTGGAAATCAATGTGTAACCACCTGCCCAGCAACCCCGGGTTCACGTGCCGGTACGCGCACGGATAGGTCGCCCGTAGCGACGAAGAACGAGCGCTGGGCGAAAGACCGCACCCTCCCCGCCCGGGTGCGGCAGCATTCGCTGAGTGGCACTCCCGCACACCGGTCCGCGACGGCCGCCACCTGACGAGGGGAACAGCACCGCCCGGGGTTCTTCTCCAGCAAGCCCCCGGGTGGCCGATAGGACCGGCGTGCAGACCCGCGGACCCGAAGCCGGTGACGGCGCATGACCCGTCGCGCCACCGGCGGAATCCGCCATCTGTGGTGGATCTACCTGCTGCTGACGTCCGCGCTCGCGGTCGCCTACGTCACCGTGCCGTTCACCAGCGGGACCCGGTGGATCTACGTGGTGGTGAACAGCACCGCCCCGATCGCCACCTGGATCGGCCTGCGCGGGCACGTCCCGCAGCGGCGTGGCGGCTGGCTGGTGATCGGCGGCGGCCTGGCGTTCTCCGCGGCGGGTGACGTCCTCTTCGCGCTGCACACCGCCCGGGGCGGCGGTCCGGCGTTCCCGTCCGGCGCGGACGTGCTGTACCTCTTCGGCCACCTGACCATCGCGGCCGGTACGGCGATGCTCGCCTCCCGCGCCGGCCGGACCGCCTTCGTCGACGCGGCGGTGATCCTCTCGCCGCTGGCCAGCCTCGCCTGGATCCTGGTGGTGGACCCGACCGTGACCGTCGGCGGGAGCCCGACCGCCCGGTTCTTCGCGGTCTCCGCGCCGATCAACACGCTGCTCGTCGTCTACTGCGCGCTCGCTCTCGCGCTCGGCGTCGAGCTGCGCACCCCGGGCGTGCGCTGGCTGCTGTCGGGACTCGTGGCCTGGTTCCTCTCCGACGCGCTCTACACGCATCAGAGCCTGACCGGTTCGTACCGCGAAGGGGGTTTGATCGATCTGGGCTGGATGGCGATGCCGATCCTGCTCGGCACGGCCGCGCTGCACCCGTCGATGGTGGCGACCACGCCGCGGCGGTCCGCGATGACCACGCTGACCCTGCCCCGGGCGCTGATCCTGTTCTCCGCCGCGCTGCTGCTCCCCTGTCTGCACCTGTTCTGGGAGCCGGCTTCGGACATGCCGCTGGTGCTCGGGTCGGCGCTGTCGATGGCGCTGGTCGCGGTCCGGCTGGCCGGGCCGATCCACGAGCTGTCCTGGCGTGCCGGGCACGACCCGCTGACCGGCCTGGTCAACCGCAGTCTGCTGATGGACCGGTTGGCGCTGGCGCTCAGCTCGATGCCGTCCGATCCGGCGGCCCGGGTCGGCCTGCTCTTCTGCGACCTGGACCACTTCAAGGACGTCAACGACAGTCTCGGACACGACGCCGGCGACCAGTTGCTGATGGAGATCAGCACCCGGTTGCGGGCCGCCGTCCGGGACAGCGGCGTGGTGTGCCGGCTGGGCGGCGACGAGTTCGTCATCCTGATGCCGGAGACCACCGAGGAGCAGGCCGCGGAGATCGCCGGCCGGGTCGCCGAGCATCTCGGGCGGCCGATGCGGCTCTCCGACGGCACCGAGTTCTTCGCGTCGCTGTCGATCGGGCTGCGCACCACCGGTGACCCGGAGGCCGACCCGGACACCCTGGTGCAGGACGCGGACACCGCGATGTACCAGGCCAAGGCGGCCGGCCGGGGCCGGATGGTGCGCTTCGACGCGGAGATCCGGGCGGAGGCGGCGCAGCGGCTGCGGCTCGACGCCGACCTGCGCCGCGCGCTGACCCACCCGGGTGAGCTGTTCTGCGTGTACCAGCCGGTCTTCCGGGTCGACGACGGCCGGCTCAGCTCGGTCGAGGCGCTGGTCCGGTGGCGGCATCCGACGGACGGGGTCCTGCCGCCGGCCGTGTTCGTGCCGGTCGCCGAGGCGGCCGGGACGATCGCGCAGGTGTTCGTGGTGGTGCTGGAGCAGTCGCTGACCGAGCAGCGCGACTGGCACGACCGGACCGGCCGCTGGATCCCGGTCGCGGTCAACCTGTCCCCGCGCCAGCTCGACCAGTCCACCGCCCAGCTCGTGCTGACCGCGCTGGAGCGCACCGGCACCCCGCCGGACATGCTCACGCTCGAGCTGACCGAGACCGGCATGGCCGAGCCCGAGACCGTCGAGGCCGCCCTCGGGCCGCTGCGCCGGGCCGGGGTGAAGATCGCCGTCGACGACTTCGGCACCGGTTACTCGTCGATGGCCCGGGTCGCCGACCACGGCTGGGACATCGTCAAGATCGACCGGGCGTTCGTCGCCGGCATCCACCGCGACCAGGCCCGCACGTCACTGGCCGACGCGATGGTGAAGATGGCGCACGCCCTCGGCATGGTGACCGTCGCCGAGGGCGTCGACAACGCCGCCGACCTGCAGGTCCTCGCGCGGCTGGGCTGCGAGTTCGCCCAGGGTTACCTGCTGTCCCACCCGGTCGGCCAGGAGGGCATCCTGGAGCTCGCCCTGGTCGAGCCGCGCGAGTCGGTCGAGCTAGGCCCCGGCCGCGTCGAGCCGGGCGAGCCGGTCGGCGTCGAGCTTGATGTCGAGGGCCGGCAGCAGGTCGTCTAGCTGCGCGGGCGTCTTCGGGCCGATCAGCGGCACGACCGGCGGCGCGGTCTGGTGCAGCAGCCACGCCAGCACCGTGCGGTTCGGCGTCGACCCCACTTCACGAGCCACCTCATGGAGTACGCCGAGACGGGCGTCCGCATCCGGCCCGTCGTAGTTCTCCATGGCCCAGTGCCCGGAGCGCTTGGCCGGGTCGTCGAAGATGCCCTTCAGGATCGGCGAGTACGCGACCAGCTGCAGCTCGCGGTGCAGGTCCAGGTATTCGAGCTGCTCCGGGCCGACGATCGAGGCGGAGGTGTTCCCGGCCTTGGCCCGCAGGTAGGAGTGCTGCTGCTGGAGCGCCACCGGCGCCGCCCAGCCGTGCCTGTCGCAGAGCTGCCGGATCGCCTCGAGCCGCCAGGTGCGCACGTTCGACCAGCCCAGATAGCGGATCTTGCCGGCTCGGACCAGCCCGTCGAGCGCCTCGAGCGTCTCCTCCAGGGGCGTGCTCAGGTCGTCGACGTGCACGTAGTAGAGGTCGACGTGATCGGTGCCGAGCCGCTTCAGGCTGCCGTCGAGCGCGTGCCGCAGCGTGTCGCCGCCGGCTCCCGCGAAGGTCCGGCGCGCCAGCTCCCAGTTCGCGCTCCCGTCAGCGTTCCAGAGCTTTTCGTCGTACGCCGGGACGGCGCTGCCCTTCGTCGCGAGGAAGACCCGGTCACGACGCCCCTTCAGGTGGCGGCCCAGGATTTCCTCGCTCTCGCCGCCACGGCTGCCCGGGTGCGCCCACCACTCGTAGCAGTCGGCGGTGTCCAGGAACGTGCCGCCGGCGTCGAGGAAGCGGTCGAGGATGCGGACGGCGTCGGGCTCGCTCGTCGCCCCGCCGAACTGCATGGCGCCGAGAGCGAGCTTGCTGATCTGCGTACCGGTTCGTCCCAGTTCCATCGTCTCCATGCGACCGACGCTAGGACCTGGAGCGCGCTCCAGGTCAAACGTCGGCGGTCACTTCAGTGACGGGAGACACTTTCGATACGAGAGCGTTCCGTTTCCTAACCGGCAGGACTACTGTCCCTAATTGAGATACGAGACAGTTCCGTTTCGAAAACCGGGGAGTAACACCGGATGAACGCGCAAGAAACACCCCAGACCGCCGGGCATCCCCGACGCTGGGCCATCCTGGCGGTGCTGGTCATCAGCCTGCTCGTGGTGGTTCTCGACAACACCGTGCTGAACGTCGCACTGCGGATCATCTCCGACCCGCAGCGCGGCCTCGGCGCCACTCAGAGCGAGCTCGAGTGGGCCATCAACTCGTACACGCTGGTCTTCGCCGGCCTGCTCTTCACCGCCGGCATCCTCGCCGACCGGATCGGCCGCCGGGTCACCCTGGCCGTCGGTCTCACCCTGTTCGGCATCGCGTCGCTGGTCTCGGCCTACGCGAGCAGCCCCGACCAGCTCATCGCCGCTCGCGCGCTGATGGGCCTGGGCGCCGCGGCGGTCATGCCGGCCACCCTGTCGATCATCGCCAACGTCTTCGAGCCGAAGGAGCGCGGCCGCGCGATCGGTGTCTGGGCCGGCGCGGTCGGCCTGGCGGTCGCCCTCGGCCCGATCCTGGGCGGCTTCCTGCTCGAGC
>KL571203.1:24443-27341 GCA_000715855.1 Actinoplanes liguriensis
CGTCCCGATCGTGGTCGTCGGCGTGGCCCTGGTCTTCGCCCTGGTGCCCGAGTCGCGTGACCCGAAGCCGGGCCGCATCGACGTGGTCGGCGTCCTGCTCTCCATCATCGGCCTGACCCTGCTCACCTACGGCGTGATCAAGGGTGGTGAGGACGGCTTCGGCGATCTCCTCGCCTGGGGCCCGCTCGCCGGCGGCATCCTGGTCCTGATCGGCTTCGTGCTCTACGAGCGGTCGATCGAGTTCCCGTCGCTGGACGTGCGGCTCTTCGGCAACCGCCAGTTCTCCGCCTCGACCAGCATGATCGGCCTGGTCTTCTTCGCCGCCATGGGCGCGATGTTCTTCGGCGCGTTCTACCTGCAGCTCGTCCGTGGCTACGGTCCGCTCGCCTCCGGCGCGCTGTTCGTGCCGTTCGCGGTCGGCCAGATGGTCTTCGCCCCGATCAGCTCGAACATGGTGAAGAAGTTCGGCCCGAAGCTGGTCAGCACGGTCGGCCTGCTGCTGGTCGCGCTCGGCCTGGCCACCTGGCTGTTCATCGGCTCGGACACCCCGATCGCGGTCGTCGCCCTCGCGTTCTTCGTCCAGGGCGTCGGCATGGCGAACGTGATGCCGCCGGCCACCGAGTCGATCATGTCGGCGCTCCCCCGGGAGAAGGCCGGCGTCGGCTCCGCGGTCAGCAACACGATCCGGCAGCTCGGCGGCGCCCTCGGTGTCGCGGTGCTCGGCGCGATCCTCTCCTCGGTCTACCGCGACAACCTGGGCTCGGCCACCGACGGCCTGCCGGGCGCCGCGGCGGAGACCGCCCACGAGTCGATCTCCGGCGCCTACGCGGTGGCGGCCCAGGCCGGTCCTGCCGCAGGGAACCTGCTGCACACCGCGAACGAGTCGTTCGTCACCGCGATGCACTGGGCGGCCGGCGGCTCCCTGGTCTTCGCCCTGCTCGGCGCTCTGGTCGCGGCGATCTTCCTGCCGGGCAAGCGGACCGAGGGCCCGCACAGCCCGGTTCTCGCCGAGGAGCAGGGCGTGGCCCTGGTCGAGGCGTAACCCAGCAGTAACAATGAACCCCATGACCAGCGCCACCTCGACCGGCCAGGAGCGTAAGGCTCCTGGCCGGCCCCGCAACGCCCAGGCCGACGAGGCCATCCTTGACGCGGTGCTCACGCTGCTCGCGGAAGGAACCAGCGCGGCGGCCGTCTCCATCGAGGCGGTCGCCGCGAAGGCGGGCGTCGGCAAGGCCACCCTCTACCGCCGGTGGCCGAACAAGGAAGCCCTGCTCATCGACGCGGTCCGCAGCATGAAGGGCCCGTTGCCGGAGCTCGGTGGCGTCTCCGCACGCGACGACCTGATCGCCCTGGTCACCGCGAACCGGTCGTCCCGGGCCCGGGAGTTCGGCATCGTGACCGCCTGCATCCTCCCCGAGCTGCAGCGCGACCCGGAGCTGAACCGGATGCACCACGCGGTGATGGAGCCCCGCCGCGAGCGCATGCGCGAGATCCTGCGCCGCGGCATCGCCACCGGCGAGTTCCGCGCCGACCTGGACGTCAACCTGACCGTCCTGATGACCTCCGGCCCGTCGATGATGCTCGGCATGTTCGGCGACGCGACGGGCGTCAGCGAGGAAGACTTCCCGACCCGGCTGGTCGACGCCCTGCTGCGGGGCGTCAGCGCCTGAGCCGCGCGCTCACCCGCACCCTCACCAGCCGAGGTAACTGCGGGTCAGCGCGGCGATCTCCTCGACGGCCCTGATGCCCTCCGGCTGGCCGCTGTGCCCGTGGGACAGCACGGAGAGCGCCACGTCGACGTGATCGTTGCTGATCCGGCCGGTGCTGTTGATGATCCACCGGTGGTCCTCGGTGGAGCGCGCCAGCCAGCCGTTCTTCAGGGCGGTCTGCTCGCCGTCGAAGGAGGCGGCGCTGATGCCCCAGGTCTGGTCGGCGTTGACCGACGACATCAGGCTCAGGATCTGGTCGCGGGACGCCTTGGTCAGCGGGCTGCCGGTGTCGGTGAGCCCGGTGACCATCCGGGTCTGGTCCTCGGCGGTGGTCGTCGTCAGCCCGAAGTTCGCCGCCGGGTCGGTATGTTTCAGCCCGAGCCGCTTCAGGGCCGCGCGCAACCCGCTCACGCCGCCGATCGCGTCGTAGATCCGCGACGCCGTGTCGTTGTCGCTGGCCACGATCATCTTGCGGGCGCGCTCCTTCTCGGCCGCGGTCAGCTTCCGGCCGGCGTCCTGCGCCTGGAGCAGCAGCGCGGCGAGCAGCTCGACCTTGACGACGCTGGCGGTCTCGAACGCACGGTCGCCCCGGAACGCGTACCGCCGGCCGGTCTTGCGATCGACGAGCGAGACGGAGAAATCCGGGCCGCCCGCCGCCAGCTTGGTCAGGACGCCGGTCAGCCGGGCGGTGCGCTCGGCCCAGCTGCCCTTCGCCAGGGAGCGGTCGACCTGGTCACCCTTCTGCGGGCCGGGAAACACCCGGCCGGGCCCGGCCTTGACGTCCCCGGCGAGCGTCTCCAGGTCGCCCTTGCCCATGCCACCGACGTTCGCCGCGGGCGGGAGCGCCTTCGCCGGCTGCCCGGTGAGCGCGCCGGACAGGAAACCCTTGAAGACGTCGTACGGCATGCCGTCGCCGTTGATCGCCTTGCCGTCCCTGGTCCGGATCGGGCCGGGCGCCTCCCGTCCGATCCAGATCGCCGCGGCGAGGCCGGGGGCCCATCCGGCCGTCCACGCGTCGGAGGAGTCGGAGGTGTTCCCGAACTGCTGGGAGCCGGTCTTGGCGGCCGCCTGCACCCCGGGGACCCGGCCGTCGTGGTCGACCACCCCGGCGAGCACCGCCCCGACGTCGGCCGCGACGCCGCGATCGATCGCGCGGACCGTCCGCACCCTGTCTCTTATACACATCTCT
>KL571203.1:27560-28901 GCA_000715855.1 Actinoplanes liguriensis
CCGTTGGCCAGCGTCGCGTACACACTGGCCAGGTCGGCCGGGGTGACCGGATAGCGCCCGATGGCGATGTCGGCGCGGGTCTTGCCGGGGGCCGGCTCGCCCTTCAGGTCGACCATGGTGGTCTGCTCGTCGTACTTCTCCGGGACGCCGAGCCGCACCGCCAGGTTCCGCACGGTCGTCGCACCGATCTGCTCGGTCAGCGCGTAGAACGGCGTGTTCAGCGAATAGACCATCGCGGTGTCCAGCGGGCAGACCGGGCACTGCAGGTTGTCCAGGTTGAACAGCGGCGCGCCGCCCCGGTCGGCGAAGACCCGCGGCGACGTCCCGTTGTAGTACGACCGGTAGCTGATGCCCCGCTCCTCGGCGGCGGCCAGCACGAGCGGCTTGAACGTCGAGGCCGGCGGCCGGGCGGCCAGCGCGTCGTCGTAGAAGCCGCGGCCACGGTCGCCGCCGTAGTACGCCCGGACGCCGCCGTCCGCCGGGTCGATCGCGACGAGCGCGGAGCGCAGCTCGGCCGGCTGGCCCTTCAACGCCTTGGCGATGGCGGTGGTGGCCGCCTTCTGCGCGGTCGCGTCGAGCGTGGTGGTGACGTGCAGGCCGCCGGTGCGGATCTGCTGGCGGCTGATGCCCGCGCCGACCAGCTCGTCCTCGACCCGGTCGGTGATCAGCCCGATCGGGCCGTCGTTGGTGCTCGCGGTCACCGACTGCTTGGCGACGGACGGGTATGCCGTCGTGTCGGCCGCCCCGGCCGGCAGCCACCCGGCGTCGCTCATCGCGCGCACGATCCACTTCCACCGGTTCAGCGTCCAGCGCGGATCGACGGCCGGGTCGCCCCGCGTCGGGTCCTTGACCATCGCGGCGAGCACGGCGCCCTGGTACGCGGTCAGCCGGTCCACCGACGTACCGAAAAAGGCCCTTGACGCTGCCTCGATGCCGTAGGCCCCGCGCCCGAAGTAGATGGTGTTGAGATAGCGCTCGAGGATCTCGTCCTTGCTGAAACGGTGCTCCACCCGGAGCGCGAGCGCCGCCTCCTTGGCCTTACGGCTGACCGTGCGCTCCTGGGTGAGGTAGGCGTTACGCACATACTGCTGGGTGATCGTGGAAGCGCCCTGGCCACTGTCCCGCACGATGTTCGACCACAGGGCCCGCAGCAGCCCGCGCACCGAGACGCCGTGATGGTCGTAGAACCCGCGGTCCTCCGCGGCCAGGAACGCCTGCCGCACGCCGAGCGGCACCCGGTCCAGGTGGACGTCGGTGCGGTCGGTCGTGCCGATCCGCGCGAGCACCGTGCGCCCGTCGCGGTAGTAGAGCACCGAAGCCTGCGGGGGCGTCGGGTCGGCG
>KL571203.1:29205-31475 GCA_000715855.1 Actinoplanes liguriensis
CGGCCACCGCAACCAGCGGAGCAGGCTCGATGGCTCGCGGTGCCGGGCCGACGTCCAAGGCATGCGGTTCTCCCCTTCGCGCTGCGTCTATGTCCGAGACGCGCGCCGAGGGGCGTTTTGGGTGACGGGGGTGGAAAGGCTCACTTTTTACGGTCGGAGGCAACCTTTGCGTCCGCAAATCCGTAGCGCGCTCACTTCCGGGCCGGGACGGCAGGCATCACTCGATGTCGCGCTCCCGGCGCGCGCTCCGCCGCCGGTCCCTCTACCGCGCCGGTACGGCCGGTCCGCGCGGCCGCCGCCCGCTCGAGCGCGGCCCGCAGCCGGGCCTCCTCCCCCGCCCGATCCCGGTACCAGGACAGCGCCCACGCCCGGTGCAACCGCCAGCCGAGGTCGATCAGCACCTGATCGGTGAGCCGGTCCCGGTCCCGGGCCGCCGGGCAGTCCCGGTATCCGGGCCCGTCGCAGCGGATGCCGAGCAGATAGTCCCCGGACGGGTCGTCGGCGTGCCGGATCGCGATGTCGACCCGCCCGCCCGCGGTGCCCAGCCCGGTCCGCGCCGGATAGCCCCAGGAGCGGACCGTCTCCAGCACCGACTCGACGAACTCGCTCGTGCCGTCGGCCAGGTCCAGGCTGGTGTCCCCGGCGCCGCGCTCGACGTAGTCCAGGTATGCCGCGAGCTGCCGTACCCCCTCGTTCTCGGACTCGGGGACGTCCCGGGACAGGATCGAGGTGACCAGCTCGATGCGGTGCCGGGCCCGGGTGATCGCCACGTTCAGCCGCCGCCAGCCGTTGGGCCGGTTCAGCGCGCCGAAGTTGGCGCTGATCTTCCCGGACTCGTCGTACCCGTAGCCGACCGAGAAGATCATCACGTCGCGCTCGTCGCCCTGCACCGCCTCCAGACTCTTGATGAAGAAGCCGTGCAGCCGGTCGTCGGCGACCGCCCGTTCCAGCGCCGGGTGCCCGGCCGCGACCTTCTCCAGCGCGCGTTCGATCGCCTCGGCCTGCGCCACCGAGAACGTGACCACGCCCAGCGTGCGGTCCGGCCGGGTGGCGAAGTGGTGCACGATGCGCTCGGCGACCCGCTCGGCCTCGATCGGGTTGTCCCGGCTGGTCGCGCGCCGGTACACGCCGGCCACCGGGAACAGCTCGACGCCGGTGTCCGGCCCACCGCTGCCCGGCGCCGGGAACGTGCTGAGCCGTCCCTGGTAGAACGCGTCGTTCGCGAACGCGACGAGGGCCTGGTGGCGGCTGCGGTAGTGCCAGGTCAGCCCCATCCCGGGGAACGCGCCGCACGCCTTGGCCAGCTCCAGGACCGACTGGTAGTCGAGCACCTCGGTGTCCGCGGTCGCGTCCGACGTGAACGCCCGGTCGAAGAAGGACGTCGGTGGCAGCTGACGGTCGTCGCCCGCGGTGATCAGGGACCGGCCACGGTAGATGCAGTTGATCGCGTCGGCCGGGGTGATCTGCGAGGCCTCGTCGAAGATGACGGCGTCGAAGCCGATGTCCGGGGGCAGCGACTGGCTCACGGTCAGCGGCGAGGCCAGGACGCACGGCCGCAGGGCGAGCACGACGTCACGGGCGCGGGCGATCAGTTCGCGTACCGGCAATTGCCGTTCTGCTTTCATCGCCTCGCGCCGCAGCAGGCTCGCCGCCGTGCTGTCGGCCGGGGGCCGGTGGGCCTCGACCGCCGCGATGATCTCCCGGGCCGCGACCGCCGCGAGCTTCTCGTCGGCCTGGCGGAACTCGGCGACCAGGCGGTCGCGGTCCTCGGAGCGCCAGGGCCGCAGCCGATGGTCGGCGCGGACCACCGCGTCCACCCAGCCGTGCAGCAGCGCGCGCTCGATCACCGCGGGCACGTCCGCACTGTCCAGGTGCTGGTCGGCGCAGAACTCGACGGCCGCGTCGAGGCCGTGGAACGTGAGCACGTCCCGGGCGTCGAGGCAGGCGAACCACTCCTCCTGGCCGCTGCTGTCGTCCCGGATCTCGCGCAGGAACGCGGCGGCCCGCCGGTAGTCGGCGAAGCGCTCGCGCAGGTCGGGCAGCCGGGCCGGGCCGAAGCCGGCGAGCACCGCGCGGCTCGCCTCGGCCCACTCCTGGGCACGCTCGGCGAGCCCGGTGATCGGCCGCAGGTCCCGCAGCGCGGCGACCTGCGCCTCGGTGAGCGGCCCGCCGGTGAACTCACGGGTGGCCGCGGCCCACGCGACCGCCTCGGCGAGGGCGGCGGGGTCGGTCTCCGGCAGTTCCTCGGCGCGGCCCTGGAGCGCCGCCTC
>KL571203.1:31703-32958 GCA_000715855.1 Actinoplanes liguriensis
GTGTATAAGAGACAGGTCCAGCGTGCGGCCGGTCGCGGCGTCGAACGCCCGCACCGTGTCGGCCGTCGCGTGCAACGCCGTGACGTGCTCGTTCAGCCAGGTGATCGCGTCCTCGATCGGCCCGGACACCAGCTCCGGCCGGGCCGCCGGGTAGGGCGCCGGCCGCAGGGTCGCCTGCCAGCGCAGCAGCGTGTCGCGCGCCTCGGTGACCACCTGGATCGGCTCCGGGTCGGGCGCCGGCGCGCAGACGTACGCGAGCACCGCCTCGATCCCGGCCTGCGGCGCCGAGGCGAGCGCGGCGGTCGCCACCGAGATCGCCTCGTCCAGCGCCACGAAGTCGGTGCCGCGGCCCTGCCAATAACGGCCGAGAGCGGTCGCGTACGCGTGTTCCGCCGCGGCCAGTTCCTGCCGCGCCCGCTTCCACGCGACGGCGGTGCTCAGCCGGTCGATCGCGTCGCCCAGGTGCGCGGTCGGCAGCACGAACCCGGCCAGCGCCCGCTTGTCCCGCCGGTACGCCGCGCGCAGCTTCCCGAACCCGCGGTGCGTCGTCGCGAACCGCTCGGCCATCTCCTCGACCGGCTGGGCGAGGATCGCCTCGGAGAAGTACGGCCGCGCCTGGATCTCCGCCCCGACCAGCAGCTCCAGGGCCCGGCGCAGCGCGCTCGACCCGGCCTGCACGCCGGCCAGCGCGCCCGGCCCGAACCAGAACCGCTCCGGCTTGTGCGGCCGCGTCCCCAGCTCGGCGACGGCCGCCACCCGGGAGATGTCCCGAATCGTGTTCGCCTGCGGCAGGCCCAGCTTGGTGGTGACCCGGTTGACCGCGCGGCGGTGCTTGTCGAGCTGCTCGGCGGCCTTGGCGAAGGTCCGGGCCAGCTCGTCGGCGTCGGCCGCGGTGAGCGTGCCGAGCTGCACGGGCGCGACGAGCGTGTCCAGCTCGGGCGGCATCGGCAGGTCGGCGGGGGACGGCAGCGCGGTCCACGGCACCCCGGCGCGCTGCCGGACGGCGTCGGCCGCGCCCGCCGCGGTGGCGAGCTCGCCGGTACGACGGTCGGCGGCCTTGCGCACCGGGGCCAGGTCGGTGGCGGTCAGCCAGGAGTCGGCCACCTGCGCCGGGCGCCGGCCGGCGTGGTCGGCGAGCCGGGCCAGCTCCGCCGCGTCGTCCGGACGGGTCAGCCCGAAGGCCTTCGCCGCGGCGTCGGCGATCCGGGCCGACCGGGCCAGCGCCGCGAGCGCCTTCTCGGCCCGGCTCAGCGCC
>KL571203.1:33131-45684 GCA_000715855.1 Actinoplanes liguriensis
ACTCGCGCGTGATCACGTCCCGCCACAGCAGGCCGTCGCCGTCCGACATCGCCCGCCACGAGCGGGCCAGCTGGTCGGTGGCCTCGTGGACGCGGCGCACGACATCCGGGGTGAGCGAGCCGGGGGCGATCGTCGGGACCGGCGCGGCGGGCGCCTCGGAGAGCCCGGCGCAGCGGCCGATGATCTCGTGGAGACTGGCGCCGAGCGGCGGGCGGGTCTCGTTCATCGCGTACGCGAAAGAGGTCAGTTTCTCTCGTCGCTCGCGAAGCGAGCCGCGGTCGACCACCGGGCCCTCGCCGGGAATCTCGGGCGCCTCGTCGACCGCCGCGGCGAGCAGCGTCGCCACCTCGCGGCGCCCGGCCTGCTGCCCGTGCAGCTCCAGGATGTAGCGGTCCAGCCCGGCCTCGGCGAGGCGGTTGCGGACGACGTCGAGCGCGGCGACCTTCTCGGAGACGAACAGGACCCGCTTGCCGGCGTGCAGCAGCGCCCCGATCATGTTCGCCACGGTCTGCGACTTGCCGGTCCCGGGCGGGCCGTCCATCACGAAGCTCTGCCCGGCGAGGGCGGCGGCGACGCAGGCGCGCTGCGAGGAGTCGGCGTCCAGGACCAGCGGCACGTCCTCGGGCGGGGCCAGCCGGTCCACCTCCTCCGGCCGGATCGGGGTGAACTTGAACTGGTCGGTCTGCCGCCGGGGATCCGTCGTGGCCAGCGCGCGGATCACCGGATGGGCGAGGATGCGCTCCTCGTTCTCCTGCAGGTCGCGGTAGATCGCCTCCTTGTGGAAGGTGAGGCAGGTCAGGATCACCGACCGTTCGATGTGCCAGCCGTGCCGCCGGGCCACGGTGTCGGTGAAGTCCGACCAGAACCGGTCGGCGTTCAGCTCGGCGCCGGGCTCCAGGCCCTTCACCGCGATGCCGGCCTGCCGCAGGCGCAGCGTGAGCGCCGGGTTCAGCACCGGCTCCTCGTCGCGCAGCCGCAGCTCGGGCAACTCCCCCAGCTCGCCGGTGACCAGCTCGGCCGGGAGCAGCAGCAGGGGGCTGGCGTAACTGCGGCTCTCGGGGCCGGCCGCCTCGCCGTCGGCGTCCTCGTCGTCGGCCGGCCGCCAGTGCAGCAGGCCGAGCGCGAGGTGCAGCACGGAGACCCCGCGGTCCAGGTATTCCTGCTGGCCACGGCGTTGCATCCGGCGCAGCAGCGGCCCGAGCGAGCGTTCCGGGACCTCGGTCCGGAACGTTCCCTCCGCCGCCGTGCCGCCGGGGCCGGTGAGGGCCGCCCGCGCGCCGCGGGTCAGTGCCGTGACGATCTGATCCGGCTCCGGCGAGGTGATCTCCAGCAGGTCGGCGTTGCCGCCCGCGAAGTTGATCAATCGGTTGTTGTCACCGAGGTCGACCAAACTCTCCCGCCAGGCCCGGAGCGCCGCGTGCACACCGGCACGCGCCGGCCTCGGCTCGGGCCGGTCATCGTCAAGCCGGGGTCCCATGCCCCGATTGCACCAGTGCGAAAGGCTTTCGCGCTGGAGAACGGCGTTCTCCGTCTTTGTCGGTTTCCGGAAGCCGGTCCGCACTCACCGCAACACCGAGGCGGACGCCGGGGCCGGCGCCTCTTCCGGGAGCCGGACCGCACTCACCGCAACACCGGGGTGGACGCCGGGGCCGGCGCCGCGCAGACCTCGGCCAGCCGGGCGATCTGGATCGCGGTGTCCGCGGGCACCGACAGTGGCCGCAGGTGCACCGGGTCCAGCGGCGGCACGGCCACGTGCGAGATCAGCGGATGGAACGTCCGCCAGTCCACCTCCCCGGCACCGAACAGCGTCTCGGCCAGCTTCTCCCCGGGCCGCAGCCCGGTGAACTCGATCGGGATCTGCTTCCGGGACAGCGCCACCATCTGCCGCGCCACCTCGGCGATCCGCACTGGCGCGCCCATCTCCAGCACCAGCGCCTCGCCGTCCAGCCCGATCGACGCCGCCTGGATCACCAGGTGGACGGCCTCCTGGGTGGTCATGAAGTAGCGGGTCACGTCCGGATGGGTCACGGTCACCGGCCCGCCCTCGGCGATCTGGGTGCTGAACGTCGTGAAGACCGAGCCCCGGCTGCCCAGCACGTTGCCGAAGCGGACGCTGAGGAACGTCCCGGGCCGCCGCCGCGCGGTCCACGCCGTGAGCCGTTCGGTGATCCGCTTGGAGAAGCCGAGAACGCTGGACGGGTCGGCCGCCTTGTCCGTGGAGATGTTCACGAACCGCTCGACCGACTCGGCCGCCTCCAGGACGTTCAGCGTCCCCAGGACGTTGGTCTTGACCGCCTCCGCCGGGTGCCGCTGCAGCAGCGCCAGATGCTTCAGCGCGGCCGCGTGGAAGACCACCTGCGGCCGGCGGGTCCGGAAGATCTCCCGGATCCGGGGCCCGTCGCGCAGGTCGGCCAGGATCACCCGGGGATCGTCCAGGTGGGCCCGCGGATCGATGGACAGCTGGACCGCCAGCAGCGACGTCTCGTCCCGGTCCAGCATCATCAGCTCGGCCGGGCGGAAGTGGTGGATCTGCCGGCACAGCTCCGACCCGATCGACCCGCCGGCCCCGGTCACCAGGATCCGCTTGCCGGTCAGGAAGCCGCCGATCGAGGTGAGGTCGGTGTCGATCTGGTGGCGTCCGAGCAGGTCGGTGACCTGCACCTCGCGGATGTCGCCGACCTCGACCGGGTTGGCCATCAGCTCGCTGACCGACGGCACCACCTTGAACGCCGCCCCGGCCGCGGTCGCCCGGTCCCGCACGTCGCGGACCAGCGCCGCGTCCGCGTTGGCCACCGCGAAGACCACCAGGTCGACCCCGCTGCTCGCGAGGACGGCGGGGATGTCGTCGCGCGTGCCCAGGACCGGCACCCCGCGGAGGAACAGACGGCGTTTGCGGGGGTCGTCGTCGATCAGGCCGACCGGGACGTACCGGCCCGACGGATCGTGCAGCATCGAGTCGACCAGCAACTCGGCCGCGGAGCCCGCCCCGAACAGGATCACCGGCGCGGCGCCGCGGGGCCGGCGGCGCCGGGAGAGCCGCACCCGCCGCGCGTAGCGGACCCCGAGCATCAGGACCAGCGCGACCGAGCCCCCGACGGGCGGCAGGCCGGGCGGGATCGGGTGCCGCGAGAGCAGCAGGTCGACCGCGGTCAGCGCGAGCGTCACCAGGACCGTGGTGAACGAGACGGCCCGGATGTCGTCGAAGCCGCCGAACCGGTAGCGGTCGCGGTAGAGCCCCCGGGTGTGGCCGACGGTGGCCTGCAGCGCGACGGCCAGCAGGACCACGGCGAGGGCGCCGGCCAGGTGGCGGCGCTGCGGGGCGAGGTCGTACCGGGCGAGGACGGCGGCGAGCAGGCCGGCCAGCCACGCGGCGCCGTCCACGAGAAGCGGCAGCAGGCGAACGGCCCTCATGTCCGGCACTCTAGCAGGACAAAAGATGATTAAAGCGGACTTTTTCGATACCGGAGAAGAGCCCCAGACGCCGCCATATCGTTGCCGCGTGGGCCCGCGCGATTACCTCCGTGTCGCCAGAAGGCACTGGTTGTTGCTGCTGGCCTCGGTGGCCGTCGCCCTCGGCGTGGCCCTGGTCGTGAACCTCAACACCACACCGGTGTACGCGGCGCGGGTCACGTTCTTCTTCTCCACCCCGGGGGTCGGCGCGTCCGACCTCTACCCGGCCAGCATGTTCAACACCAGCCGCCTGTCCACCTACGCCAAGCTGCTGACCAGTGACGAGGTCGCCACTCCCCTGGCCGGCACGCCCGGCATCGACCTGACCCCGCAAGAGGTACGCGATGCGATCTCCTCGGAGACCGTCGCGGACACGGTGATGATGGAGGTGAGCGTGGAGGATCAGGATCGCAACCGGGCCTTGTTGCTGCTCACCCGGGTCACTCAGCGCTTCCGGAACTCGGTCGAGGAGTTGGAGCGGCCCGCGCCGACCGAGCCGTCCACGGTCAAGGTCACCGTCGTCACCGGGCCGGCCCTCGACGAGGAGCCGGTGGCCCCGAACACCATGAACAACTTCGCGCTGGCCACGGTCACCGGGCTGGTGGTGGGCGCGATCGGCTCGGTGGGCCGGGAGGTGGCCGACCACACCGTACGGACCGGGGAGGCGCTGCAGGTGCTCACCTCGGCGCCGGTGCTGGCCCAGGTGCCGATGGACCCGGGCGGCCCGTTCGTCTCGTCGAGCACGTCGGCGCGGACCGAGGCGCTGCGGGAAGTCCGTACCCAGGTGCAGTGCGCGGCCGCCACCAACTCGGTGAAGACGTTGGCGGTGACGAGCGCTGTGCCCGGCGAGGGACGGTCCGCCACCGCGTGCGGGCTGGCCCTGCTCTTCGCCGAGGCCGGGCAACGGGTCCTGATCGTCGACGCCGAGCTGCGCCACCCACGGCTGGCCGCCTTCCTCGGACGGGAGGACGCGGCCGGGCTGAGCACCGTCCTGGACGGCACCGCGATGCTCGAACAGGTGCTCCAGCCCTGGGGCGCCGGGCTCTGGCTGCTCGCCAGCGGGCGTACCCCGCCCAACCCGAGCGAACTGCTCAGCTCACCGCGGATGACGGAGCTGGTCGACGACGTACGCAAGAAATTTGATGTGGTGATCTTTGATTGCCCGCCACTGCTGCCGGTTACCGACGCGGCGGTCATCGCCGCCCGGGCCGACGGGACACTGCTCGTGGTGCGCGCCCGCCGGACCACGTCCACGCAGGTCACGCAGGCGATCCGGGCGTTGCACGCGGTCAACGCCTCCATGCTCGGCTGCGTGCTGAACATGGTCACCCACAAGGGCCCGGACGCGGTGCCGGCCTACGACACCTACCTGTCCGGCCCGAACCGCTCGAAGCCGCCACGCACCTGGGGCGGCTGGAAGATGCAGGCCGCGGCCTGATGATGATCACCGGAGCGCGATGATGGAACTGCCCTACGTCTCGATCGTCATCCCGTGCTGGAACGAGGCCCGCTTCGTCGACGCCTTCCTGGACTCGGTGAAGGCGCAGACCTACCCGGCCGAGCGGATGGAGATCCTGCTCGTCGACGCGATGAGCGACGACGGCACCCGCGCGATCGTCCGCGACCACGCGCTGCGCGAACCGAACATCCGGCTGCTCGACAACCCCGGGCGCAGCCGGCCGGCCGCCCTGAACCGGGGCATCGCCGAGGCCCGCGGCGACGTCATCGTCCGGCTCGACGTGCACGCCGAGTACGAGCCGGACTACCTGCTCAAATGCGTGCACGGGCTGCTGCGCAACCCGGAGGCGGACAACGTCGGCGGGGTCCGGCGGCCGCTGCCGCGCGACGACACCGCGCTGGGCCGGGCGATCGCGGTCTCCACCACCGACATGTTCGGCGCGGGCGGGGCGCGGTACCGGACCGGCGTAGGCGGCCCGCAGTGGGTGGACACCGTGTTCGGCGGCTGTTACCGGCGCACCGTGTTCGACCGGGTCGGCGTCTTCGACGAGCAGCTGACCCGGGCGCAGGACCGGGAGTTCAACCAGCGTCTGCGGGCATCCGGGGGCAAGGTCCTGCTCCTGCCGGACATCTCCAGCACGTACTACGCGCGCAGCGAGTTCCGCGAGTTCTGCTCGTGGACCTTCGAGGCGGGGTACTGGCCGTTCCGGGCGTCCCGGTCGGTCGGGCGGTGGATCGGGTCGTTCCGCAACGTCGTGCCGATCGGGTTCGTCGTCGCCCTGGGCCTGTCCGGGGCGCTGGCGCCGAAGAGCAGGCACGCCCGCTGGACCGCCGCCGGGATCGCCGGGCTCTACGGCGCCGCCGCGCTCGCCTCGGCCGGGCGGCTGGCCTGGCGCCACCGCGACCCGTCGCTGCTCGTCACGCTCCCGATCGTCTTCGCGACCACGCACGTCGTCTACGGGATCGGCTCGATCTGCGGCGTGCTCGATCCGGCGGCTCGGCGCGAATGAGCACCGTCCTGTACTACGACCGGGGGCGGGTCGCGCTGCACGCGATCCTGCGGGCCCTGCACGTGTCGGCCGGGGACGAGGTGGTGGTGCCGGCGTACACCTGCGCCGCGATGATCGAGCCGCTGCTGCGGATCGGGATCACGCCGGTCTACGCCGACATCGACCGCGCGACGCTGAGCCCGGTCACCGTCGCCGAGCACATCACCCCGCGCACCCGGGCGGTGATCGTGCAGCACACCTTCGGGTATCCGGCGCCGGTCGTCCCCCTCCCCGTGCCGGTGATCGAGGACTGCACGCACATCGGGCCGGGCTCCGCCGAGGCGGGGACGCGGGGTGTCGCCGCGTTCCACTCCTACGGCTGGGGGAAACCCGTGTTCGCCGGCACCGGTGGGTCCGCGGTGGTGCACGACCCGGCGCTCGCCGCCGAGATGCAGACCCGGTACGCGATGTACACCACCCCGCCGGCCACGCGTGACCTGATGACGGCCGCCCTGATCGCCGCCGATGCCGTGCCCCGGCGCTTACTTTGCGGCAAGTCAACGGTGATTCGTTTCGCGAACACGGATTACGGCTGGCGGATGTGCCGCACCGCCCAGCTCCGGCTCCCGGGGCGGATGGCGGCGGCGCGACGGGATCTCGGCGTACGGCGGAAGATCCTCACCGCGTACGAGCGTGGCCTGGACCGGATCGGCGTGCGGCACCACCCACGCCCCGGGCCGGACGCGGTCCCGCTGCGTCTCCCGGTGCGCGTCTTCGGCAAGGACTCGGTGCTGCGCGAGGCGGCCGAGTGCGGCGTCGAGCTCGGTGGCTGGTTCCGCACCCCGGTCCATCCGCTCGCCGGCGACGACCTGGCGACCGCGCACTACGCGAAGGGGTCCTGCCCGAACGCCGAATGGGCCGCGAACCACCTGGTCACCCTGCCGATCCGGTTCGGTGTCCGGCCCGCGGACGTGCAGCGCGCCCTGCGCTTCTTCGAGCGGCTGAAGGCACGAGGCCATGTCTGAGCGCCGACCGCATGCCCGGCGGTGAGCGCCCCGGCCTCCGAGCACTGCTGCGGAGCGTGCCCGCCGCCGTGCGGCGCGACTATGCCTCCACCCTGGCCGTCCAGTGGTTCGTGCTGGGCACCGGGCTCTACCTGTTCCACCTGGTCGCGCGCCGGGGCAGCGTCAACGGGTTCGCCTACTACCAGATCGCCCGCGGCACGGTGAGCACGTTCCAGCCGGCCCTGCTGCTCGGGCTCGGCCTGGGCCTGCAGCGCTACCTGCCGCGCACCGAGCACACCACCCGGCGTCTCGCGCGGCAGGCGCTCTACGTCGAGGCCTCCCTGGTCACCGTCGTCGGCCTGACCGGCGTCGGCGCCGGGACGTGGATCGCCGGATGGATGGGGCTGTCCGGACGCGAGCAGGTGACCGCCGTCCTGGTCATGCTCGGCGGCAACTGCCTGTGCTCGGCCGGGCTCGCCGCGCTGCGCGGCAACCACCAGGTCGTCGACGCGAACCTGATCTCCGGGCTGGGACTCGGCCTGATCCCGCTCGTCGCGTTCCTCTCCGCGGAGACGATCGAGGACTTCCTGATCATCCAGGGTGCCGGCGCCGCGGCGGTCGGGGTCTGGGGCACCCTGGTCGTGCGCCGCCGCCCGGCCACCGAGGTCCAGGATCAAGAGCCGACCCTCAAGACCCTCATCGCGTACGGCATCCGCCGCATGCCCGGTGAGGTGGCGCTGCCCACGCTCTACACGTTCCCGACCTTCGCCGTCGCGGTGACCATGCCCGGGCGGCCCGAGGCGGGGTACGTCGGATTCGCCACCTCGGCGGTGACCCTGATCTGCTCGTTCTTCGCCATGCTCACCCCGGTGCTGATGCCCCGCCTGAGCCGGCTGTTCCACCGCGCCGGCGAGAACACGGGCGTGCGACAGCTGCTGACCGCGCTGCCGGTGTGCGCCGGGGTGCTCGCCGCCGTGCCGACCGCGGTGATGCTGGTGTTCGCGCCGGTGCTGGTGCACGGGTTCCTCGGGCGGGAGTTCTCCGCGGCGATCCCGATCCTGCGGCTCGGGGTGTTCGCCGCGATCCCGCTCGCCATGTTCTACGCGGCCCGCCCGACGATGGACACCCTGCTCGAACCGAAGTTCATGAGCCGCCTGCTGCTCGCCTGCCTGGCCCTGGAGATCGTGGTGACCGGCATCGCGGCGGTGTTCCTGACGCCACCGCACGCGGCGATCCTGGGGCTCGTGGTGGCGGCGGCGGCGCTCGGGTTCGACGGGGTGGGGCTTGCCGCGTACGCCGTCCGCCTGCCCCGCCCATGACCGCCCCGGCCGCCGCCCGGCCCGGGCTGATCGTCCTGATCGCGTTCCTCGTGGCGCTGGCCGGCCGGTTCACGCTGAGCCGCGCCGGACTGGACATCCCGGTCGTCAACGACGTACGGGTCCCGCTGTTCCTGGTCCTGATCCTGAGCCTGGCCCTGGAGTCGCACCATGTCGGCCACCGCCGGGCCGAGGGCGGCCACGCCCTGCTCGGCGTCCTGGCTCTGCTCGTCTATCAGGGGCTCTCCGTGCTCTGGGTGCCGGCCGGCACGGTCACCGCCCCGGTGGTCGGCGACCTGTGCGCGGTCGGCGGGCTGCTGATCGTCTACTTCAACCTGGCCGCCTGGGACCGCGACCGGGTGACCGCGACGACCCTGAAGCTGTTCCACGCGACGGCCTGGGTCTACTTCCTGGCCGCGGCGGCCGGTTTCGGCCGCGAGGCGAACGGCCGGTGGGCGGCGCTCGGCGGCGGCCCGAACGTCTTCGTCCGGCTGATGATCCTCGGCATCATCACCTCGCTCTACCTGTACCTGCGCAGCGGCGAGCAACTGATCTGGCTGGTGCCGATCCCGGTGTTCCTGTTCGGCGCGATCGCGTCCGGCTCCCGCGGCGGTCTCGTCTCACTCGGCGTCACCATCACGGTCGCGTTGCTCGCGATCCGGCCGCGGGTCGACGTCGCCCGGCTCGCCAAGCCGTTCGGCCTGATCGTCGTGGTCGGCGTGGTCCTGGTGATCACCGCCGGGCCGACGATCGCCGACTACGTGCAGCAGCGGTTCGTCCAGAGCACCTTCGAGCAGGGGAACGCGTCGAGCCGCGACGTGCTGTTCGGGATGGCGCTGCGGATCTTCCTGCAGCGCCCGATCCTGGGCACCGGCCTGAACGGCTTCACCACGGTCAGCGGCTTCGGCCTCGAGCTGTACACGCACAACCTGCTGCTGTCGATCGCGGCCGAGGGTGGCGCCGTCGGGCTGGCGCTGCTGGTGCTGGCGTGGCTGGGGCTGTGGCATGCGTACGTCGCGATGCCGCCGCCCGAGCGCAGCCTGGAGGCCCGGACCGCGGCCTACTGCGGGATCTTCATCGGCTGCACCAACCTGTTCTCCGGCGACTACTACGACGCGCGGCTGATGTGGATCCTGCTGCTACTGGCTTCGGTGCATCCCGCTCGCGCTCGGGTTCCGGTTCCGCACTAGCCCTTCGCCCCGGCCGCCTTTCTACCGGTCGCTCGTTCCCCGACCGCTCCCCCGTCGGCCGCTTCTCCTCCGGCGGCGGACGTCAGCACCCGCTCGAAGTCCTCGAACAGCAGGTCGCGGTCGAAGCGGTCCCGGCCGAGCGCTCCCGACGCGGCCCGGGCCCTCGCGCACGCCGCCGGATCGCGCAGGAAAGCGGCCACCGCGGCGGCCGCGCCGTCCGGGTCGTCCTCCGGCAGGACCAGACCGGCCCCGGTCGAGGCGAGCAGGTCGGCGCCCCACCCCGCGTGGTTCACCGCGACCGGCCGCCCGGCGGCGAAGGCGTCGAAGAACTTGTTCGACGAGTCGCTGCTCAGCTCCGGGACGTTGACGGTCAGGCAGGTGGCCAGGTCACAGGCGGCGTAGTACGCCACCACCTCGGCCTTCGTGACCGGGTCGAGCAGGAACAGACTCCGGCCCAGCACGCCCAGCTCGGCGGCGAGGCGCCGGACGTCGTCGCGCATCCGGCCGTCCCCGACGATCACGATCCGCACGTCCGGGTCGGTCACGGCGAGCCGGGCCGCCATCCGGACGAGATAGTCCACGCCGTTGGCCACGCCGACCGTCCCGGCGTACAGGATCATCGGCCGGTCCCCGAGCCACGGCGTCGCCCGGCGCAGCGCCGCCCCGGCCCGGTCCGCCCCGGCGAACAGCTCCCGGTCGGCGCCGTTCGGCACCACCGTGACCGGCACCCCGGGAAACCGCCGCCGGATGCTGTCGGCAATGCCCCGGGAGACCGTGACGACGTGCGCCGACCGGCGGTACGCCCACGCCTCGAGCCGGTGCGCGGCCCACCGGGTGACCGGCGAGCGCAGCACCCCCATCGCGATCGGCACCTCCGGCCACAGGTCACGGACCTCGAACACCATCGGCACGCGCCGGCGCAGCGCCGCGTACACGCCCGGGATCGCCACGGTCAGCGGGGTGCTGGTCGCGAAGACGAGGTCGTGACGCAGCCGCCCGGCCACCACCGCCGCCTGCCCGGCGAAGCCGAGGAACGCCCCGATCCGGCGGCGGTAGGACATCGTGTTGTCGTACGACACCGGCAGCCAGTGCACCACGATGCCGGCCTCGGTGCTGATCCGCGGCCGGACGGCGTTCGCCTCGGCGGTGATCAGGTGCACCTCGTGGCCGCGCTCGACCAGGCGCCGGGCGAACTCGTACGACCGGATGCCGCCGGCCATCCCGGGCGTACGGAAGTGCTGGTGAATGTAGGTGATACGCACGAGCCCCCCTCAAGACGTGCCGGTGAACTCCGCCATCGTCGACTCGCCGGGGGCGCTGATGCCCTCCCGGCGCAACAGGGTCAGAGCGGTGCGCAGAAGGATCCGGGCGTTCAGGCCCAGGGAGCGGTGGTCGACGTACCAGACGTCGAGCGCCAGCCGGTCCTCCCAGCTCAGCGCGTTGCGGCCGCTGACCTGCGCGAGCCCGGTGACACCCGGCCGCACGAGGTGGCGGCGGGCCTGCTCGGGCGTGTAGAGATCGAGATAGCGCATCAGCAGCGGCCGCGGCCCGACAACGCTCATCTCCCCGCGCAGCACGTTCCAGAGCGTCGGCAGCTCGTCCAGGCTGAACGTGCGCAGGACCCGGCCCAGCCCGGTGAGCCGGTCGCCGTCGGTGATCAGCCCGCGCGCCTCGTCCGGGTCCCGCATCGTGCGGAACTTGACCAGGGTGAACGGGCGGCCGTTCAACCCCGGCCGCTGCTGGCGGAACAGCACCGGCCGGCCGAGCCGGACACCGACCGCCACGGCGACCCCGGCGATCACCGGGGAGAACACGACCAGGCCGGCGGTGGCGACGGCTATGTCGAACGCGCGCTGCGCCACGTCGGTGGTCCGCGCTCTCACGGCCGGCCCTCCTCTCAAGACTCGCCCTCCTCTCACGGCTGGTCCTCCTCTCACGGCCGGCCGTCCAGGAACTCGGCGATCGCGTCGACAACCCGCCGGACCTCGTCCGTGCCGAGGGCGGATCCGCTGGGCAGCATGAGGCCGTCACGGAACAGCTGCTCGGCGGCGCCGGTCAGGTACGCGGTGGCGCCCGCGAAGACCGGCTGCAGGTGCATCGGCTTGAAGACCGGGCGCGTCTCCACGTTCCGCGCGGCCAGATGTCCGGCCAGCTCACGGACGTGCCAGCCGGCCCGGTCCGGGTCGACCACGATGCCGGTGAGCCAGCAGTTCGCGGACGGGTCGTCGCCGCCCGGCAGCATCACGGCCTCGGCGTGGGCGAACACCTTGGCGTACTCGTCGCGTACCGCCCGCCGCCTTTCGATCATCTCGTCCAGGCGGCACAGCTGGGCACGGCCGAGCGCGGCCAGCAGGTTGCTCAGGCGGTAGTTGTAGCCGATCTCGGAGTGCTCGTAGTGTTCCGCCGGCAGTCGCGCCTGGCCGGCCAGGAACCGCGCTCGCGCGGCCAGATCCGCGTCGCGGGTCAGCAGCATGCCGCCGCCGGACGTCGTCATGATCTTGTTGCCGTTGAACGACAGCGCCGCCGCCCGGCCGAACGAGCCGGCCGGCTGTCCCCGGTGCGTGGCGCCGAGCGCCTCGGCGGCGTCCTCGACGACCGGCACGCCGTACTGCTCGCACAGCGGGAGGATCCGCCCGTAGTCGGCGCAGGATCCGTAGAGGTCCACGGTCAGCACCGCGCGCACCGAGGCGTCCGTGTCGAGCACCCCGGCCAGCACCTGCGGGTCGAGGTTGCCGGTCGCCGGGTCGCAGTCGACGAAGACCGGCGTCGCGCCCGTGTAGACGACGGCGTTCGCGGTGGCCACGAACGTCAGGGTCGGCACGACGACCTGGTCGCCCGGGCCGACGCCCAGCCCGATCAGAGCCAGGTGCAGCGCGGCGGTGCCGGAGTTGACGGCGACCGCGTGCGGCACGCCCACCCGGGCGGCGATCTCACGCTCGAAGAGGTCCAGATCCGGGCCGGCCGGAGCGACCCAGCCCGACCGGAGGGCCGCCAGGACGTACTCCTGCTCGAGAGGCCCGACGTCGGGGCCGGACAGCAGCACGGTGCGATTCTCGGCAAGCATCCCCCACCCCCATCGGGACCGGCACCAGGGGGAATGCGTTCGGCTCGACGCCTGCCATGCTACTGTCTCTTATACACATCTC
>KL571203.1:45881-48139 GCA_000715855.1 Actinoplanes liguriensis
GCGCTGAAGCGGGTGCGACGGCGGCGGGTCACCACGAAGGCGACCACGCCGGCGAGCACCAGGAGGACGCCGCCGCCGGCCGCCCAGGTCGCGTTCGCGCCGGTGATCGGCAGGGTGCCGTCGTCACTTCCGTCACCCGCGCCGGTGCCACCGCCACCGTTGTCGCCGCCACCGTTGTCCGAGGGTGCCGACTCGTTCAGATAGATGATGGCCTCGTTGTTGGAAAGGTCCTTGTCCGGGCCGAACGTGTCCTTACCGGCGATCTCGGTACGAGCGACGACCGAGCCCCGCTCCGGCACCGCGTCGGCGAGCTCCAGCGTCAGCGTCCAGGTCACCGTCTCCCCGACCCCGATACGGCTGGCCAGGCAGCGGTACACGCCGAACCGCTCGGGCACCGCCACGCAGTTGGCGTCGGCCTTGGTCACCCGAGTGCCGGCCGGGGCGGACACCAGCGCGCTGGGGAACTCGTCCCACGCGTCGATGCGCGCCGGGCCCAGGTTCTTGATGCCGACCGTCGCCGTCACCGTGTCGCCCACCTTGCCGCGGATCTCGGTGCCGATGGCGGCCAGGTCCGGCTTGTTCACGCCGGTCACGTCGAAGACCAGGTGGGTGAAGTTGTCGATCGCCGACGTGTCGGTCTGCGGTGCGACCGCCTTCGCCGACGCCTTCTGCACCAGGCCCAGGGCAGCGCCGGTGCCGGCCTTGCCGTGCGCCTTGATCGACGCGATCATCGACGCGGCGTCGTCGGGCGTGGCCCACTCGGCGTACGTGTCGAACGTCGACGGCGCGGGCGCGTCCGCCGTGATCCCGATCGGCAGCGCAGACGCCACCGCATACCGCGCGCCGGCGGCCAGGTCCTGGTCGAAGACGCAGTAGAACTGCTCGTCGGTGTAGACGCAGTTGCTGTACTTGCGCTGGTAGGTCGCGCTGTCCGAACCGGAGCTGGACAACAGCACCACACCGTGCGCCACCGTCGAGCCGGCGTTGCGGACCTCCGGCGAGATCATCACAGTCGAGCCCGGCTTGCCGGAGGCCTTGATCTCCGGGCCGGCGACCAGGTTCACGCCCTCGGCCACGGTGACCGTGCCGGACGCGGTGACCGCTGCCACCCCGTCGGCGGCGACCGTCGCCGAGAACGAGCCCTTCGTGCCGGGCGTCGTGCCGGCGACCGCCTTCACGTCCAGGAACAGCGGGTAGATGCTGGTCAGCGAGTCATAGGTGCACTTGATCGTGCTGCCGGTCTCGTCACACGTACCGGACGACGGGCTGAAGCGGGACACCGTCGCGACCCCGGCCAGCTTCGCCGTGTCCACAGTGATCGTCACGTTCTTCAGCGGGGTGGTGGCGCCGTCCGGCTGCTCCACCCGCACCGGCACGCCGGTCACCGCCGCGCCCGTCGAGACGAGCACGTCGTCGGTCGACACCGTGATCTGGTCGCTCTCGGCGGCCTGCGCCGCGCCGGGCGTGACAAGCATTATCGCGGTGAGCACGCCGGCCAGTGCCGGCACTCGGGTCGCTCTCATCGCGTTTCCTCCCCGTTCGATGATCGACGAGATGCTAGCGACCCACTCGGCGCCCTGCTGCCCCGGACGGCGTCAATCCCGGAAACGGATGCTCAACTGTTGATCCAGGACGGTTCGTAGCCGATCGCCCACAGCACCACCGCGCCGATCAGCGCCAGCCCGAGCCCGGCCAGCGCGCCCGCCCCGATCACCTTGAACCGCGCGTTGTTGAACAGGACGGCGCCGATCATGCCGGTGACCGGCGCGATGCAGCAGCCGCGGGTGCCGTAGAAGTACATCCACTGGTGCGGGTCGTCGGTGTCGGTCCACAACCAGTTCGCCGCGAACAGGCCGAGACCGACGTGCAACGCGAGCACGAGAATGCCGACAAGCACCGCCAGAGATCCCTTAGCCACACCGGAACGTTAGCCGCACCCGCCCCACCCGACACGGGGGTGGGGTATCCCTTTCCCGCCGAGCCCGCCCCAAATGCGCGCTAATCGGTCACCTTCGCGGGCGCCCGCTCCCCGGCCGGCACTGTCGGCCGCTTCCCGATCACCCTCCGCACCAGCGCCGCCGGCCGCACCCCCGCAGCCCTCCGCGCCGCCGCTGTCAGCCGCGCGCCGGTTGCCCTTCGCGTCAGCCGGACCAGCACGCCCCACACCGCGGTCGCGTGCCGCTGCACCAGCATCGCGGTCAGCGTCACCACTCCCGCGCCGAGCCACGCCACCGCGAACCCGAGCAGTGGCCGGCTGG
>KL571203.1:48362-49796 GCA_000715855.1 Actinoplanes liguriensis
GTATAAGAGACAGGCCGAGCAGCGCGCTCTGCGTGGCCCAGACGCTCGCCCCGATCAGCGTGAACATGGCGTACCGCCGCGCCGGATAACCGATCGCGCCCGCGGTGAACGCCGTCGCCGAGCGGACCCCGGGCACGTACCGGCCGAGAATGATCAGCGGCGCCCCGTGCCGCCGCATGACCGCCAGCACCCAGTCGTGGATCGCCGCTCCGCGTCCGCTCCGCCGCAACCGCCGGGTCACCGCCGGCCCGCTCCGCCGCCCGATCAGATACGCCGGCCCGTCGCCGGCCAGCACCCCGCCGGCCGCCGCGAGGATCACCCAGATCAGGGACGGATGACCGTTCTCGGCCACCCCGACGCCGACCGCCACGATGATCGTCTCACTGGGGATGAACGGCAGGATCGCGTCGAACATCGCCGCGAGCAGCACCATCACCAGCACCTGTCTCTTATACACGCACCCAGCGGCTGCCGGCCACCAGATCGACATACTGCGACACCATCGGCACCTCCCCCGCCGTGCCGACATTCCCAGTCGCGGGCAGCGGCGACGTGACATCCACAAATACGCCGAGCGACCCACACATAACACCCCGCAACAAACCCCTTCTCCCGTACGCCCCCAAAAGCGCCGGCCGAGCCCACCCCGGTTCTCACGCCACCCCAGCCCACTCCGCCCACCCGGCGCCTCACCCCCGCGCGGCTGGCCCTCACCGTTGTTATTCACCCTCCAAAACCACAGCCACAGCCAGCCAAAACCCGCAGCGCACCCAGCCTCACCCCACGCCCCGGGCTGGCCCTCACCGTTGTTATCCGCCCTCCATAACCACGGCCAGGACCAGCCGGCAAGCCCGCGGCGCGGCCGGGGCAATGCCCAGCGACGGGCCGCGGCCGGGCTGGGCTTGACCGTGGGTGTCCGCGTTTCGCGGGCGGGACCGGCGGGGTCGGGTCAGACCGGGGTGGGACGGCGGGCGAACGACGCGGTGGACATCGCCGCGACCGCGAGCAGGCCGGCGACCGGCGCGAAGGCGAAGCCGGCCCGGATGGAGTCGCCCACCAGCGGTCCGGTGATCGCCGCTCCCACCGCGCTGCCCACCGTGAACGCCGTGATGATCCAGGCGAACGCCTCGACCGCGGTCCCGGCCGGCGTCAGCCGATCCGCGGTGAGGAAGACCGCGGTCAGCACGAGCGGCAGCGAGACCCCGGCGATCGCCAGCAGCACCGCCATCACGGCTGGCCCGGGAACCGCGAGCAGCGGCACGAACCCGGCCGCCAGCATGGCGGTGACCAGCGGCAACCGTCCGGGCCCGCCGGGACGGACCCGCATGTAGGCCAGTCCGCCGATCAACGCCCCGGCGGCCTGCGCGGCGAGGAGCCAGCCGCTCAGGGAACGGTTGCCGGCCGCCTCGGCGTAGCCCTGTCTCTTATACACAT
>KL571203.1:50015-53075 GCA_000715855.1 Actinoplanes liguriensis
AGCTGCCGATCGCCGCTCCCGCGCAGACGACGCCGAGCAGGATCACGACGAAGCGGGTCACCCGTAGCGGCCCCGCCCAGTGCCGGGCCCCGGCCTCACCGCGCCAGACCCGGACCGCGGGCGTCGACGCGAACACCGCCACCCCGGCGAGCTGCAGCAACGCCGCAGCGACGAGTCCCGCGGACGGCCCGGCGACCGCCACCGCGAGCAGCGTGACCAGCGGCCCGGTCACGTAGATGACCTCTTGGACGGCAATGTCCAGCGAGTACGCCGCGGCGACCGCGTCCGCCGTGACCAGATTCGGCCAGAGCGCGCGCAGGCAGGCCTCCAGCGGCGGGGTCCCGAGCCCGCCCAGCACCGCGCCGGCCACCGTCGGCACGAGCGCGTGCCCACTCACCGCCGCCAGCAGGAACCCGGCCCCGGAGAGCGACGCGGAGGCCCAGAGCACCGGCGGTTGCCGCCAGCGGTCGACGATCCGGGCGAGGATCGGCGCGCTCACCGCCATCCCCGCGGTGTAGGCGCCGACGACCAGGCCGGCGACGGCGAGGCTGTGCCCCTCGCGGGCGAACAGAAGTAGTGCCAGCGGGGCCGACGCCATCGGCAGGCGCCCGATCTGGCTCGCCAGGAGAAGCCTTCCGACGTACGGCGTCAGCAGCAGTTTCCTCAGTGCGGACATGCGCTCTTTCTCGTTTCCGATTCGCTCCGGCAGGACGTTTCGCCTACGTGGCCGATTTCGGACACAGCCGAGCGCCGCGACACCGGTGGACGCGGCGAGCCGTGCGGGGAAAACCGGCCGTCGGACGGCTCAGGGAGCGAAGTCGGCCCGATCGTGGTCGAGGCCGTAGAGCGGCAGGTCGGGCGTGACCCAGGCCGCGTACGCGGCGGCGATGGCGTGGAGCGGGGTCACGCGCCGAGCCTACCGGAGCCGCGGGTGGATCCGTACGTGCCAGATCGTTTCAACGGTTGACGAGCAAGCAGCGGCATCCGTAGCCTGAATGCAGCCTGAAACGTTTCACCACCGAAGAAAGCGGGACCGCCCGATGAGCCTCCCCTTGGACCAGATCAAGGAGACGCTGCGCGCCCAGCGCATCGAGACCCCCTCCTGGGCGTATGCGAACTCCGGCACCCGATTCAAGGTCTTCCCGCAGCCCGGTGTCCCCCGCGACCCGTACGAGAAGATCGCCGACGCCGCCGTCGTGCACCGCCTGACCGGAATCGCCCCCACCGTCTCCCTGCACATCCCGTGGGACCGGGTCGACGACTTCACCAAGCTGGCCGAATATGCCCAGGAGCTGGGCGTCACCCTCGGCGCGGTCAACTCGAACGTCTTCCAGGACGAGGACTACAAGCTCGGCTCGGTCACCCACCCGGACCCGCGCGTGCGCCGCAAGGCCACCGACCACCTGCTGCAGTGCGTCGACGTGATGGACGCGACCGGCTCGCGCGACATCAAGCTGTGGTTCTCCGACGGCACGAACTACCCCGGTCAGGACGACATCCGCGCCCGCCAGGACCGTCTGGCCAGCGCGCTGCGCGAGGTCTACGAGCGGCTCGGCGACGACCAGCGCATGCTCGTGGAGTACAAGCTGTTCGAGCCGGCCTTCTACACCACCGACCTGCCCGACTGGGGCACCGCGTACGCGCACTGCCTGGAGCTCGGCCCCAAGGCCCAGGTCGTGATCGACACCGGTCACCACGCGCCGGGCACCAACATCGAGTTCATCGTCGCGTTCCTGCTGCGCCAGGGGAAGCTCGGCGCGTTCGACTTCAACTCGCGCTTCTACGCCGACGACGACCTGATGGCCGGTGCCGCGGACCCGTTCCAGCTGTTCCGGATCATGTACGAGATCGTCCGTGGCGACGCGCTCGACCCCGCCTACGGGATCAACTTCATGCTCGACCAGTGCCACAACATCGAGGCGAAGATCCCGGCGATCATCCGCTCGGTCCTCAACATCCAGGAGGCAACGGCGAAGGCGCTGCTCGTCGACCGGGAGGTGCTCGCCGCGGCGCAGCAGGAGGGGGACGTCCTGGCGGCGAACGGCGCTCTGATGGACGCTTTCAACACGGACGTACGGCCGCTGCTCGCCGACCTGCGCACGGAGAACGGCCTGGATCCGGACCCGATGGCCGCCTACCGCCGCTCGGGTTACCAGGAGCGCATCTCCGCCGACCGCGTCGGTGGCGAGCAGGCCGGCTGGGGCGCCTGACCCACCGTGACCTTCGGACGGGCCGCTTGCGGGCGACCCGTCCGCGGTGCGGACCTACAAGCGGCGGATGACCGAGACGACCTTGCCGAGGATGGTCGCGTCGTCACCGGGAATGACCGGATAGGCCGGGTTCTGCGGGACCAGCTCCATGTGATCGCCCCGCAGCCGCAGCGTCTTGACCGTCGCCTCGCCGTCGATCATGGCGGCCACGATCTCCCCGTTCTCCGCGACGGGCTGCTGGCGGACCACGACCACATCGCCGTCGCAGATGGCGGCGTCGATCATCGAGTCGCCCTTGACGTTCAGGGCGAACAGCGTGCCGTGACCGACCATGCCCGTGGAGACGGTCAGCTGGTCCTGCACGTGCTCCTCGGCGAGGATCGGCGCGCCTGCCGCGATGTCACCGAGGACCGGGATGGTGACCGCTGGATCGGCCACGGCCGGCTCCCGCACGTCGACCGCCCGCGACCCGTGCGGCTGCCGGCGCAACAGCCCGTGCCGCTCCAGCACCTTGAGGTGGTGCGCGACCGATGACGGCGACACGAGCCCGACGGCCGCCCCGATCTCCCGCACGGTCGGCGGGAAGCCCCGTTCCCGCACCGAATCGCGGATGACCGCGAGAATGCGCTGCTGTTTCGCGGATATCCGAGGCTGCGACCCGGCGATACCACCGTCGTCAAGACCGCCATCGACGCTCATGTACCGCACCCTACCCCACGATTAGATCAGATGTACGAATCGTGACCGGAACCGCACGTTCGGGTGATCCCGTCCACCGGCCCCGCCGCGAGCCCGCGGGAGGTCACGAGCAGCAGCCGCCACCGGAGGGCGTGGTGAGGCTGATCAGTCC
>KL571203.1:53241-54811 GCA_000715855.1 Actinoplanes liguriensis
CAGCCGCCACCGGAGGGCGTGGTGAGGCTGATCAGTCCGGTGACGCTCGGCAGCGCGCCGGGCTGCTCGGCCGGCGCGGCGATCTGGAGGGCGGTCTCGTGGTCGAGGCCGATCCGGTCCGCGGCGGCGCGGACCGCGTCGCCGGTGCTGGCCGCGGCCGGAAGCAGCTCCATGGTGGCCGCGGCGAGGGCGATCGGCACGTCCGGGGTCAGGCCGAAGCGTGCGGAGATCGCCTGGGCGGCCCGTTCGGCGACCAGGTCGACGCCGCACACGCCGGTTTCGGGCAGTTCGAGCCGCACGTCGTCGGCGGCCTCGAAGTCCCCGGCGAGGGCGGCGGCGATCGAGCGAACCTGCTCGTAGCCGGTGGCCATCAGGAAGGTCGGAGCGCGGCCGTAGGACTTCATGCCAACGGCGTAGTAGTTCGGCTCGGGCTGACCCAGCTCGCGGTAGCCGTGCGGCTTCACGGTGCCGCAGGAGTGCTCGTTCGGGTCGATCAGCGCCGCGAGGGTGCGGGTGCAGCCGAGGATCGGGTCCAGGTCGAGACGAAGCTCGCTCGCGGCGCTGTGGTCGGGCCGGAACCCGGTGGCGGAGACGACCCGGTCGGCGCTCAGGGTGCGCCCGTCGGCAGCGACCAGGGTGATGCCGGTGGCGTCGCGGCGCAGGGTATGCACGCCGAAGCTGGTGACCAGGGCAAGTTTGCCGGTGTCGACCAGGGCGCGCAGGCCGGAGCCGAGGGCGCCGCGGGCGGGCAGTTCGTCGGCGGCCTCCCCACCGAACGCCCGCTGTGCGGAGCCGCCGCGGACCGCCCAGGTGATCCGGGTGCCGGGGGCGGTCTCGGCGAGGCGGGCCAGGTCGAGCAGGGTGTTGGCGGCCGAATGCCCGGATCCCACCACGATCGTGTGTTTGCCGGCGTGAGCGTCACGGGCGGCGCCGAGCACGTCGGGCAGGGCGTGGTCGATCAGGTCGGCGGCCTCCGGTTCGCCGTGGGCGGGCAGGCCGTTGACACCGAGCGGGCTGGGGGTGCGCCAGGTGCCGGAGGCGTCGATGATCGCGCTCCCGGTGAGCTCGCCGCCGTCGGCGAGGCGGACGACGAAGGGCAGGTCGGCGCGGCCGGCGGTGCGAACCCGGTCGGCGCCGGCCCGGCTGATCGCGACGACCCGCGCGCCGAGGCGCAGATGCGGGGCGATGGCCGGGAGCTCGGCAAGAGGCTGCAGGTAGGTGTCGACCAGTTCGGCGCCGGTGGGCAGCGCTTCGTCGTCCGGGGCGGCCCAGCCCGCGGCGTCGAGCAGGCGGCGAGCGGCGGCGTCGATGTCGTACCGCCAGGGGCTGAACAGCCCGACGTGCGACCACTGCCGCACTGACGCGCCGGCCTGCTCGCCGGCTTCCAGGACGACGAACGGGATCCGCTGCTCGTGCAGGTGCGCCGCGGCGGCCAGGCCGACCGGCCCCGCGCCGATCACGATCACCGGCAGCTCACCGGCCGCGGCGGGCGCGCAGCACGCATCGGCTGCGGCGGCTCCGGCCGCGGGGGCGCAGCACGCGTCCGCTGCAGCGGCTCTGGCAGCGGGGG
>KL571203.1:54956-55672 GCA_000715855.1 Actinoplanes liguriensis
TCCGCTGCAGCGGCTCTGGCAGCGGGGGCGCAGCACGCATCGGCTGCGGCGGCTTCGGCGGCGGTGCCGCAGCATGGATCTTGTCCGGCCGGTGCCGGGACTGCGGTCGAAGCGTCGCTGGTCATGACGGGTGCTCCTCGGTGAGATCGGGATCGAACGACGGCAGGCACGGATTCGATGTTCTTCGAATCCGATACTTGTCGAAGCCACGCTTGCATGTGGTTTCGACATCTGTCAACCTCGACACATGTCGAAACCACCGTCCGTGTCACCCGTCGCCGAGGATGTGCCGTGCTGCGCGCCGATGGCGCACGAACGCATCCCGGCCGAGGCGTCCGGCACGCTCGCGCAGGCGTTCAAGGCGCTCGGCGATCCGATCCGCCTGCAGCTGATGTCCATGATCGCCTCGGCCGAGGGCGGCGAGATCTGCGTCTGTGACCTGACTCCGGCGTTCACCCTCTCCGGGACGACCATCTCGCATCACCTCAAGGTGCTGCGCGAAGCCGGCCTGGTCGACGCGGAACGCCGCGCGAGCTGGGTCTACTACCGGCCCCGACCGGGCCTCATGCGGCAGCTGTCCCTGCTCCTGGCGGTCGACGAGTCCGTCCCGGCCTGACCCACGCGGCCAGACGCACGACAATCAGCGGACGAAGAGCAGGAACAACCCCGCCCAGGTGCACCCGATCATGAACCTGTCTCTTATACACATCTCTGAG
>KL571203.1:55894-58326 GCA_000715855.1 Actinoplanes liguriensis
TGTGTATAAGAGACAGCTGATCAACGGCGGCCAGCGCGGCGTCGTGGGCGACGATCACGCCGAGGACGTGCCCCACCAGGATCAGCGTGACCTGCGTGGTGGCGATCACGGACGGGATCGGAACCACGTTCCAGACCGCCCCCGGCGCGAGACCCCACTGCTGGATCAGCAGCAGGAACCCGCGCGGCCCCTCGACGATCAGCAGCGACAGGTAGTGGGCCAGCGTGTACCCCACCGCGATCGGGATCAGCGACGCCGTCACGTCCAGCCGCCCCGCCGTCTTCCGCACCGCGAGCAGCACACCCCCGCAGACCAGCGCCAACGCCCCGGTCGCGTAGACCTCGGCATGCCCGGCCCGCTGCACGAACCCGGCCCACGCCGGCGACCCGGACGCGCTGTCGAAGACGGTCGACCCCCACCAGACCGCCAGGAACGCCGCCAGGGCCACCGGGCCGCCCGCGATCGGCGCCGCCAGGCCACTCAGCGGACGCCGCCAGCGGATCGGGCTGAGACGCCCGGCGAGCGAGGAGTACACCTCGAAGCAGTCGCCCCGCGCGAACCACTCCTCGCCCCGCAGCACGGCCATCGTGAGCTGGGCGATCGCGTACCCGAGCAGGCAGCAACCGATCACCACCGGATCGGTCCGGCTCGGCGTCACCAGCTCGAACCAGACGAACGCGAACAGCCAGAGCACCGCCGGCCACACGCCGAGCCCGCCACCCGGCCGCAGGCCGCCACCCGGCGGCAGCCCGCCACCCGGCCGCAGTCCGGCGCGCGGGAGCCGCAGCAGCCGGAACACCGTCCGCAACGGATTGACCGCCCGCCACACCGGCCCGAAGATCACGCTGAGCGGCACCAGCCCGACCCACAACCACACGAACAGCGCGTGCGCCGCCGGATTCGCCGGCTCCCGCGGCCCGGCCAGCGCATTCCCCACGAGATAAAGGCAGAGCAAAAGAACAATTGCCCGCGGTACGGCGATCCAGCCGCCCGTCCGCACCCGGCGAACCGTGCCCCCGCCGAGCCGCGGTCGCGTCCACACCACGGCCGCTACCAGAAAGGACAGGACCACCGTGGCGGCGCCGGCCTGCAACACCAGGTCCAGGGGGAGCGGGAGATCGGAGGAACTGCCGACACCGTGAGCGAGCAGGCTCACTTCACCTCGAGCTGCAGCAGCAGCGTGTCCGGGTGGGCCTCGACGTCGAACAGCCCGGACTGCGACGCCACGAACACGATGCACATCGGCTGGCCGGGCTGCACCGCATATTCAAGGTCGTAGCCGTGGACGTGGATCTGCGCGGCGGTGTCGACCGAGACGCCGAGCCGCACCTGACTGCCGAGCGGCACGCTCACCCGGTGCGGGGCCGGGGAGGCCTTGCCGTCCTGCAGAGCCGCGTTCGCAACGACCTGACCCGGCGCCGCCGCATCGCACGCGGCCGGGGCAGCGGCCTGCGCGGCCGGCGCCTGCGTGCACCCGGGCAGCAGTGCGAGCGCCGCCAGCAGGAACGGCACCAGCCGCAGCGATCGCCTCCCCTCGCCGCCGGACCGGACCGAGGAGACGACCAGGACGGGCGGCGAGACCGGCACGACCGTGGACGCGGACCCGATCGAAGAAACCACCAGGACGGGCGGCGAGACCGGCACGACCGTGGACGCGGACCCGATCGAAGAAACCACCAGGACGGGCGGCGAGACCGGCACGACCGTGGACGCGGACCCGATCGAAGAAACCACCAGGACGGGCGGCGAGACCGGCACGACCGTGGACGCGGACCGGAGCGGGGAGGAAGCGGACGAGGCGCCCCGCGCGGCCGGCGACGACCGGCGCCGTCTCCGCCACCGGGTCAGCGACAGGACCGCCAGCTGCAGGAAGACCGCGATCGACGCCGACGACACCAGCAGCACGAACGAGGCGAACAGCGACGAGAACGAGAGCAGGCTGGGCGCCACCATCAGGGTCTTCATCCCGATCATCGCCGGCAGGGTCAGGATCGCCGACGACACCAGCAGCAACAGGCCGACCAGCATCTTCACACCCCCTCCTCGGCGACCGCGGCCCGCTGCGCCAGCGTCCGCAACACGGAGGCGCCGGCGACCGCCACGCCCGCGCCGAGGCCGAGGGCCAACACGACCAGCACCCGCTCCAGCACCGGCGGCCCGGCGAACGGGAGCACCGCCCGGTGGAACGACGTCACGTCCGGCAGGACGAACACCGCGGTCAGCGCCGCCCCCGCGCAGACCGCGAGCAGCCCGGCCGGCCGGCCGCGCAGCGCGACCCACGCCCCGCCCAGCAGCAGGGGCCAGCTCAGCAGGTTGATCCCGGCGGCGTTCAGGAACGTGCCGGCCGGTGGCGCGGACTCAACGGCGAGCGTGGACCCGGTGACGTGCGCGATCGACGCGGCCATCGCGACGACGCCGGCCACGGCGAGCAG
>KL571203.1:58532-62096 GCA_000715855.1 Actinoplanes liguriensis
CAGCAGGTCGGCTCGGTGCAGGCGACGGGCGATCACGGGAACGGCCACGGCCGCCACGATAGCCAGCCCCCACCAGGGCAACGGGTTCGGCGGACGCTCCCCGGTGAGGACGCCGCGGACCGTCACGGTGGTGCCGGAGGCGTCGAGGTCGAGCGCCCAATCCGCCGTACGGCCGAAATCGATCTTCTTGTTTTCCGGTGTTGATCTTGTGTCTGCCCAGGTGAACGCGGTGCCGGGGGCAACGGTCCGGTTGATGCCGCCGATCGTGACCGGGCCGCCGGTGTCATTGGTGAGGCGCAGCTTCGCGCCGTCCTCGATCGCGGTCACCGTGAGACCCGCGATCTCCGGTGTGATGGCCACCACCCGGCTCCGGGCGTCGGTCGCGACGAGCCCACCGGCGTGCGCCGACGCCGGAGTGCCGGCGCCGAGCACGATCGCCCCTGCGACCAGCGTCAACAACGCCAGCCGCCGGAGCACGGGGAACGGTCTCACTCCGGCTGAAGGAACTGGATGCTGCGCGTGACCAGGACCGTCGCCGCGCCGGTCAGCGCGGTCAGGGTGAGCAGGCCGCTGACCATATGGATGTTCCACCCGACGGTGCCGGTCTGGATCTGGCCGACGAGCAGCACCGCACCCCAGACGACCGGCGGCGCGATCAGGCCGAGGGCGACCCAGCGGCCGGTGGCGGGCACGGTGACCAGGCGGTTCGCCAGGCGCAGCACGAGCTCGACGACCGGCGCGGCGACGGCCACGGTGAGCTGCGGCCACCAGGGCGCCTGGGAGTCGAACATCAGGTGCATGAGCAGGGCAGGGATGGAGACGAGCGCGGTCGGCAGGCCGATCGGCAGGGGCCAGCGGCGGCCGATCATCAGAATCGGGACCAGCAGCAGGACCGTGCTGAACAGGTAGCCGTGGACGAGCTGGCCGTCCGGCGAGAACACGTTCGGCACCTCGACGCCGGTGCCCAGGTGCCGGAAACCGAGGGCGCTGGCGTGCAGCGAGTAGATGTGCAGCGGCAGCACCGCGAAGAGCGCGGAGATCCCGACCAGCCACGCGCCGCCGAACCCGAGCGTGCGGCCGGGAACGGTCGCCGTCATCAGGGCCGGGCCCATCGCGACCAGCACCATGCCCAGGATGATCAGCTCGTGGCTCGGGCTGACGAAGATCTCGAGATTCTTCTCGATGCCGAAGATGTTGTGCCAGAGCGTGTCCACACCGCCGCCGACCAGCAGCGACGCCATGCCCGCCAGCGGGAGGCGCAGCGCGTTGGGCAGCGCGATCAGGCTCCGGTACGTCGGGATCGCCGGGATCCTCGGCCGCAGGATCCAGAGCAGCGTGAAGCCGGACGCCGCGATGCCCGAGTAGAGCACCCCGTGCCACGGCGTCCAGAACGTCTCCAGCTCCGGTGTGGTGGCATGCGCGTAGGCGTCGAGCTGCAGGCCGATCACCAGCCAGGCGCTCGCCACCACCAGCACCCACCGCTCCCGCGCGGTGAACCCGGCGACCGCCGGCGTCACCTCGGTTGGCTGCGGTCGTTCCACGGACGTTGTCACGTCTCCCCCTCCGATCGAACCGGGCGCAGGTAACCTACATCGCCCGTGTTGCATGGATCGATCAGATACCGGACCCCTGTGGACAACCAATTGACGTCAGGTTTATCCCCAGGCCACGCCGTTGGCGAACGATCGCCGGGGTTTTCCGCACAGGCGGCAATCCTGACGTATTGCTCCGGATAGGGTGTCTGCCGTGGCGAACCTGCGGGAAACCCAGAAGCAGATGACGCGGCGGCTGCTTCTGGATCGCGGGCTGGCGCTGTTTCACGACAAGGGGTATCCGACGACCACGATCGACGAGATCGCGGCCGCTGCAGGCACCACGCGCACCACGTTCTACCTGCACTTCCCGTCGAAATCGCAGCTGATGCGGGCGCTGATCACGGACGTCGACGACATCCTCACCGGGGCCGACGACCCGCCGCTGGCCGAGGTGGTCGAGCGCGGCGACCGAGCGCTGATCGAGCAGTGGATCAACCGCAAGTTCGACCAGTGGGAGGCGATCCGCTCCTATCTGGTCGCGGCATACCAGGCCGCCGCGATCGAGCCGGAGATCGCCGCGGCGCTGGAGGCCTGGTTCAAGGCCACCACCGGAGCCATGCACGAGGGGCTGAACCGGGCCGGCCGCTTCGACCCGGCCAGCCGGAACATCCGCTGCGTGCTGGCGTTCGGCCAGTTCGAGTTCCTGGCCCGGCGCTGGTTGCGGACCGGCTGGACGTTCGACCGCGACACCGCGCTGAAGGCCTTGACCGACTCCTGGCAGCACCTTCTCGCGTAGCCGATCCTCGATGTGGCGTCGCGGCTTCCCCGCCGGCTCTGAACCTCCCCCTCGCCGGCCGCGGGTCTCCCTTAACCGGCGCTGACCGCCGCGCGCTCACCACGGCGGCTCTGACCGCCGGGCGCTCACCACAGCGGCTCTGGCCGCCGGGCGCTCACCACAGCGGCTCTGACCGCCGCGCGCTCACCACGGCCCGTGCCTGGGCCTGGGGCGAGTCCTGGCAGCACGAAGAGCCTCAGCGCGAGTCACGCGCTTCAGCCGAGGCGCGTCAGTTGCTCCTCGAGGTGGAAGATCTGGTCGAGGACGAGCATGCCCTCGTCGGGGCGCAGCTCACCGAGCACCGGAAAGAAGTCGGCCATCGCGGCCTGCCAGCGGGCGTTGACCTCGGTGCGGGCCATCGCCTCCTGCGCGGCGGCGAAGTCATCGGTCTCCAGGGTCCCGACGAGCAGCCCGTCCGGCCGCAGGAACAGCCGGTAGTTCCGCCAGCCGGTCTCGTGCAGCGCCTGGAGCATGTCCGGCCAGACAGCGGCGTGCGCCTCCCGATAGGCGTCGAGCTTGGCCGGGTCCACCTGAAGCGTGAAGCAGACGTGGGTCACCTCGTGAAACGTATCAGTCAGCAGGTCGAGTGGAACAGACCTCCCACCGGTGTGCTTCCCGCCAGCTCGTTGTAGATCCGCACCGCCTCTTCGGTGCCGGCGACGTGCACCTCGACATCCCGCGCGCGCAACAACTCCAGCGTCGCCGGATCCACCTGGAGCACCAGGTCCATCCCGCGCGAGAGCACAATCGCGGTAGCCCCGTTGTCCAGCAACTCCGCAACGTCGCCGGGCTGGATGCCCGGGTCGTGGCGGGTACCGGTCTCATTCCAGTCCCAAGCACGTCCGCCGCCGGGCCAGAGCTTGAAGTCCTTACCCTCGCCCAGCCCCTCGACCTGCATCCTCCCCCAGGCCACCGTCAGCACCTTCGGCGATTCCGCCATCCCCATCCCCTCTCTCCGCCAAGGGTCAGCAAACACCACCCGCCGAACCTCATACCTGCCACCCGCTGAGGCTCGCACCCGCCGAGCCTCACACCTGCCGCGCGAAAGTCAGCGAGCCTCGCACCTGCCGCTCCGGGTCCCACTCTGCCCGCAGTCGCCGACAGCGCCGCCTGCCCCGTCCACTCCTGGCCGTCCTCACCACGAACCGCCCTTGCGGTCGTCAGTCTCCGGCGGCGGCCGCGGCCTGGAGCGCT
>KL571203.1:62391-64262 GCA_000715855.1 Actinoplanes liguriensis
GATGTGTATAAGAGACAGAGCGTCATCCGTCGACCCTCGTCCGGCCCACCGCGCACCGGCAGCACCCGTACACCGTCCGGCACCGCTCCCGCCAGCACCGGCGGGATCGTGGTGAGTCCGCACCCGGCGGCAACCAGGTGCAACTTGGCCAGCCAGTCGCGGGCGACGTGCGCGATCACCGGCCGTTCGTCCAGACCCGGCCACACGCCCATCAACCGCTCGTTCACGGAGCCCTGGCCCGCGATCCACTCCTGGCCGCGCAGGTCGGACACGTCCACGAACGATCCACCGGCCAACGGATGCGTAGCCGGCACCGCGACCATCAGGCTGCGGTCGGTCAGCACCCGTGTCCGCAACGGCGGACCGTCCGTGTCCGGCGGCCGATGCGGTGGTTCGGTGGCGATCACCGCCAGGTCCACGCTGCCCGCCCGCAGAGCACGGATCAGCGCCGGTGTGGACCCTTCGCGGCTGGTCACGGTCACCGCTGGATGCGAACGCCGCAACTCGCTCAACGCCTGTGGCACCAGCCCGGCTCCAGCACTGGTGAACCATCCGAGACGAACCCGGCCACCCGCACCCGGCAGCCCGGCCAGCTCCCGCGCCGCCGCGGCGACCTGCTCGGCCACCGCGACCGCACGGCGCAGCACGATCCGTCCAGCGGGAGTGAGCCGAACCCCCTCGTGCCGCCGCTCAAGCAGGTCGGCCCCCACCGCCCGCTCGAGCGTCGCAATCTGCCGGGACACCGCAGATTGCGTATAGCCCAAGGCGACCGCGGCCGCCGTGAACGTGCCGCGTTCCGCCACCTCCCGGAACACCCGCAAAGCTACCAGCGACGCGTCGGTGATTGCCATGACTTCTACTCATACCAGGTATGAGTAAATCTCGTTGGTCGCATGGCCGCGGCATGCCTAGCTTTGGCGCATGACCTCACGCATCGCCCTGGTCACCGGGGCTACCCAGGGGCTCGGCACGGCGCTGGTCACCGGCCTCGCCCGCCGGATGACGCCCGCCGACATCGTCTATCTGACGGGCCGCGACCCGGCCCGGGTGAGCGCGGCCGTCGCCTCGCTTCCCGCCACCTCAGCAGCCGTCCGGGGCGAGGTGCTGGACGTGTCCGACCCCGCGTCGGTCACCCGTCTCGCCGCCGAGCTCAGCACCCGGCACGGCGGCGTCGACGTCGTCTTCAACAACGCGGTGATGCGCGTCGGGCCGGATGACGACCCGCGCGCGATCGTGGAGGAATACACGGAGGTCAACAACTTCGGCACCACCCGGGTCATGCGCGCCTTCGCTCCGCTGTTGCGTGACGGCGGCCGCCTGCTCGTGGTGGCCAGTTCGCTCGGCAGCCTCAGGTTCCTGGCCCCGGCGCTGCATCACCATTTCGACGGGCTGTCCTCACTGGACGCGGTCGACGCCGCCACCGCCGACTGGCGCGACCAGGTCCGCGACGGCCGGGCCCGGGCCGGCGCGTGGCCCGGTTTCGTCAACATCCCGTCCAAGATCGCCCAGGTCGCGGCGGTCCGTGCCCTGGCCACCGAGCGCCGCGCAGGCGACGCGGAGCGCGGCATCCTGCTGGCAGCCGTCTGCCCCGGAATGATGAACACTCCGACCTCGGCCCTGTGGTGGGACGTCAGCGCCGCGCCCACTCCGGAGCAGGCCGCAGCGCCGCTGCTGTCCCTGGCGCTGGACCAGGTCAAGCCCGATCACCACGGCGAGCTGCTGCGTGACGGCGCCGTGCTGCCCTGGCGCCCCACCTCGTAGCCCGGCTGTGGTCCGGCAGAGGTGAGGCGGTAGCGCTTAGTCCGCAGGATCGTTGTGCACACCGCTGCTGCCAGGAACCTGAGACCGGATCCTGTCTCTTATACACATCT
>KL571203.1:64546-69719 GCA_000715855.1 Actinoplanes liguriensis
GCCGGCTCAGCTGCGGCTCAGCACGGCAGGGGCATGGTGTTTTGCGGGGACCCTGGTGAGAATGCGCACGTGAGTGGTCATTTTCACGGCATACGGGTATGCCGAAGTGCGCTGTACTAAGCGGACAGACTGGGACGGGAGCAGGCAATGACTCAAGCAAGTCGCCGGCAACGTGTGGTCGTGGTGGGGGCCGGGTTCGGTGGGCTCTTCGCGATCAAGGCGCTGCGCAAGGCTCCGGTGGACATCACCCTCATCAATGGTACGGCGTATCACCTCTTCCAGCCGCTGCTCTACCAGGTGGCGACCGGGATCCTGTCCGAGGGTGAGATCGCCCCGCCGATCCGCGAAGTGCTGAAGAACCAGGACAACGTCGACGTCCGGCTCGGCTGGGTTTCGGACGTCGACATCGAGAAGAAGGTCGTCTCGGTCTCCGGTCCGGGCATCGACTACACGGTGGAGTACGACACGCTGATCGTGGCGGCGGGCGCCTCGCAGTCGTACTTCGGCAACGACCAGTTCGCCGACCACGCCCCCGGCATGAAGAGCATCGACGACGCGCTGGAGCTGCGCGCGCGGATCTTCGGGGCGTTCGAAGTCGCCGACCTGCACACCGACCCGGAGACGATCCAGCGCTGGCTGACCTTCGTGGTGGTCGGCGCCGGCCCGACCGGCACCGAGCTGGCGGGGCAGATCGCCGAGCTGGCGCACCGCACGCTGCCCGGGCAGTACAAGCACATCGACCCGCGCAAGGCCCGGATCATCCTGGTCGACGCGATCGGGGCGGTGCTGAACACGTTCGGCGACCACCTCTCGGCCGGCGCCCAGCGCCAGCTGGAGAAGCTCGGCGTCGAGGTCAAGCTGAACACCAAGGTCGTCGGGGTCGACTCGACCGGCATCGAGGTCGAGGACGCGGACGGCCGCCACATCATCCCGTCGATCACCAAGGTGTGGGCGGCCGGGGTCGCCGCGCCGCCACTGGCCCGCAAGCTGGCCGAGTCGGCCGGGGCGAAGACCGACCGGGCCGGGCGCGTGTTCGTGGAGAAGGACACCACGCTTCCCGGGCACCCGGAGATCTTCGTGCTCGGCGACATGATGAACCTGGCCGGCGAGGACGGGAAGCCGCTGCCCGGGGTGGCCCAGGTGGCCATCCAGTCCGGCCGGCACGCCGCGGATCAGATCAAGCGGCGGCTCGGCGGTAAGGAGACCGGGCAGCCCTTCAAGTACTTCGACAAGGGCAGCCTGGCGACGATCTCCCGGTTCTCCGCGGTGGCCAGCGTCGGCAAGGTGCACCTGTCCGGCCTCACGGCATGGCTGGTGTGGGTCGCGGTGCACCTGTTCTACCTGGTCGGGTTCAAGAACCGGGTGACCGCGGTGCTGCACTGGGCGGTGAGCTTCATCGGCCGCGGGCGGTCGGAGCGGGTGGCTACGCAGCAGCAGGCGTTCGCGCGGCGGGCGATCCGGGCCTACGGCGACCCGTTCGAGCGGGAGCGCGCGGAAGCCGTCACCGCCCACAAGAAGGAGCTGATCGACAACAAGGAGCCGGTCGGCAACAACGAGCTGGTCGGTAACAAGGAGCCGGTCGACAACGCGGCCGCGGGGGCGCAGGAACGGGAGCGGGAGCGGCTCGGCGTCCGGGACTAGCCGCGCGAGTGGCCGGGGCGGCGCACGGGAGCCCGGTGTCCGGGACTGGCTGAACGGTGACGAGACGGCGCATGGGAGCGCGCCCATTCGGGCACATACCGGAGCATGCGCCGACCACTTCTCTCCGCTCTGCTGGCGACGACCCTGCTGCTGACGGCGGCCTGCAACGACCACGACGAGAACGGCAACGCGCTCGGCGATCGGGGCGACGACGGCGGCGACCGCGTCGTGACCGGCGGCAACGTCAGTGACTTCGATCAAGGTGACGGCGACGGCGAGCACGACCGGGCCACGTTCGCGGTCATCTCGGGTGCGGACGTGGTCCGGGTCCGGGCGGTCGATCTCGGCGGCGACCTCTACCGGGTCTCGACCGACGACGACGCGAAGGTCCGGCCGTCGGTGCGGCTCGACGGGGACACGGTCTACGCGGGGCTGGCCGACACCGGCGACGCGGGCCCGGCCGTGGTCACCGCCGAGCTCAGCAACGCGGTGCACTGGCAGCTCCGCTTCGACGGCGGGGCCAAGGAGGAGTCCGCGGATCTGACCGGCGGCAAGCTGACCGGCGTGAGCTTCGTCGCCGGCACGAGCCTGGCCGAGGTCACCCTCCCGGCGGCGCAGGGCACCGTCCCGGTGACGCTCGGTGGCGGCGCGAACCAGGTGAACGTTCATCTGACCGGGAGCGCACCGGTCCGGGTACGGGTGGGCGGCGGCGCCGGCACGGTGACCGTCGACGGCGTACGCCGGTCGGGAATTGCTGGTGGCACGGACTTCACGCCGTCCGGATGGGGCGCCGCGACCGACCGTTACGACATCGATCTCACGTCGGGTGTCTCGAACCTGACCGTCGACCGGCGGTAACCTGGCGTTCGATCATTAGGTAGCGTGTACCGGCCCCGCCCGGAACGATCGCCCTGACCGGCGGCCGGAGGAGCGGGCCGAACGCCACCGCAGAGAAGAGGCCCCGATTGATGCCGGTCACCGCCGCGACCGTGATGACCCCACGGCAGCCGGCACTGGCCCCGGTCTTCGGGACCCTCACCCTGTTCACCGGGCGCATGGGTTCGGGCAAGAGCACCCTGGCCCTGCAGAACGCGTTCAACCGTCGCCAGGCCGGCCGCCCCGGGGTGCTGCTGACCAGCCAGGATCGGGCCGGTGAGGGAATACTGTCGTCGCGGCTCGGGGTGGCCGCCGACGCGATCGAGGTGGGCCCCGAGATGGATCTGGCCGCCCTGGTCGTCGACCGTGTGCCGGCCGGCGGGTTCGTGATCGCCGACGAGAGCCAGTTCCTCACGCCCGCCCAGGTGGAGCAGCTGGCCTGGGCGGCGGACGAGCTGGCCGTCGACATCGACTGTTACGCGATCACCACGGATTTCCTGTCCCGGCTGTTCCCGGGCGCGCAGCGCCTGGTCGAGCTGGCCGACGTGATCGTGCCGCTGCAGGTCGAGGTGACGTGCTGGTGCGGGCGTCCGGGCCGGCAGAATGCCCGGATTGTCGACGGTCAGGTGGCCCGGGAGGGCGAGCAGGTCGCGGTCGGCGACACGACGGAGACGTCCGCGGTCTCCTACCGGGTCCTGTGCCGCCGCCACTGGCGAAACGGTGAGCCAGGCCCCGCATAAGAGCCCGGCCCGTTCAAGAGCGTCAACATTTCCCGGCGCCCCACCATCGGCAGACGACCGGCCACATGTCGGCCGTCTGCAACCGCACCTCACCCCCATGGTCGTTCAGCACGGCCCGCCCGCCGGCGAGCTCCACGTCGAGGGACTCTCCGGGCTGCAGGATCGTCGTCTCCTCGAATCGGTGCTGGTACCGCCCGCCGAGCACCACATGCCCCTCGAGATCCACCGGCGCCTCGCTGGTGTTGACCACGCTGATCTTCTCGATCCCGCCGTACTTCACCTTCAGGTCGACCTTGCCGCTGAGCGGGCTCCCGCAGTCCACCAGGCACGGGTAGAGGAACGATCGCCGCAGGTCACCTTGCGGGTCGAAGAGGTACGCCCCTTCGCCCACCCCGGGATGCGCCGCGTCGACGTTCGTGAAGACCTGCGCCGGCATCCCCCAGTACTTGTCGGTCGCGGTGTCCCGCCCGCGGCCCACGTGCACGTAGATCCGCCCGCCCGCCGGCACCACGGTCCCCGGCTTGAACGTGTACCGCCGCAGCCCCGAGTCCCGCACCCACCAGCCGCTGAGGTTCACCGCCTGCGTCCCGGCGTTCCCGATCCGCACCCATTCGCCGTTGAGGTTGAGCCCGTCGTCCCCGTCGGCGTCGCTGTTCGCCCACACGGTCAGTTTCGCGCCGGCCGCCGGCCCGGCGCCGCAGTAGTCGTCGTCCCACAGGTAGTTCTGCAGCGTCGACGCGTTCGACGAGGCCCGCTCGTAGACCGCGTCCCACGCGTCTTCCCCGGGGAACGGCAGCGCCAGCGCGTATCCGCGGCGCACCAGGTCCGAGCCGATGTCCACCCAGTGTCCGCCGATCTTCACGGCGATCGACCGCAGCGGCCGTCCGCGGCTGCCGCTGCGCGCGTGCCGGGCGGTCAGCCGTACCACGCCGTTACCGGCCTTGACCAGCTGTTCGACTCGGGCGGTCGCTTCCAGCGCGTGGCATTCGCCGCTGCGCTTGGCCGGGTTCGCCGAGTACCGGTGCTGTTCCATGGCCTGCACGCCGATCAGCCGGATGGACCGCGCGGTCGTCGATTTCCCGAGGCGGACGAGCAGCGTGTCGCCGTCCGCGACCCAGTCGACCTTGCCCATCCACACCGAGCAGCGCGGGCTTCCGGCGCCGGGCCGGCAGGCGACGGTCGTGGCGGCCGCGGGGGCGGGCGTGCCGGCGACCAGGAGGGCGACCGCGGCGGTGGCGGAGGCGGCGAGGGTGGCGAGGCGGCGCAGCATGTCCGCACGATCGGGACAGATCGGTTGCGGTCCGAGTTTTCCCGAGATGCGACCGGGTTGCGGTCATTCGAGATCAAAGGCAGATTTCCCGGTACGAGGGTGAAACGCCCGGCAGACCGGAAGGATCCGCAACCATGGTGGAGTACGTCCCCTTCGGCCGCACCGGCGTGCAGGTCAGCAACCTCACGCTCGGCACGATGAACTTCGGCCGGGCCGGCAACCCGGACCACGAGGACGGCGTCCGCATCATTCATCGGGCTCTGGACGCCGGCATCAACGTGGTCGACACGGCCGACGTCTATTCGCAGGGTGAGAGCGAGGAGATCGTCGGTGAGGCGGTGGAGGGCCGGCGCGACGAGGTGTTCCTGGCCACGAAGGTGCACGGCCAGATCGGCACGAGGCTCAACAACGGTGGCAACTCCCGGCGCTGGATCGTCGCCGAGGTGGAGCGCAGCCTGCGCCGGCTGCGCACCGACTGGATCGACCTCTACCAGGTGCACCGGCCGGATCCGGCGACCGATTTCGACGAGACGCTGGGCGCGCTCAGCGATCTGGTCCGGGCCGGCAAGGTCCGCTACATCGGGACGTCGACGTTCGAGCCGTCGGCGATCGTGGAGGGGCAGTGGCTCGCCGAGCGCCGGGGCCG
>KL571203.1:69877-84069 GCA_000715855.1 Actinoplanes liguriensis
AGATGTGTATAAGAGACAGGGCTACCTGTCGGGGCAGCGCCTGGAGAGCTGGAAGTCGAACCGGGCCGAGCGGATGCCGCACCGTTTCGACACGTCGGTCCCGGCGAACCTGCCGAAGGTCGAGGCGGTCCGCAAGCTGCAGGCGCTGGCCGACGAGGCCGGGCTGTCACTGATCCACATGGCGCTGGCGTTCGTGCTGAGCCATCCGGCGATCACCTCGGCGATCATCGGCCCGCGCACGATCGAGCACCTGGAGTCGCAGCTCGGGGCCGCGAAGGTGACGCTGAGCCCGGACGTGCTGGACCGGATCGACGAGATCGTCCCGCCGGGCACGAACCTGAATCCGGCGGACGCCGGTTACCTGCCGCCGTCAATCACGGACAGCGGCGTCCGGCGTCGCTGAGTCGAAGCAGACCCGGTTGCGGCCGCCGCGCTTCGCCGCGTAGAGGCAGGCGTCCGCCCGGGCGAGCAGCTCGGACTGTTTGTCGCCGGGGGGCACCGAGTCCGCGCCGATGCTGACCGTCACCGGCAGGTCGCCGGTGATCGGCTGCCACGGGTGGGCGGAAACGGTCTCCCGGACACGTTCCAGGAACGCGGCGGCCTGGGCGCGGTCCATCCCGCTGGCGACCAGCAGGAATTCCTCCCCGCCGAGCCGTGCCGCGAAGCCGCCGGCCGGCTCGGCGGCGATCAGGAGACGGGCGACTTCCACCAGGACCCGGTCGCCCGCTTCGTGCGTACACAAGTCGTTGATTTGCTTGAAATGGTCGAGGTCGAGCAACGCGGCCCAGAGCGGGACTCCGGTCCTGGCCGCCTGTTCGATCAGGCCGGGGAACTGCTCGTCGACGTAGCGACGGTTGCGCAGGCCGGTCAGCGGGTCGCGCCGGGCCTGCTCACGGAACTGCTCGGCCTCCTGCCGCGCCTCGTTGACCTCGAAGAGCGCCTGCCGGTTGCGGGCCTGCGCCTCGCGGGCCGCGGAGAGCACCTCCTTCTCGGCCGCGTGGAACCGCTTGTGCTCCGCGAACGCCTGCTCGAACGCGCCGGTCGCGGCGTACAGCTCGGCCTGTTCCTGCATGACGCGGACGAGGATCTCGCCGTGCCCGTGCGCCTCGCACTGCTCCCGGCAGGCGTCCAGGGTCTGCTGGGCGTTACCGGGATCACCGAGCAGCCGCCGGGTGATCGCGAGGGTGAGCAGGAACTCCGGCAGCGCGTCGGCTTCCAGGGGCGCGTCCGGGTAGCCGGTGATCGCGGCCAGGATGGTGGTCTCGGCGTCCTCGTAATGACCGAGAGCGATCTGCACGCTGGCGACCGTGTCCAGGTCGTTCGGGTCCAGCCGGTGACCGTGCGTGACGGCGGTCGCGCGCATCCGCCGGATCACGGCCCAGGCGCGTTCCGGCTCGCCGGCGAGGTATTCGGCGTACGCGTGATTGTTCAGGACCATCATCCGGTCCCGCGGGTCGGTGCTGTGCCGGGCCAGCTCCTCGGCCTGCCGGTAGCGTTCCCGGGCCGCGTCGATCGAGCCGGTCTCGGTGAGCGCGTCGGCGTATTTCACCATGTAGGGCAGTCGCCGCCGGGGCGGGACGGTGTCCTCCAGCGCCTCGACCGCGGCGACCGCGTGTTCCAGGAGCGCGGCCACGTCGCCGAGGTTGCGGTAGGTACGGCCGAGCAGCAGATGACTGCGAGCGATCAGGTAGCGGTTGCCGTGCGCATGCGCCCACTCGTTGATCAGCCACATCGCCTCGGCGGCGGCCCGCAGCTCGCCGGAGCGCTCGGCCACGTCGGCGCGGATCAGCCGGGCGCGCATCCTGGTGGCTTCGTCGCCGGTCTCCCGCTCGATCTCGGCGGCCCGGGCGGCCCGGCCGGCCGGATCACGGCCGACCCAGTCCTCCAGGTCGTCGAGTTCCGCGCCGCATGCGGAGTCCAGGGCGAGTGCGGCGTTCACTCCGGGAGCGGAGTCCACGGCAAAAGGGGCATTCACGCCGGGAGTGGAGTCCACGCCGGATGCGGAAGTCACGCCGAACATCGTGCGCCTGCCGAGCACAGCGGGCAAGGAACTCGTGACAACTCGTTCATACCCATTCCGGCGGTTTCGCTCCGGCCAGGTCGTTAGCTAGGCTAAGCACCTAGGTAAGGAGCGCCGCTTGTCCCACGTTCCACGCCGCGCCCCGCGGGCCGGCATCCATCCCGACCCGTCGAAGACCTGGCTCCGCCGCGCCTGGCCGCTGCTCAAGGCGCACCGGGCCCTGCTGATCACCTCGCTGGCCCTGTCGTTCATCGGGCTGATCGTGCAGGTGCAGATCCCCAACCTGGTCCGGATCGGCATCGACCGGGCCCTCGTCGCGCACACCGCCGGGCTCGCGGGATACGTGTGGCTGATCGCCGGCCTCGCGCTCGCCCAGGGCGTCATCAACTACCTGGCCCGGCTCTACCTGCTGCGTACGGCGTACGAGCTGGAGTACGACCTGCGCAACATCGTGTTCAGCCACTTCATGCGGATGTCCTACGGCTTCTACGACCGCGTCCAGTCCGGCGAGCTGATGTCCCGCGCGACCTCGGACATCCGGGCCGTCCAGATGTACCTCACGTTCGGCCCGTCGATCCTGGTCCAGTGCATGATCGCGGTCATCGCGTTCGTCCTGATGGTCTCGATCAACCCGCTCCTGGCCGTGGTCGCGATGCTGACCATGCCGGCGATCGCGGTCCTCGGCGTCCGCATGCGCAAGGCGATCTTCCCGGTCTCCTGGCTGATCCAGTCGCGCCTGGCCGGCGTCGCCACCGTCGTCGACGAGAACATCCAGGGGGTACGGATCGTCAAGGCGTTCGCGGCCGAGCAGCGTCAGATCGACACGCTCGCGGGCGCCGCCGACCGGGTCCGCTGGGCGTACACCACGGACGCGAGGCTGCGCAGCCGGTGGATCCCGGTGATGGACAACCTGCCGCGGCTCGGGCTGGCGCTGGTGCTGCTGGTCGGCGGGCTGATGGTGCTGCACGGGCACGCGACCGTGGGGACGGTGGTGGCGTTCAACTCGTACGTGCTGATGCTGCAACCGCCGTTCCGGATGCTCGGCATGATCATCATGATGGGCCAGCGGGCGGCCGCTTCGTCGCAACGCATCTACGACATTTTGGACACTCAACCGGAAATAATCGACAAGTCCGAAACGTCGACGCCACCGCCTCGCGGCGAGCTCACCCTGCGAAATGTCCGCTTTGCCTACCCGGACGGCACCGTTGCCCTCGACGGCCTCGATCTGCACATCCGCCCCGGTGAGACCGTCGCCGTGGTGGGGGCCACCGGATCGGGTAAATCGACCATCGGCCGCCTGGCCGCCCGCTACTACGACGTCACCGGCGGAAGCGTGCTGCTCGACGGCGTCGACGTCCGCGACTACCCCCTGGAAACCCTGCGCGACCGCGTCGGCATCGTCCCCGACGAGCCGTTCCTCTTCTCCGTCTCGCTGCACGACAACATCGCCTTCGGCCGCCCGGAAGCCACCCGCGAGCAGGTCCTCGCCGCCGCCGTCGCGGCCGGCGCCGACGAGTTCATCCACGATCTTCCCGAGGGGTACGACACGGTCGTCGGCGAACGCGGCTACACGCTCTCCGGCGGTCAGCGGCAGCGGGTCGCGATCGCGCGGGCGCTGCTGGTCAACCCGCCGGTGCTGATCCTGGACGACGCGACCAGCGCCGTCGACGTCCGCGTCGAGCACGAGATCCACGAGTCGCTGCGCGCCCTGATGGCCGGCCGCACCACGATCATGGTGGCGCACCGGCTCGCCACGATCGGCCTCGCCGACCGGGTCGTCCTGATCGAGAACGGTCGCGTGGCCGCCGACGGCACGCACGCGGAGCTGCTGGCCACCGAGCCGCGGTACGCCCACGTCCTGGCGACGTCGAGCGAGGAAGAGGTCGTCGCATGAGCCGGCTCGTCACCACGTCGCCCCACCCGGCGGGAGCAGCGGCATGAGCATGTTCGGAGGCGGCTTCGGCGGGCCCGGCGGCGCGATGCCCGGCGGCATGAGCGGCGCCCGCAGGGACCGGCCGGGCGGAGCCCCGTTCGCCGGCATCCCGCCCGAGCTCGCCGCCGGCGTCGCGCGCCTGGAGTCGTCCGAGCCGCCCGCGGAACCGCCGCACGAGGTCTTCCGCCAGCAGCCCGACAATCGGAAACTGACCCTCTGGACGCTGCTGATCAACCGCCCCGCCGTGCTCGCCACCGCTGCCGTCGCGGTGCTCGCCGAGGCGCTGCTGCTGCAGGCCGGGCCACTGCTCGTGCAGATCGGCATCGACCACGGCATCGTCGCACGCAACGTTCCCGTCCTGGTCATGGCCGCGGTCGCGTTCCTCGCGGCGGTCGGGCTCACCGCGCTCGCCTCCGGGGTGCGGCTCCGGCAGAGCGGGCGGCTCGCCGCCTACGTCACTCGTGACCTGCGGGTCCGCGTCTTCAGCCACCTGCAGCGGCTCAGCCTGGACTTCTACACCAGGGAGAAGGCCGGGGTCACGATGACCCGGATGACCTCCGACGTCGAGTCGATCCAGCAGCTGCTCCAGGACGGCTTCGCGCAGTTCCTGATCCAGGGACTGACCATGATCGTCGTGACCGTGGTGCTCGTGCACTACGACCCGGAGCTGGCCGCGATCACGTTGCTGCTGGTCGTGCCGCCCCTCGCGGCGTTGTCGATCTGGTTCCGCCGGGCCGCCGACCACGGCTACAACCGGCAGCGGGACGCCATCGCCGCGCTCTTCTCCCACCTGTCCGAGAGCCTCTACGGCGTACGCGTGATCACCGCCCACAACCAGCAGCAGCGCAGCGTGGTGCAGCACCGCGAGGTGGTCGGCGCCTACCGGGACGCCAACGACCACACCGGACGGATCAGCGCCGTCTACGGCCCCGGCAGCTCGGTGATCGGCCTGCTCGGACTGGCCGCGCTGCTGCTCATCGGCGGGCGGATGGTGCTCCGCGGCGAGCTGACCATCGGCGAGCTGACCGCGTTCGTGCTCTACATCAACGCGTTCTTCCAGCCGGTCCAGCAACTCGTGCAGCTCTACACCAACTATCAGCAGGCCAGGGCCGCGCTCGGCAAGCTGCGCGGACTGCTCGGGACGGCTCCCGGCGTACCGGAGAAGGTCGATGCGATCGCGATGCCGCCGGCCGACGGCGGTCTGGAACTGCGGAAAGTCTCCTTCGGGTACGACGCCGATCGTCCCGTCCTGCGTGACGTGACCCTGCGCATCGCCCCCGGGGAGACGATCGCGTGCGTCGGGCCGACCGGCGCCGGCAAGTCGACACTCGCCAAGCTGGTCGCGCGCCTCTACGACCCGGATCGCGGCGCGGTGCTCATCGACGGGCACGACCTGCGCGACGTCACGCTGGACTCGCTGCACCGGCAGGTCGGCGTGGTGCCGCAGGAGCCGTTCCTCTTCGCCGGGACGCTCCGGGACAACATCGCGTTCGCCCGGCCGGACGCCTCCGACGACGAGGTGAACGCCGCGGTCGACGCCGTCGGCCTGCGCGACCTGGTCGACCGCTCCCCCGACGGCCTCGACACGATCCTGCACGAACGCGGCCAGTCGGTCTCCTCCGGCGAGCGCCAGCTGATCGCGCTGGCCCGGGTGTTCGTCGCCGCGCCCCGGGTCGTGGTCCTCGACGAGGCGACGTCCAGCCTGGACCTGCGCTCCGAGCTGCGGGTCGAGGCCGCCGTCCAGCGCCTGCTCGAAGGCCGCACCGCGATCCTGGTCGCGCACCGGCTCTCCACCGCGCGCCGCGCCGACCGCGTCATCGTCGTCGACAACGGCGGCATCCTCGAATCCGGTTCCCACGACGACCTGGTAGCGGCCGGAGGTCGATACGCCACCATGTACGCCACCTGGGAATCCCACACCACAACCCCCGATTAGGTACGTCATGAGCACGCCTGCCCGCAGCCCCTCGGTCCCCTGAGAGCCGCACGCAAACCCCCGCCGCTTCCTCGCCCAGCCGCGCTCCCGCCCCCGCGGCTGCTCATGGCCGCGCGGTTGCCGCCCGAGTGCTGAGCCCGTAGGCCGCCCGCCCCACCAGCAGCGCGATCCCGGCGGCCAGCAGGGCGCGGACACCGTCAACGTTGATCGAGCGGGCCGGCTGCAACGGAAGCAACGACAGCAGGACGGCCATCGTGACCGCCACCGCCGACCAGAAGACCATCCGCCGTGCCGGTGGCGGGGAGGCCGGGCCGTGCCATCGGACGAGCAGGCGGCGGTGTCCGATCAGGATCACGAAGACAACCGCCAGGACGGCACCGACCAGGTCCGAGACGCTGGACAGCACGTCCCACCAGGGGCGGCCGTCGAACGCGACGCGGTGCAGCGCCGGGAAGATCAGCCGCCCGTCCAGGGTCGCATGCGTGAACGAGTCCCACGCGAGGTGCGTGGCCGCTCCCAGCAGCGCCGACCGGACCGTCACCCACCACGGCCGGCGCACCTCGCCGAGCACCGCGAAGTCCCTTCCCGGGCCGGGCAGGTGGGCCGCCACGACCGGCGCCGCCCAGCGGACCAGCCACGTGCCCAGCAGGGTCAGTGGCAGCGACCACCACAGGAGCGCGTGCCAGGCGTGACCGTGCTCGATCAGCGGGAGGCCGTACCCCAGGAACGCGTAGCCGACGTCGGGCGCGATGCTGCCCAGCACCAGCGCCACACCGTCGAACCGATCCGGTCGCCACATCTTGATCGGGAGGACGGCGACGGGATGCGTCGGCAGGGTCAGGGGCACCGGGCGGTCACAACCGCTTCAGGACGAGGGTGTCGATCGCGTCGAGCAGGGCGACGTCGTCCGTGCTGTGGGCGGTGACGGTGACCGTGACGCGGCGGGCCGGGTCGACGATCGCATACTGGCCGTAGGCGCCGTCCATCCGGAACGTGCCGTCACCGCTCAGCCAGACGCCGAGACCGTACCCGCTGGTGAACGCCGGACCGTACTCCGTCAGCGAGGACGTGTCGACGGGATCGGCGGGCAGGCTGCGCACGTACGCCGAAGGAATGATCTGCCGCCCCTCCCACTCGCCCTCCTGGAGCAGCAGCCGAGCGAACCGGGACAGCTCCTCGGTGCGCAGGAACAGGTCGCTCTCCGCGAACGGAAACCCCAGCGGGCACGTGTGCCACGCCGGATTGTGCAGGTCGAGCGGCTTGAACAGGCGCGGTTCCAGGTACGCGCGGACGTCGGCGCCGGTCGTGCGGGCGAGGAGGCGGCCGATCGCATACGGCCCGGAACCGGTGTACGCGAAACGCTTCCCCGGCTCGGCGTCGAGCGGCGCCGCGACGAACTCGTGCAGCAGGTCCGCGGCGTCGATCCGCTCGCTCGCGTGCCACTTGTGCGTGGAACCGCTGGTCATCGTGATCAGGTGCCGCACCCTGACGTGCTCGAAACCGTCCGCGGCGATCCCGCGCAGCTCCGGGAAGTGGTCGAGCACCGCATCGTCCAGGTCGAACCGGCCCTCCGCGACCGCCATCCCGGCCGCGACGGCGGTGAAAGTCTTCGCCACCGAGTAGAGGTTGACCCGGTCGTCGGAGCGGAACCGGTGACTCATCGGCGCCTTGCCCTCCCGGTGCACGTGGATCCCGTAGCTGCCGAGACCCTTCTCCCGATCGGCGCGCACGAAGTCGGCGAAGAGCTCCTCAACCATCCCCGGAAGCTACCGCCCGGCACGCCCGCGGCGCAGTCCGCCCCGCCCGGCACGCCCGCCGGGCAGTCCGCCCCGTCCGCTGGTCAGGCCGGGATCAGGAAGGCGAACACCCGCACGCCGACCGGGCCGGACGGCAACGGCGCCGGCGACCCCGCGGTCACCTTCATCCCTGCCTCCCACGGCTCGCCGTCGAGGAACACCTCGTTCGTCAGCATCCGCCCGTCCTGATACGCGGTGAAGAAGCGCAGCGCGTGCACCGCCCGGCTCAGCGGAACCTCCTGCAGCGCCGCCAGCAACTGGTCGAACAGCGGCTCGGCGGACGGCACCGGCTCGGTCGCGAAAAGATCCACCTGCGCGCCCAGGAGCAGCTCGAACTCCCCCTCCGGATGCCGGTAGCGCTCCACGTGGACGTTCTCGCCGGCCGCCTTCCGGTCGATCAGCGCGGCGATCATCGGGTACGCCACGGCCCGCTCGAACATCGCGAGAGTCTGGAAGATCGCCTCCTTCCAGGTCGGGGCCACACCGACGCAGCTCTCCACCATCCACGGCCGGGCCAGCGCCGGATGGTTCACCGCGAAGTTCACCTGCGCCACCACCAGTTCGGGCGTCGGCCGCGGATGCGCCGCCAGGGTCGCCTGGAACTCGGCGTCACCCAGCTTCAGGTCATCGCCGATCGCGATGCCGGAGGCCGCCATCCAGTGCGCGAACACCGACGCCGGCGACGGCACGCCACCACCTGTCTCTTAACCACTGCCGGTCCCGATCGGCGGCAGGCCGTTGTCCAGCGAGACCGGGCCGAGCCGCAGCTTCCCCGCGTCGGCGCCGCTCTGCAGCGCCTGGCTGACCACCGCGACCTCACTGCTGTACCCGGCGATCCGCGCGATCTCCGCCTCGTCGGCCACGGCGGCCCGCGCCGCGGCGGCCCGGTAGACCGGGTCCCGATCGAGGCGCCGCCGAGTCTCCCCATCGAGGAACGTCTCGTCGACCTGCACACCACCGAGCACGCGACGCCCGAACGCAAGCGGCAGGAAGTAGGTCAGCCGCTCCGCCAGCCACGGCTCAACACCGCCACTGAGCAGCCGCTCCTTGACCTCGTCCCCGGACGGCTCCGCCGCCCCCTCACAGAAAGCCGTGACCCCCACCACAACCGCCTCGTCGAACATCGCGTGAGCCTACCGCCCCGTTGATCTCCCGCAACCCCGCAAGATCAAGATCAAGATCCGATTCGCCGGTACGTCGTCAATACCCACGATTCGCCGGATCCTCCCCCGGTGCCGGCAGGTAACAGGGCGAGTCGACGATGATCGCCATACCCGTCCGCTTGACCGTGGACTGCACGGTGACAGCCACCCCGGATCCCGGGACGTAAGCGCTGACCGACCCTCCGGTGCCGCCGTCGGGCAGCAGATGGAACACGGTGATCTCGTAACCGAGCCCCGTCCACCTGTCACGTAGCCGGTTGAGCATCGCGATCTGGTTCTCCGGCGCGACCGTGCCGACCCCGCCCGCCCCGCTCAGAACCCAGCGGCCGTCGGTGGCGAGCTCGCCGGCGGCGTTCTCGCACGGCGAGGCCGAGACATCCCAGTCGCTCAGCGGCATCTCCAGGATCCCCGCGGTCTGATCGGCCACATCCCTGAGATTCTTCTCGGCGTCACGCCGCTTCATGACCTGCACCTCGTTGCCTCCCTCCCGCGCGATCGGCCCGGCATCGTGGCTGACCCGGAGCCCATTGACGAAGGACTCCAGATTGGTCGCGCCTTCCTGCGCGCGTGCCGAGCCCGCCGCATCGACAACGGTGCTGTCCAGCTGCGGAGGGTCGTACCCGAGCCAGGCGATGACGGAAACCTGGTAGGCGGCCGCCTGGGCCGGGTCACCGCCCGCCGCCGGGATGTCGCCGGCGTCGAGCCCGTTCAGGCCTGCCACCTCGCGTGCGGCGTCGGTCGTGTGCCGCCAGCTGAACTCGTCGGGGCCTTGCACGTCCGGCCCGAAGTCGCGCAGCATGCCGGCGTAGGGTCTCCTCGTTCACCGCGAGCAACCGTCGCTCCTCGTCGGTGTACTCGGCGATCGAGGTCACGACGAGCATCCGCTTGCCGCCGCCGGTGACCCGCTCGGCCATGTCGTCGAGCCGCCACCGCGCGGTGACCACGGTGGCCGGCCCGAACCCGGCCAGGAAGATCCTGTCCCCGCCGCAGACCGCGGCTTTGTAGGTGAACGAGTCGTAGTGCGCCCAGCCGGGATTGAGCACCTTTAGCGGCCCGTCGAAGGCCAGCGCGTCGAGGGACGCCCGGGCGCCCGGTGAGACCGGGACGTCGGCCAGGATCCCGGCCGCGCCGGGGTGGACCGGACCGGTGCCGAGCACCTCCTTGCGCGGGCGACGCCGCGGGAAGTGAATATCGATTCGAGAAGTGACAGCAACTCGTCGGCGTGCGCCCGGCGGTCCGCGAAGGTCGCGAACCGCGGGTCCTTCAGTGCCGGGTCCCCGATCACCGCGACGAGACGCTGCCAGAACTTCTCCTTGGCGCCGGCGGTCCTCCAGGCTCTCCGGTCAGGTCCATCCAGCCGGCCAGGCCCTGCAGGATGTAGTCGTATCCGGGTTGTCGCGCGCGCGGCCCGGTCATCCCGAAACCGGTCAGCGAGCAGCACACGATGCTCGGGTTCACGTGCTTGAGCTGGTCATACGTGATCCCTGTCTTGGCGGGAACGTCGCCGCGCAGATTCGAGTAGACGGCGTCGGAGCGCCGTACCAGGTCGTTGCGAACCTCTGAGCCGGTGACGTCCTGGCCGGGCGAGCGCGAGGGGCACCGCACGCCCAGCCGCGGCAAGCCCAGTCACCAAAACCCGCACGCCCAGCCGCGGCAAGGCCCTGCCGCCACGACCCGCGGGCCCGTCAGACCGCCGGGACGTAACCGAGCTGCGCGCTGATCCGCCCGGCGCACCCGAGCAGATCCGCGACGATCCCGGAGTCCGCATCCGGCTTGAAGCGCAGCGCCGGCCCGGCCACGCTGATCACCGCGACCACCCGCCCGTCGTGGTCGAAGATCGGGGCCGCGATCGAGGCGGCGCCGGCCTGCCGCTCCCCGTTCGAGGTTGCGAACCCCCGTTTACGTACCGCGGCAAGATCCTTCCGCAGCTTCGCCGGGTCGGTGATCGTCTTCTCGGTGACCGCCGCCAGCGGGTGCCGGGTGAGGTAGGCCTCCAGCTCGAAGCCGGGCAGGAAGGCCAGGAACGCCTTCGACGACGCGCCCGCGTTCAACGGGAACGGGATGCCGAGGCTGACCTCCAGTCGCAGCTCCTGGTCGGGGACGACCTGGTCGACGTAGAGGCGGGTGTCGCCGCGCCGCAGCGAGAGGGTCGCGGTCTCGTTCGTTCGCTCGGAGAGGTGCTTGAGCTCGGGCGCGGCCATCGCGCGCACGTCGGTGCGGGCCAGATATGCCCTGCCCAGCGCCACTGCGGCGTGGCCCAGCGCGTACCGCCGCGTCGACGGGTCGACGGTGATCAGCTCGCGGCTGCGCAGCGCGGTCAGGATGCGGTGCACGGCGGCCTTGGTCAGGCCGAGCGCGGTCGCGATCTCGGTCACGCCCAGGTCGGGCTGCTCGGCCCGGCCGAAGTAGAGCAGCACATCCATGGCGCGCTCGACGGCCGCGATCGACCGGGACTGCCCCTCGTCCTCCACGACCGGCGACGCCGAAACGGCCGATGAAGCCGAAGCGGCCGGTGAAGTCGAAGCTGTCGAGGCGGTTCGGCCTGGCATCGCGAAACTCCCCCGGAACAGGAACGGAACAAACCTTCGCGAAGCCTAGCCTGCCATTTCGCACCGCGAAACGCTGTACCGCTCCGGCATTGCGGACGTGTTGTGGAAGAAGAACGCGAGCGCGGTGGAGGGGCAGGCGGTGCCCACCGCGCCCGGCCCGGGGAATCTCCGGTTACTCCGAGGAGGGCACCGCGGAAACGCTGCTGTTCTTCACCAACCCGCGTGTGGTCGGGGTCGAAAACGGATTCGCGTTGCACAATCCCTCATGACCGCTTCCGCGCTACGCGCGCTCCTCGCCTCCGGCCGGGTCACCCACGTGCCCGGCGTCTACGACCCGGTGACCGCGGCACTCGCGGTCGCCGCCGGTCACCGGGCCGTCCACCTGTCCGGCGCGGCCGTCTCGGCGACCATGCTGGGCCGGCCCGACCTGGGCTTCGTGCACGCGACACAGATCGCCGACCGGGCGGCCACCCTGATCCCGGCATTGCAGGGAACCCCGCTGCTGGCCGACGCGGACACCGGTTACGGCAACCCGCTGCACGCGGTGTGGACCGGGCTCGCCTACAGCCGCGCCGGGATCTCCGGGCTGCACCTGGAGGATCAGGTGAGCCCCAAGCGCTGCGGGCACCTGGCCGGCAAGGAAGTGATCGAAACCGGCCTGGCGGCCGCCAAGATCCAGGCGCTGGCCGATCAGGTCCCGGAACTCGCGGTCATTGCCAGAACCGACGCGTACGCGGTCAACGGTCTCGCCGACACGATCGCGCGCTGCGTCGCGTACGCGGAGGCGGGCGCCGACGCGGTCTTCCCCGAGGGCGTCCAGGAGATCTCGGAGCTCGCCGCGATCCAGAAGGCGCTGCCCGGCGTACCCCTGGTGGTCAATCGCAGCGAAGCCGCCACCGCCCCGCTGGCCTGGACCGACGCGGACCTCGCCGAGGTCGGCGTGCGACTGGTCCTGCACCCGGTCGCCGCGCTGCTGGCCGCGATGCGCGCCGCCTCGGTCACCTATCGCGCGATCGCCGAGACCGGCAACGCCGAGCAGGTCGAACGGATGCCGTGGGCGGCGTTCACCGCGCTGGTCGGCCAGGACGAGGCGCTCGACCTGGACGCCCGCTACGTCCCGTCGAGGTTGCAGACGTGAGCCATCGGAGGTCCTGCCCATGAACCGCGTCCTCGTCGCCGGGGCCGGCCCGGTCGGTCTGACCGCCGCCCTGGCGCTGGCCCGCAAGGGCATCTCGGTCACCGTCCTGGAGTCCGGCGCGGACCTGGCCGCCGAGTCCCGGGCCTCGACGTTCCACCCGCCGACCCTGGAGATGCTCGACGACCTGGGCGTCGGCGGCGAGCTGCACGAACGCGGCCTGCTCGCGCCGACGTTCGCCTACCGCGATCGCGCGGAGGGCCTGGTCGCGCTGCTGGACCTGGCCGTGCTCGCCGGTGACACGCGGTTCCCCTACCGGCTGCAGTGCGAGCAGTCCAAACTCACCCCGATCCTGCGCGGTCACCTGCTCCGGCACGACGGCTGCGAGATCCGCTACGACTGGCACCTCGCCGCGGTCACGCAGACCGGTTCACTTCTGTTCAGCCCGGAGCAGGGCCACGGCGTGCTCGGAACATGGAGGGCCTCGGCTCGAACGGGCAGATCGTCGCGGGCCTGACCCCCTACGGCGCGACCAAGCGCGGGCTGACCTACAAGACGCTCGCCTACCAGTGGCTCGAACAGTCCCTCAACACGTCCGTCCAAGCGTTCCTGCTGATCGCGGCGTTCCTGACCCTGCGCGCCGCCGCCGGGTCCCGTGCGAGAGGGGGAGAACCGGTATGACCGACGCCCTCGGGTGGCGCCGCAAGTTCGGCGTGATCGCCCCGTCGACCAACACCATCGTCGAGCCGGCCTTCTACGCGATGACCGTGCCCGGGGTGACCGCGCACTTCTCGCGAATCCACATTCGCAACCAGGACCTTTCGGACGACGCCAACTTCGAGAACCGGCTGGTCCAGATCCGCGGTGAGATCGGTTCTGCCTGCGAACGCGTATTAACTTGCGAGCCGGACTACATGGTCATGGGATGTCCGCCGAGACGTTCTGGGGCGGCGCTGGACGGCCGGGCACGCTGGGTAAGCAGGATCGCTGAGCGAACCGGATCGCCGGGCCGGCCGCCGGACGTCGGGCGGGCCGGATCGCCGAGCGGGCCACGGGCGTTGACGGGCTGCGGTAGTTTTCGGCTGCACGCCGCGTTGCGGCTTGTTGCCAAAGCGAGATTGTCCCGGGGCAGAGGATGATCATGAGTGTTGTTAACGTCCCAGCGTGAGCGAGCAGCAACCCCCGCCGAGTCAGGGAACACCGCCGAGCGATCCGGCCCCCGCGGCTGATCCGACCCTGCCGGCATTCCCGGCCGCACCCGCCCCGGCCGACGCGACCGTGGCCCACCCCGCCCCGGCGGAGGCAGCGGAAACGGCAGTGACCCCTGCCGTCCAGCCGCCCGCGGACGAGACGAAGGTCCAGGAAACAGCCACCTACGCCTATCCGGTCCCGGAGCCGACGTCCACCTACCCGTCCCCCGAGCCGACGGCCCCTTACCCGAGCCCGGCTGTCCGCCCGGCCGCCTACGACTCGCCGGACGCCCCGGCCGGGCCCGCCTTGCCGCCGCCCGCAGCCTTCCCGCCCGCAGCCGTCCCGCCAGCGGCCTACCCGACACCCGGGCTCCCGGCCCCCGTCTACCCGGCCGCCGGTTATCCCCCTGCCGGCTATCCCCCCGCGGGATATCCGCCGCCCGGCTACCCCTGTCTCTTATACACAT
>KL571203.1:84264-99959 GCA_000715855.1 Actinoplanes liguriensis
TGTATAAGAGACAGGCCTATCCCCAGGGCTACTACCAGCAGGCCCCGGGCTTCCCCCCACCCCCGAACCCGTACCAGAGCCAGGAAGTCAACCGCTTCGCGGTAGTTTCCCTGGTCACCGGCATCATCGGCCTCTTCCCGGTCAGCATCGTCTACGGCATCCTGGCCATCCGGAAGATCAACCGCACCGGCGAACGCGGCCGCGCCCACGCCGTCGGCGGCCTCATCGCCTCCTGCATCTGGATGAACATCATCTATTTCGCCGTCAGCCTGTTCATGGATTTCGACATGCTCAGGAACGCCGACGACGAGTTCGCCACGGGCCCGCGTGACCGCGTCGAGGCGATGGCCGATCTCACGCCGGGCATCTGCATCGACGAGATGTACGGCAACGATCCCACCGCCGTCGACACCGTCCCGTGCACGTCCCCGCACGCGGCCGAGGTCTTCTCGGTCTTCTCTTTCCCCGGCAGCGGCGATTTCCCGGGCGCGTCCGCGGTGCGATCGAACGTCGAGACGCGGTGTGAGAGCGAATTCGAGCGCTACCGTGCCGTTGCGAACGCGTCCATGCGTGTCGAGTTCCTCTACCCGGCCGATCAGACGACCTGGATCGCCGACCGCAGCGTGGTCTGTGTCGCGGTGGATCCGGCGGGTTCCCGCACGGGCTCACTGTTCGATTGAGCGGATCGGGGTCGTGGGGGCTGCCCCGCGCAAAGCCGCCCCCACGACCCTGAACCGCCCCGGTCAGAGCATCCGCCGGCGCCGGGCCGGCAGCATCGCGAGCAGTCCGAGCCCGGGCAGCAGCAGCGCGGTCCCGATCAGCCCGATGGTCGCCCATTCCAGCCCGGGCCCGGTCTTGGGCAGCGCGCCGGAGTCGGTGGCCGCGTCGGACGACGTGGTGGAGCCGGTCGCCGGTGCGGTGGTCGACGTTCCGCTCCCGAACGTGATCGCCACCTGCACCTTGTTCGCCGCGACCACGTCGGCCGGGTTGCTCGACGGCAGGAGCTGGGCCGCGATCACGCATCCGCTCGTCCCGCACTTGTGCCCGCTGAACGTGCTGGCCAGTTTCAGCGTCACGGTCCGCGTCTTGCCACTGGCGTCCGAGTCGACGAATTCGCACCGCCGGAGAGGTTGCAGTCGGTCGACGACTCGGGGTTCTTGATGCACTGCCGCGATCACCCGGCCGGCCGCTAGCCGGCCCTCACCCCCGCCCGGCTGGCCCTCACCGTTGTCATGAAGCCCGCATAACCACGGTGAGCACCGGCCCGAGACGCCGCGCCGGCGGGCGCGGCTCAACGACGTACGCGCGAATGGGGTCAGGAATTGGTGGCGGCTCGGGCGTCCTCGTCCGCCATCGCGTCCTGACGGGCCGGCTCCTCGCGGAGGATGGCGGCGTCGAGCCACTCGTCCGGGATCGCGAACGCGTCGACCAGGGTCGACAGGTGCGGGCGCAGCTCCTTGAGCAGGTCGTTGATCACCGCGGTGATCGCCTTGGAGCGGGCCGGGGTGAGGCGGCCGTGCTCCAGGAACCAGCCCCGGTCGGCCTCGATCGTGGTCAGCGCGTAGAGGTCGCAGAGGCGGTTGAGCAGGGACTTCGCGGCCGGATCCGCGGCGCGCTCGATGCCCGCGACGAACGCCTCCAGGGTGATCCGGTCGATGTGGGCGGTCGCGGTCTTCAGCACGTGGTCCTGCACGTCGTTGAAGATGTCGAACGGGCGATCCTTCTTGGTCGCGGCGCCGTTGCGCAGGCGGCGGATCGCGCCCTCCAGGACGTGCTTCTCGCGGTCCTCGAACATGGTCAGGTGCCAGCCGCGATCGGTGACGGCGACCTCCTCGCCCCGGCCCGGGACGGCGCTGACCAGGCGCTGGATCAGCGAGCGGGCCGCCGTGCGCTCCAGGACCATCTCGCCGACCTGCTCGGCGACGAACGTGGCGCGACCCCAGCCGTCCAGTGATCCGAAAGCGTCCCGGTAGCCGGTGAGCAGGCCCTTCGCGACCAGCTGCAGCAGCACCGTGTTGTCGCCCTCGAACGTGGTGAACACGTCCGTGTCGGCCTTCAGCGCGGGCAGCCGGTTCTCCGAGAGATACCCGGCGCCGCCGCACGCCTCGCGGCACATCTGGATCGTGTGCGTGGCGTGCCAGGTCTGCATCGCCTTCAGGCCGGCGGCCCGGGACTCCAGCTCGCGCTGGCGGTGCTCGTCGACCGGGCCGGCGCCGGACTGCACGTCGGCGAGCGTGCCGACCAGCTCCTCCTGGGCGAACGCGTACGCGTACGACGTCGCCAGCGCCGGAATGAGTTTGCGCTGGTGGGCGAGGTAGTCGTTGAGGACCACCTCGCGATCGTCGCCGGGGACGCCGAACTGGCGGCGGCTGTCGCCGTACCGGATCGCGATGGTCAGCGCCTCGCGGGTCGCCGCCGACGCCGCGCCACCCACCGTCACCCGCCCGCGGACCAGGGTGCCCAGCATCGTGAAGAAGCGCCGGGTGTCGTTCTCGATCGGGCTGGTGTACGTGCCGTCCGCCGCGACCTGGCCGTACCGGTCGAGCAGCATCTCCCGCGGCACGCTCACGTGGTCGAAACTGATCCGCCCGTTGTCGACGCCGAGCAGCCCGGCCTTGTGCCCGGCGTCGCCCAGCGTCACGCCCGGCATCGGGTTGCCGTCCGCGTCCCGGATCGGGACCAGCCACGCGTGCACGCCGCGACTCTTCCCCGCCGTAATGAGCTGGGCGAACACCACCGCCATCCGGCCGTCGCGGGCGGCGTTGCCGATGTAGTCCTTCCGGGCCGCCTGGTGCGGCGTGTGCAGGTCGAAGGTCCCGGTGGCCGGGTCGTACACGCAAACGGTCCTGAGTTTTTGGACGTCGGAGCCGTGACCGGTCTCGGTCATCGCGAAACAGCCCATGATCTCCGTGGAGATGATGCCGGGCAGGAACTCCTCGTGGTGCCGCCGCGTGCCGAGCGCGACGACCGCGCCGCCGAACAGGCCCCACTGCACGCCGGCCTTCACCATCAGGGACAGATCCGCGTAGGCCAGCATCTCGGCCGCGACCACCGAGCCGCCCGGGTCGTCGGAGCCGCCGTAGGCGCTCGGGAACGCCGACGCGACACCGACGTCGGTGGGGATCTGCCGGATCAGGGCGGAGATCCGCGCCCGCGCCTGGTCGCCGGTCTCGCCGTGGCCCGCGGCGAACCCGGCCTTGCCGAGCTGGTCACGGACCGCTTGCCGGATGTGCGCCCACCGCCCGTCGAGGACTTCCTGCAGGCGGGCGGGGTCGATGGTGTCGCCGATCATGGCTCCCAGCTAATCACGCGCCCGGTCTCTCCGCCGGACACCGCTCCCGTTCCCGGCCAGGAGCGCCGGCCCTATGCTCGGCGGAATGGATCTCGAGTTCCGTGGTGAGCTGTGGTTCTGGAGGGGGCCGGCGCCCTGGCACTTCGTGACCGTCCCGGACGAGTCCTGCGCGGTGCTGGAGGACGTGTCCTCGCTGGTCAGCTACGGGTGGGGGATGATCCCGGTGGCGGCCCGGATCGGCACGACGGAGTGGACGACCTCGCTGTGGCCGAAGGACGGGCGCTACATCGTGCCGGTCAAAGCGAAGGTGCGCGCCGCCGAGGAGATCGACGTCGGTGACCTCGTGACGGTCCGGTTGTCGCTGGCCGGCGTCTCAGAAGGCCGTGTCGTAGAGGGCTGACAGGCCCTCCACGTCCGCCTCGCCGCTGTAACCGCAGGTCATGATGCTCCCCTGCGACGCCGCTACCAGGTACTTCTTGCCGGCCTCGAACGCGCCGCTGCCCATCAGCCCCTCCGAGGCGCCCGGCGCCTGCGGCACCTCGATCAGGTCGATGGCCGCGCCCTTGTAGACGTGCGTGACCTGCAGCGTCACCGTGTCGCCGGCGACGTCCCGGACAGTCGCGGCGAACGCAAGATCCGCCCGTTCGGCGAGGACCTGCGCGGTCGGGGCGATGCATTTGGCCGCGATCCCCGAGCCGGTGAGCCGGGTGACCGAGGGCGCCGCCGACACCGGGGCGGCCGTGCCGGCGGGATCGTCCCCGGACGACGGCCGCAGGGTCAGCCAGCCGGCCCCCGCGGCGGCCAGCGCGATGACGGTCGCGGCGGCGAGCAGGGCGGGACGGCGCCACCGGGACGGGGTCGCGGTCTGAGCGGGGGCGTCGGCGTACGGGGTGGCCATGGTCTGCTCCAGGAGGTGGGCGACGCGGGTGGGAGCCAGCGGTGGCAACGACGCCGCCGGGTCGGCGCGGCGCAGGGTGGTGCGCAGATCGTCGTCGGTCACGGCCGGCTCCCTTCTGTCGACTCCTCATGTCCGGCAGCCTCGATCAGCTTTCGCAGTCGCTGTTTCGAACGATGCAGGCGGATCGTCGCGGCGTTCGCGGAGATGCCCAGGACCAGGGCGATCTGCGGTGGCGTCAGGTCCTCCCACGCCCACAGGCGCAGCAGCTCGGCGTCCTCGGGGCGCATCGCGGCGAGCACGGCGGTCAGATCGGTATCGGACGCGGCGGGGCCGGCCACCGCTTCCGGCGGCGGGTCCAGGATCGCGATACGGGCGGTCAGCCGGGCCTGGCGGCGGCGACCGCGCTCGGCATTGGCCAGGCAGTTGCGGGCCACGCCGTACGCCCACGGCAGGTGCTCCGGCGGCATCTCGTCCAGTCGCCGCCAGCAGATCAGGAGCGTCTCGGAGAGCACGTCGTCGGCGGTCGCCGGGTCGGTGCGCCGGGCCAGGTAACGGCGTACGGCGTCGATCACCGCCGGGGCGATCGCCTCGAACCGTTCCCGGCGGGCGTCCACGTTCACGAGCTCCACCCTGCGTCATGTCCGGCATCGGGGCGGAGCTTTCACGCCGTACCCGGGAAATTTTCCGGGACAGCGGGGCGGCCGCCGGTCGTGACAGGGTCGGCGCATGGAGCGGACTCTTTATCACCGCCTGTCCGGTGGCAGCGTCGATCGACTGGCGGCGATCAGTGACGGCATCTTCGCGGTGACGATGACCCTGCTGGTGCTGGACCTGCACGTGCCGGTGACGGAGGAGGTGCGCCGCCAGCGGCCGCTGTGGAGCGACGGGGCGGTCGAGCCGGAGCGGGCGTTGTGGAGCGCGCTGACGCACGTCGGGCCGAGCGCGCTGGCGTTCGCGCTGAGCTTCCTGACGCTCGGGATGTTCTGGATCGGGCAGCAGACCCAGCTCAACTACTGCGAACGCGGCGACCGGCAATTGAGCTGGCTGCACCTGACGTTCCTGCTCGGGGTGTCGTTCATGCCGTTCTCCACCGCGCTGCTCGCCGAGTACATGACGGTTCGCCTGGCGCTGCTGGTCTACTGGCTGAACCTGCTGGTGCTGGGCCTGTTGCTGCTGGCCTGCCTGCGGTACGCGGATCGGGCCGGGCTGCTGCGGCCGGATCGCGAACCGGGATTCACGGAGAGCCTGCGCCGCCGGATTCTGGTTGCGCAGGCTCTCTATCTCGTCGGGGTGGTGCTGGCGCTCTGGAACACGTACGCGGGGATCGGGTTGATCGTTTTGCTGCAGCTGAACTCGGCGGTCGCGCCGAGGATCCGCCCGTTCGACCGGTTTTGATCGTTGTCCTCGCCGTTCCTACATGCCGTCGCCGGACCATTCGCCGTGCGAACGGGACCGGACCGGCATCGTCGAGATGACCGGGGCGTGCTCGTGCGGGTAGTTCTCCGCGTGGCCGCCCCACTTGACCCACTCCTCGGTGGTGTACCAGTTGATCAGCTCGCCGTCCGAGCGGATGATCCAGTCGATGTCGGTCTCGGCGACGAAGTGGCCGTGCTTCACCCCGGCCGGGCGGAAGCAGTAGGTGCCCTCGTCGATGTCGCCGAAGTTGTACGCCATCTTCCCGCCGAGCGTGTAGAACTCCTCGTAGCAGGGGTGATGCGCGAGGCGGTGGTCGGTCCAGCCCTTCTTCGCGCGGATCAACCGGGTGTAGAAGCCGGTCTTCGGGTCGCGGTGCAGCAGCTTGATGTAGAGCGGGGTGAGCGGCCCGACCGAGGTCGCCTCGGTCCACTCCATGGCGTTGGCGTCGACGACGGTGACGGCGTTCTTGTCCGCGCCGCCGTCCAGCGGGTCGAAGCCGGCATCCCCGTACTCGCGCCAGTGCAGGACGCGGGCGCCCTCCCGGATCTTGATCCAGTCCATCGCCTCGCCCCGCGGAACCTGGATGAAGCCACCCGGGCCGAGCTCCTGTCCGCCATAGATCATCGATCCCTCGACCACGTAGAACTCGGTGTCCGCGTGCGGGACGCCCGGTCCACGCCCCCAGTCACCGGTCGCGTGCAGCGACAGCGACGACGAGCCGTCCTCCTCGTCGGTCGACAGGCGCCGTTCCAGGATCTTTCCCTCGCCGAACGGCAGTTCACCGGCGTGGAAGATGTAGTCGTCCTCGTGGATCAGTTCCACGTGTGCCCTCACGGCGTACTCCTCAGCTCGCGTTTCAGGATCTTGCCGGCGGCGTTGCGGGGCAGCGCCGCCACGGCTCGGTACTGCTTGGGAACTTTGAAACCGGCCAGCCGTTCGCGCAGAAACGCTTCCAGGACATCGGGCTCGATCACGCCCTGACCGACCAGGTAGGCGACCACCCGTTCACCCCAGTGGTCGTCGGGTTCGCCGACCACCGCGCACTCGGTGACGGACGGATGAGTGAGGAGGACCTCCTCGACGTCGCGCGGGTACACGTTCACCCCGCCGGAGATGATCACGTCCTTGACCCGGTCCACGATGGAGATGAAGCCCTCCTCGTCGCGGATCACGATGTCGCCCGACGTGAGGAAGCCGTCCGCGGTGGTGCAGGCCGCGGTCGCCTCCGGATTGCGGTGATAGCCATTCATCAGGTACGGCGACCGGCTGAACAGCTCGCCGGGAACGCCCGGCCCGACCGGCTGCCCGTCGGCGCCGATCACGCGTACCTCGGTGGCGAACCACGGGTGCCCGACCGAGCCCGCCTTGCGCCGCGCGTCCGGTGGGCGCAGGTCGGTGACCACGCCCGCCTCGGTGGAGCCGTAGAGCTCGTGAATCCCGGTTCGCGGAAACGCCTCGAACACCCACTCCTTGAGCACCTTCGGCAGCGCGGCGGCGTTGAAGTAGAGCGTGTCGAGGGTGCTCAAGTCGGGGATCGTGGAGATCTCCCGCTTGATCAACTGCGCGTGTGTCGGGACCAGGAAGACCGACTGCGCGCCGTCCCGGTCGATCATGTCGAGCAGCCGGTGCGGATCGAAACTGCGCAGCATGCTGACCGTGCCGCCGCAGTACAGGGCCGCGTAGGCGAAGGCGAACCCCGCCCCGTGATACATCGGCGCGACCGCGATCGTGCGCCGGCCGGGCCCGAGACCCCACTCCAGCGCGGTGGCGTAGAACGTCAGGCAGCGCGACCGATGCGAGATCAGCACGCCCTTCGGGTCGCCGGTCGTCCCGGCCGTGTAGGCGATGCAGAACGGATCCCGCTCGTCCACCGCGATCCGCGGATCCCTCGCCGCCGCGGAAGTCAACCACGATTCGTATTCCGAACCGATCAAAACCCGCTTGAGGGGTACGTCGTGAGCCGCCCCGGCCAGCACCTCGTCCACCAGCAGCACCCGGGCCCCGGAGTGCCGCAGGACGAAGGCGACCTCGGTATCGGCCAGCCGCGGGTTGACCGGCACCAGCACCAGTCCCGCCTTGGCGACCCCGGCGGCGATCTCCGGGTATTCGAGACGGTTCCCGCAGAGCAGGGCGACCCGGTCGCCGTACCGGAGACCCGCCGTCAGCAGCCCGTTGGCGACCCGCGAGGACCGCTCGTCCAGTGCGGCGTAGGTGATCGCCCGGTCGCCGTCGCGCACCGCGATCACGTCCGGGGTCGCCCGGCCGAACTCCCGAATCCCGCCGGCGATCGTCAGATCCGCCCCACCAGGCCGCAACATGCCAGAATGGAAACACCGTTTCCATTATTCGCGCAAGAGTCAGTTGGTCACCGGCGGGAAGTCCCCGGCCCGGCCGAGCAGGGCGGGCGCGGCAGCCAGGCCCAGCTCGCCCCCGATCCACGCGCCGGTCTCAGCGGCCGCCGTCACCGAGACCCCGGTCTTCAGCCCGGACCGGCTCAGCAGGTACGCCACGTCCTCGGTCGCGATGTTGCCGGTCGCCGCCGGGGCGAACGGGCAGCCTCCGATCCCGCCGAGGCTGCTGTCCAGCGCGGTGAACCCGGCCGCCACCGCCGCGAACGCGTTGGCGTACCCGGTGTTGCGGGTGTTGTGGAAGTGCGCACGCAGCGGCGCCACCCCGCGGACCGCGCCGGCCAGGTCGGCGACCTGGGGCGGGACGCCCACGCCGATCGTGTCGGCGAGGCACAGCTCGTCGATCGGGCCGGCCTCGTCCACGATCCGCCGTACGCGGGAGATCGGGACCTCGCCGGTGAACGGGCAGCCGAAGGCCGCCGCCACGGTCAGGGTCACGAAAAAACCGGCCTCGTGGGCCCTGGCCGCGACGTCGCGAAACGCCGCGAGGGACGCCATCGTCGACACACCCTGGTTGCGGCGGGAGAAATCGTCGGAGGCGACGACCACGTAGTTGAGCTCGTCGGGCCGCGCGTCGCCCAGGGCCAGGGCGCGGTCCAGGCCACGGCTGTTCAACACCAGAGCGGCGTACCGCACCCCGGGTGACCGCGGGACGCCCCGGAGCACCTCCTCGGCGTCGGCCATCTGCGGCACGCGATCCGGGCGGGCGAACGCCGCCACCTCGAGTCTGCGCAGGCCGGCCGCGATCGCCCGCCGTACGTAGGAAATCTTCACCGCGGCCGGAAGCACCCGCTTCTCGTTCTGCAACCCGTCCCGGGGACCGACCTCGACGATCTCCACCCGACACCCCCTGTTCCTCCTAGCGAAACATCGTTTCACAAGGATAGGGTGCTGTCATGACCGCGCCGCTCGCCGACATTCGCGTCCTGGAAACCGGAACCCTGCTCGCCGGCCCGTTCTGCGGCCAGCTCCTCGGGGACTTCGGGGCCGAGGTGATCAAGCTGGAGGACCCGGGCCGCGGCGACCCGATGCGCCAGTGGGGGCGGGAGAAACCGCACGGCCAGTCGCTGTGGTGGCCGGTCGTCGCGCGCAACAAGAAGTCGGTCACCTGCAACCTGCGCGAGCCCGAGGGGCAGGCGCTCGTCCGCCGCCTGGTCGAGCACGCCGACGTGCTGCTGGAGAACTTCCGTCCCGGCACGCTGGAGCGCTGGGGATTGTCGTACGAGGAGCTCTCGAAGATCAATCCGAGACTGATCCTGGTCCGGGTGACCGGATACGGCCAGACCGGGCCGTATGCGCCTCGCGCCGGCTTCGGCTCGATCGGTGAGGCCATGGGCGGGCTGCGCTACGTCACCGGCGAGGCGGACCGGACGCCGTCGCGCAGCGGGATCTCGATCGGCGATTCACTTGCCGCGACGTATGCGGCCTTCGGCACCCTCGCCGCCCTGCACGCGCGCGAGCGCACCGGGCGCGGCCAGGTCGTCGACTCGGCGATCTACGAAGCCGTCCTCGCCATGATGGAGTCGCTGATTCCGGAATGGAGCGTCGCCGGGTACCGTCGCGAGCGCACCGGGCCGATCCTGCCGAACGTCGCGCCGAGCAACGTCTACCCCAGCGCCGACGGCGCCGACGTGCTGATCGCCGCGAACCAGGACACGGTGTTCCGCCGCCTCGCCGACGTGATGGGCCGGCCCTCGCTCGCCGACGATCCGCGGTACGCCACACACAGCGCCCGCGGGGAGCACCAAGCCGAGCTCGACCTGCTCATCAGCGAGTGGACCGCGACCGTTCCGTCCGCGAAACTGCTGGCGCTGCTGCACGAGTCGGGGGTGCCGGCCGGCGGGATCTACACCGCCGAGGACATCCTGGCCGACCCGCACGTGCAGGCGCGCGAGGCGGTGGTGACCGTCGACCACCCGGAGCTCGGGGCGCTCCGGATGCAGAACGTGGCGCCGAAGCTCTCCGAGACGCCGGGGGCCGTGAAGTGGCCGGGGCCGGCGCTCGGGGCCAGCAACGACGAGGTCTACCGGGGAATCCTCGGCCTGACCCCCGACGAGTTGGACGACCTCCGTACCCGCGGAATCATCTGATGCCACCCGCGAACGCCCGATCCGCCTCCGGGAGCGAGCCGGACAGCGTGCCCGGCCACTCCACAGGCGTGCGGGACACCGCGCCCGGCCACTCCGCGGGCGTGCGGGACAGCGGGCCCGGCCACTCCGCGGGTGTGCGGGACAGCGGGCCTGCGGGGCTCGACCGGGACTACGCGGCCGCCGGGTTCGCCCGTAGGCTGGGCTGGGGAGACCGGCCCGCGGTGCTACTCGTCGACCCGGCGGTCGCGTACACCCGGCCGGATTCCCCGCTCTACCTGACCACCGGGGAGATCGCCGCCCAGGCGATGTCGGCGCTCGCCGCGTCGGCCCGGGCGGCCGGCGTGCCCGTGATCTGGACCAGGGTTCACTTCGCGGACGCGTCCTGCGCCGAAGCCCCGCTGTTCGCCGCCAAGGTGCCCGCTTTGAAAGCCTTCGCCGAGGGCAGCGACCTGGCCGGGTTCACGCCCCCGCTCTCCCCCGCCGCCGGTGAGCTCGTGGTGGTCAAGCACTACGCGAGCGCGTTCGCGGGCACGTCGCTCGCCGCCTGGCTGGCGTCCCACCGGATCGACACGCTGGTGATCGGCGGCTATTCGACCAGCGGCTGCATCCGCGCGTCAGCACTCGACGCGCTCCAGCACGGCTTCCGCCCGATGGTCGTCCGCGAGGCCTGTGCCGACCGTGCCCCCGGCCCGCACGAGTCCAGCCTCTTCGACCTGAACGCAAAATACGCCGACGTCATCACCTTGGACGAAGCCCTGATCGAGATCCCCGCCCGCTCCCCTGATCCCGGCCGGCACTGAGGGCTGAATGCGGGGCGCCACAGAGCCGTGAGTGCCAGCTGGGACATGAAGAAGCCCGGTGCCGGTGAGGCGCCGGGCTCCCGGTTTCTCGTCGCGCTGCGTCACTCCTCGCCGGCGCCGAGATGCCACGGAACGACGAGCGGATGACGCTCCTCGTCGCGCGCGGCGATGCCCTCCATCGACCGCATGTACTGACGGCGAGTGATGTCGCCGTCCATCAACTGGGTGCAGAGAACGCCCTCCAGGCTCTGCGGCGCGAAGAAGGCCTCCGGCACCAGCAGCGGTTCCTCCGTTTTCCGCGCCTCGGCACGGACCCCCCGCACTGCGAGCACGCAGGCGGCGACCAGGACCAGGATGAGCAGGAACAGGATCAGCATCGCCACCGCCTTGTCGGAACTGGAGCGGGCCGAATTCGTCCGCTTGTCAAAGCAAACGGATCACAGGGCGTATCGGTTCGACGGTTTCTCGACGATCTCCGTCAGACGCGGATCCGGGCGATCCGCGCGCCGGATTCGGGGGCTAATGCCGGATCCGCGCCACCCCGCCGGCCCGCACCCGGCCGTCGGCGATCCGGACCAGGACGGTGGCCGGGTGTCCGAGCCGGTCACCCATGTCGACGCTGACCTCCGGTACGCCGAGAGCCACCAGCAGGCACGACGAGCTGTTCACGTTGGCGATGTCCTCGGGCACCCCGATCGACGGGGCGAACATCCGCGCGGCGAAGCGGCCACCCGGGCTGTACACGTAGCAGCCGAGCAGATCCGCCGTGTCCGTCGCCTCGCGCAGCGCGTCGAAGTCGGGGCGGAGCGCGTCCAGCTCGGTTCGCGACGGGACCGGGATGAGCAGCCGCCACCGCCCGGTCGAGGCGGCCCGCACTCCGGGCAGCGCCGGGTCCAGCCCGAGCGCCGAGAGCACCGCGCCGGCGTCGCCGGGCTCGCCCACCGTCACCGCGGCCTGCTCGAACCAGGCCCGTTCGCCCTCGACCCATCCGCGGAACGTCCGGCCGGAGATCCGCAGCGTGAACTCTCCCTGCCGGCCGAGCCGCTCGGCGAGCCACACCAGCGCCGCCACCGTTCCGTGCCCACACGCGGGCAGCTCCCCCGTCGAGGTGAAGAACCGGACGTCCGCCGCACTATGACGGAGTGTGACAAATGCCGCATGTGAAGCGCCGTTCGCCGCCGGAACGGCGCTTCGCATCGCGTCCGTCATCGGCGTGTCCTCGAGAACCACCGTCGGGCTGCCGCCCCGCCCGTCGCGCAGGCACGCGTCCACCATCACTGCCCCAGCTTCCACGATCGGGTACGGGGGATGTCCAGTCCCGGTGATCTCTGACTAGTGTCCAACTGTGCCCGGAAAATCCGGTTCACCTCTGAAAAGTCAGTAAATGCGTGCTGTGCGCGACCGGGCCGTCTGTCCACATTGCTCAGGGAGCACGATGCCCTACGACTATGACAGCTTCAGCCGCCTGGCCGGTTCTCCGGACCCGGCCCCCGAGGGCGACTACCGGGTCCGGCTCAAGCGCCTGACCCGCCACCGCCCGGTCCGCAGCCTCCTGATCGCGGGTTTCGCGTTCACGCTGGAGGCGACGTTCTTCGGCTGGCTGCTCACCTCGGCCGACCTGGCCGGCGGGCTCACCGTCCCGACCATGATCATGGTGGTCGCGATCGCCCTGATCGAACTGTTCCGCCTGGTCAACGTGGTCACCCTGTGTCTGGCCACGCTGCGGGCGCGTGATCCGGTGCCGGTGCCACCGGACCGCACGCTGCGGGTCGCCTTCCTCACCACGATCGTCCCCGGCAAGGAGCCGATCGAGATGGTCGAGGGCACCCTGCGGGCGGCGCGCCGGATCTACGAGGGCCCCGACGTCTGGCTGCTCGACGAGGGCGACGACGACCGGGTGAAGGAGATGTGCAAGCGCGTCGGCGCGAATCACTTCAGCCGCAAGGGCGTACCGAAATGGAACGCCGGAGGCGGCGCCTTCAAGGCGAGGACGAAGCACGGGAACTACAACGCCTGGGTCGACGCGCACGGTGACGAGTACGACGTGTTCGTCTCGGTCGACCCGGATCACGTGCCGCTGCCCTCGTTCTGCGAGCGACTCCTCGGTTACTTCCGGGATCCGGACGTGGCGTTCGTGGTCGGCCCGCAGATCTACGGCAACTACGACAACCTGGTCACCCGGTGGGCGGAGTCGCAGCAGTACCTGTTCCATTCGCTGCTGCAGCGGGCCGGCAACAAGCTGGGCTCGCCGATGCTGGTCGGCACGAACAACGCGGTCCGGATCACGGCGCTGCGCAGCATCGGCGGCCTGCAGGACTCGATCACCGAGGACATGGCGACCAGCCTGGCGATCCACGCGACCCGCAACCCGGCGACCGGCCGGCGCTGGAGCTCGGTCTACACGCCGGACGTGCTGGCGGTCGGTGAGGGCCCGTCCTCCTGGACCGACCTGTTCAGCCAGCAGCACCGCTGGTCGCGCGGCACCGACGAGGTATGTGTATCCGGATTCTGGAAACGAATCCCGGGTCTCGGTGTGCGCCGGTCGCTGCACTACGGGCTGCTGATGGCCTACTACCCGCTGACCGCGGTGGCGTGGCTGCTCGGCACCGCGACGGCGTTCGGGCACATCGTGCTCGGCTTCCGCGGCGTGCAGGTGCCGCAGCAGGTGTGGTCGATGCTCTACGTCGACGCGGCGCTCTTCCAGGTCGGGCTCTACCTGTGGAACCGGCGGCACAACGTCAGCCCGCACGAGGAGGCCGGCTCCTCCGGGCTGACCGGGATGCTGCTCTCCACACTGTGCGCGCCGGTCTACGTGGCCTCGTTCCGGCAGACCCTGCTGCGCAAACAGGCCGGCTTCGTCGTCACCCCGAAGGGCGACTCGGCCAGCCCGGACCGGATCGCCACCTTCCGCTCTCACCTGAACTGGGCCGCGTTCTTCGCGTTCCTGCTGGTCACGGCGGTTGTCACCGGCCGCACGCACGGCCTGATGTGGCTGTGGCCGGCGCTCAACCTCGCTCTCTGCCTCGCTCCGCCCGCGCTCTGGGCGTTCGGGCGCCGTCCGTCGCCGGCGCCCGCGGTGATCCCCCAACAACGAACAAAAGAGCCGATTAGGACGTACGCATGATCCCCCGACCCAAGCCCACACTGGCCCGCCGCCTCCTCCGCGGCCTGGCCGTGGTCCCCGCCGTAGCCGCGGTTCTCGCGGCGAACCGCCCGATCGTGGTCTTCGCCGCCGACGAGTACCACGAGTTCAAGATCGATCGTCCGACCTACAAGGAGACGTTCGGCCACTGGTCGATGCTCGCGGTACCGGACGACTTCAAGATCAACGCCATTCACGCGGCGCTGCTCAGCACCGGCAAGGTCCTGATCGTCGCCGGGTCCGGCAACAACCGGCAGAACTTCGAGGCCGGCACGTTCAAGACGATCCTGTGGGACCCGGCGACCGACAAGTATTCGCTGGTCCCGACGCCGACCGACATGTTCTGCGGCGGGCACACGTTCCTCGCCGACGGCAAGCTGCTGGTCGCCGGGGGCACCAAGTCGTACGAGGTCCTCCCGGAGAACATCACGTTCCCGGCCGGCGTCATGAAGATCAAGAACGAGTCACCGGACGGCGGGCCGCGGCCGGTCAAGAAGGGCACCATCTTCCTCGCGCCGGACGGCAAGCAGTACGCGACCCGCGTCGACGTGACCGTGCCGCCCGCGATGAAGATGCGGCACGCCGGCCAGGTCATGGTGCACGCCGGTGAGGTCGAGGTCTGGGTGGACGCACTGATCGCCGGGGACAGCCAGGTGATCGAGCAGCCCGCGCAGTACCGGATCGCCGGGCTGACCGGGGTCGCCGCCCGCAACCTGTACGGCGTCGCCGACAAGATCAGCCGCGACAAGCAGGAGTACGGCGGGGACAACACCTCCTACGAGTTCGACCCGAAGACCGAGCGGTACGTCCGTACCGGCGATCTCACCGACCACCGGTGGTATCCGACCCTCGCTCCCCTGTCCGGCGGCAACGTCATCGCCGTGTCCGGGTTGGATCAGTTCGGCAGGATGCTGCCCGGGCGCAACGAGGTCTACTACGCCCGCGACAAGCGCTGGGTCGCCGCGCCCAAGCTGACCCGGCCCTTCCCCACCTATCCGGCGCTGTTCGTCACGCGCGACGAGCGGCTCTTCTTCTCCGGCTCGAACGCGGGCTACGGATCGGCCTCGGTAGGCCGTACCCCCGGATTGTGGAATTTGAAGAACAACGACTTCCAGCCGGTTCCCGGACTGCGCGACGCCACGATGACCGAGACCAGCGCGTCGGTGCTGCTGCCCCCGGCGCAACGGCAACGCGTGATGATCCTCGGTGGCGGGGCGGTCGGCGACTCCCCCGTCTCGACGGCCCGGACGGCGATCGCCGACCTGTCCGTGAAACACCCGGTCTACGAGCCCGGGCCGGACCTGCCGAACCCGACGCGGTACCTGAACGCCGTGGTCCTGCCCGACGACACCGTCTTCACCAGCGGTGGCTCGGCCGGCTACCGCGGCGGGCCATACCACGGGCAGATGCGCAGCGACCTGCTCACCGCGCAGATCTACGACGTGAAAGCGAACGTGTTCCGGACCGCGGCGGCGCCGACGGTCGGCCGCGACTACCACTCGGAGGCGCTGCTCCTGCCGGACGGCCGGGTGATCACCATGGGCAGCGACCCGATCTACGACGGCACCGGGAAGAACCCCGGCGTCTTCGAACAGCGCATCGAGATCTACAGCCCGCCCTACCTGTTCAAGGGCTGTCTCTTATACACA
>KL571203.1:100183-101451 GCA_000715855.1 Actinoplanes liguriensis
GTTCAAGGGCGCCCGCCCGTCGATCGTCGGCGGCCCCGCCGAGGTAGCCCGCGGTGCCGTCGTCCAATACGCCACCCCGGACGCCGCCCGCATCGAGATCGCCCGCCTGATCCGCCCGGCCGCGGTCACCCACGCGACCGATCTCGATCAGCGCTCGGTCGCCCTCCCACTGCGCCGCACGCCGGGCGGCGTGATGGTCCAGGTCCCGAAGGAGCGAGGCCTGATCCCGCCCGGCTGGTACATGCTCTTCCTCACCGACACGAGCGGCGTCCCCTCCCCCGCCAAGTGGGTCCACGTCTCCTGACCGATCCAGCGGAGCGGCCCGGTCACGCTTGTGACCGGGCCGCTCGTTTCGGACTCACCTGCTGTGCGACCCGGTCCGGCTCAACGATGGTTCCTTGTGGTCGTGCCCCCTACCAGGACCGAAGGAGACGAATGTGATCACCGGTTTGGTGGCTACGGCGATGGCGAAAGAGGCCGGTCCGACGGTGCGTAGCGCGATTGCCGGCACTGGTCAGACCGTCCGGTTCCTCGTGATCGCGGTCGTCCTGAGCGGCCTCTTCGTCGCTTACCAGGAGTACCGGCATTGGCGCGAGCGCAGAGCCTGAGGACCCCGGTTCTGTTCTCGATGATCGCTTCAGCCGGTGGCCAGGTCGAGGGCGTACTCGGGCCACCACTGGCCGGCCTCGGGGGCGCCGCCACCGCAGGCGCCGTCGGACTCGCCGGGGCGTTTGACCCACAGGTAGGCGTCGACGCGGGCGTGGCCGGTCTGGGTTGTCGGGGCCGGCCCCAGGGCGCGACCCGGCGGATTGCACCAGTGGCCGTCCCCGGAACCCTCGGTCTCCGCCGGACCGTTGCCGTTGCGGCTCGTGTCGATGACGAAGTGCTTTCCGCCGAGGTGGTCGGAGATCGCCGTACCGTAATCGATGTTCGCCTGGGTGGTCTCGAAGTTGGCCACGTTCAGGCTGAAGCCGTCCGCGTCCGCGACGCCGGCATTTCGCAGCGAATCGACGACCCGGTCGACGTCCTTGACCCAGCCCGGATTGCCCCCGTCCAGGTAGACGCGCACCCACGGATCGGCCTTGAAGGCCCGGATCGCCTCCCCCAGCAGCTGATAACGCTCCTGCGTGGCCTCAAGTGAAAGACAATTCTGCAGTACGTGCGTGACCGCGTCCGGCTCCAGGACGACCAGCGCCGGGGAGCCGTTGATCGCGGCCGCCAGCTGCGCGATCCACGCCCGGTAGGACGCCGCGTCCGGGGCGCCGCCG
>KL571203.1:101658-104661 GCA_000715855.1 Actinoplanes liguriensis
GGCCGCCGCAGTCACGCTGCGGGACGTAGTAGGCGACCAGAACCGGCGTCCGCCCGGCGACCTGGGCCGCGGTGACCAGATCCCGCGCCTTGTCCGCGAATCCCGGTTCAGCGTCGGCGAACCAGACCGCGGTCGGTGCGTCGGCGATCCGGCGCACCGCTGTCGCGTCCGCGGTCCGGCCCTCGGCGGTCCACTGCTGGACCTGCGCGACGGCCGGCCCGGACGGCTCGGTGTAGAACTGCTCGACGGACGCGGACGGGCTGGCCGTCGTCGGAGCGGGTCGGGGTTCGGGGTCGTCGGAGCAGGCCACGAGCACCGTGCAGGCGAGGACGGCCAGGACCGCGGAACGAACTCTCATATCCCCTTCAGCGTCACGTCAGCGCACCGACCGGGCCACCGTCAGCGCCTCGTCGAGCGTCGTCAGTCCCTCCAACCGATAGGTGACGCCCCCGGTCGCCCAGATCAGCGTCGGCCCCGCGAGGTGGGCGGTCTCGGTCCGGGCCACGCCGTCGCGTCCGACGTACGTGACCGGGTGCGGCTCGGGCAGCCAGGCAGCGCCGTCGCCGAGAGTCACCCACTCCGCGTTCGGAGCGGTCTTCAGGAACGCCGGCTCCAGCGTCCCGTCGAACTGGTCGAAACGCACCGTACCGCCCCGGTAGACGAGCGACACCACACGCGGCGCGTCGTTTTTGTCCGAATCCGCGAGAAGTACCCGGTCGGGCGACCCCAGCACCGCCGGTGACATCACCGGAAAGAGCGCCGTCCGTCGCGCCGTGTCGAGGTCCGCGTCCCGGATGGACGGAATCGGACTCGGCGTCGCCGGCAGCGGCTCCGGCGACCGTTCCTGCCGCAGCTCGATCCCGGCGATCCGGCGGAACGCGTCGACCACGGTCGCCCGGGCCGGCGAGATCGCCACCACGGCGACGACCAGCGCCGCGACGATCGCGGAAAGATAGAAACCGGCGCGATGCCGCCGCGAGGCCGGGCGCGCGAGGCGCCTCCGGACCGCTTGTCGCTGATCGATTGCTTCCGGTACGGCGTAAGCACGCCCCAGCTCACGAAGCTCTTCGATCAGTCCGTCGAACTCCCGTTCAGACACCGGGCACCCCCTCCACCGGCATCCGGTCGCGCAGCTTGCCGAGCGCGCGAGCCGTCCTCGACTTCACGGTGCCGCGGGGCAGCCCGAGCGTCATCGCGGTCTCCGGCTCGGAGAGGTCCAGCAGGTACCGGCAGACGAGCACGTCCCGGTCCCGCGCGTCGAGCGCGCGCAACTGGTCGAGCAGGAACCGCCGCCGCTCACCGGCCACCGCGGTCTCGGCCGGGTCCGGCTCATGTGAATCCGGGTTCTCACGCGCTCCGACCCTTTGCAGCAGGCCGTCGCGTCTTCGCCGCGATCGCACCAGGTTGCGGGTCTCGTTCGCGACGATGGCGAGCAGCCACGCCTTGAACCCGGCGTCGCCGCGATACCGCCCGAGCTGCCGGTACGCCTTCACGAACGCCTCCTGCACCACGTCGTCCGCGTCCGCGCCGGCGCCGAGCAGCACGGCCGCCCGGTGCGCGGGGGCGGTGCAGCGTTCGACCAGGATCTCGTACGCGTCCAGGTCCCCCGCGCGCGCCCGTGCCACGACGGCCGCCTCGTCTGCTGCCACATGAATAGGACACCACCGATCGGGAACCGGTTCCGCATCGAGCGGTGTCATCGGGACATGACGACTCGCCGGAACTTCCTCGCCCTGACCGGGGCGGCCGGGCTCGCGCTCGCCGGCTGCCGGGACCAAGCCGTGGCCTCCACGCCGCTCACCGACGTGCTGATCGCCGAGACCAGCCGCGGGCTGGTGCGGGTGACACCGGAGGGGGAACAGGTCCAGGGGCCCGCGGCGGTGCTCTCCCACGACGGGGCGCGGCTTGCCGTCGTACGGGAAAAGCATCTGACCTTGATCGAAGCCCCGACCGGCGCGGAGATCGCGGCCGTCGGCGTCGCCGCGGGATGGCTGCCCCGGGTGATCTCGCCGGACGGGCGTGCCTGCGCGCTGACCCGGACCCCGGCTGCGGTGATCCCTTCCGGTCGCGCCCGGACCCCGCTGACCGTCGTGTCCGACGGCCGCGCGCGGGAGCTCGACCTGCCCGGCGTGATCGAGCCGGATGCGTTCACCACCGACCGGAACGGCCTGTTCGTGCTGGACTGGCTCCCGGCGGCGAAACCGGACCACTATCGGGTGCGGCGGCTCGATCTGGCGTCCGGGACGCTGGAGCCGCTGCTGACGCGGAACAAGGTGCCGGTGCCGAGCGGCGCCGAGGAGGCGATGCGCGGCGAGGGGCGGCAGGCGGTGCTGACCCGGAGCGGGCAGATGCTGCTCACGCTCTACACGCATCAGCCCGGGCACCAGCACACGCGCGATCTGCTCTCCGGGCGGCCGGGGAACGCGCACGCGTTCGTGCACGTGCTGAACCTGGCCGAGGGCTGGGCGTACTGCCTGGATCTGCCGCACCCGTTCGGCGAGGGACCGCCGGAGGGGCACGCGATCGCCGCGGACACCCGGGACGTCGCGGTGGTGGACAGTACGAGTGGTCGGCTCGCGTTTGCGAACCTGGATTCACTTGCCGTCGACCGGGTGGTGGCGGCGCCGATGACGTCCGGTGCGGTGGCGTCCCTCGCGCTGGGCGCCGACCGGCGGGTGATCGCCGGCGCCGGCGACCGGATCACCGTCCTGAACCGGGACACCGGCGCGGTCGAGGCGAGCCGGTCGGTCCCGGCGCCGCTGCGCGGAATGGCCGTGAGCCGGGACGGCACGCGGCTGTACGCGGGCGCGCCCGGCTGGGTGCACTGGTTCTCATCCGCGAACGGCGATTCACTCGGGTCGCGCGGGATCGCGGGACTGACCGCGCTGAGATCGGCCGGCTGAGCGCACCGGCCGAGGACAGCTGAGGGCCGACCGAGGACGGGCGAGGGCCGGCCGAGGACGGGTGAGGGCCGGCCGAGGACGGGTGAGCGCCGGCCGAGGA
>KL571203.1:104932-118995 GCA_000715855.1 Actinoplanes liguriensis
GCCGGCCGAGGACGGGTGAGCGCCGGCCGAGGACGGGTGAGGGAGCGTGAGGGCACCGTATGAGGGCGAGTGAGGGCACCGGGTGACGGATGCGAACGGCGATTCACGCTGAGATCGGCCGGCTCAAGGCTTCAGGTTCCGCGGGCGACGGCCGATCAGCCGCACGTGCTGCTCCGTTGCTACGCCGTGGTCACCACCCTGCTGGTGGCGACGTATCCGGCGTGGCCGTTCGAGCTGCGCCAATGGCCGTTCCTGGCGGTGACGCTCGGCGCGGTGATGCCGGCCGTGGTGCTCGCGCTACGCCGTGCGCCGGCCGGAACCCGCGCCCCGTGGTGGGTCCGCATCGGGGTCAGCGTCGGCGCCGACGGGGCCGCGCCCGGCGACACGGTGGACGCCCTGCTCCGCCGCGCCGACCTGGCCATTTACGAGGCGAAGAAGTCCAAGCGGGTCGGCGCGCTCAGCCTGGTTCTGGCAGCCTGACCCCTGGATCCGTACCGGTGGATGAATTCCCTCGCCGGGCGGGAACCTTTCGCCGGGGCCAGGGACCTTGATGGGGTATGAGGTTGATACGACGGGGGGACCTGGCCGGTTACGAGGAGTTCGTGGCCGGCCGCTACCTCGGGATCGTGCGCTTCGGCGCGCTGCTGGCCGGTGACGGGCTGCTGGGCGAGGACCTCGCCCAGGAGGGGCTGATCGCGGCCTACCGCTCGTGGCACCGGCTGAGCGCGCCGGACGGGCGGCCCGAGGCGTACGTGCGACGGGTGATGGTCCGTGCCGCGATGCGCGCCCGGCGGCGGCGATGGCGTGGCGAGGTGCCGACCGGGGAGTTGCCGGACGAGGGCCGGCAGGAGTTCGCGGAGCACTCCGACCTCAGCGTCCAGATCTTCGCCGTGCTGCGGCGGCTGCCCGTCGACCAGCGCGTCGTGCTCGTGCTGCGGTTCTGGGCGGACGCCACCGAGAGCGAGGTCGCGCAGATCCTGGGCATCGCCGTCGGCACGGTCAAGAGCCGTACGTCCCGGGCCCTGGCCGCGTTGCGCGCCGACGGGCTGCTCACCTCGTCCGTGAAGGAGATGCCGTGAACCCGAACGAGATCACTGAACTGCTCGACCGCGCGGCCTCCTCGGTGACCCCGGCCGGGTCCGACCCGGTCACCACGATGGTCCGTCTCGGGCGGCGCAGCGCGAACCGCCGCCGCGCCTGGGCCGCGGCGGTCGCCACCGGGGTGGTCGCCCTGGCCGTGCCGCTCGCGCTGGGCTTTCCGGGTGACGCGAAGCCCACGCCGTCCACGACGGTCGCCTTCGGGGGCCTGACCATAACCGTGCCGGACGGGTGGAAGACGACGAAGGCGGCCCGGTTCGATCCCTGCACGGCCAAGCCAGACACCATCTACTTCGTCGACACCGTGGAGCCCTCGCACGCCTGCGCACCGAGCGACCAGGCCTGGATCGCGGTTCAACCGGAGGGCACCGGAGGCCTGCTCTCACCGCCGGTGCTGGTGTCCAAGGACGCCAACGTCCTCGAGGGCGAGGACACCATGAACGGGCTGTGGCGTTACAGGGCGTTCGGCGGCGCCGGCACGACAGCCGGGCTGGTCCTCCCCGACCTCCCGGAGAAGAGGCGCTCCGAGCTGCTCGAACTGACCACCTGGCCGGCCGGTCCGGCCGCCCCGCCCGGCGGTGGCCTGACCTTGCCCAAGACCATCACCAGCGTCTCCATCGACGCGCCGGGCGTACCCACCGCGACGGACGCCAAGACGCTGAACCGGATCCGGGAGCAACTCGCCGGACTGACCGAGCCCGTGCCGGCCGGCGAGGAGTGCGTGCTGAAGTCACCGGGCTCGGTCGGGCTCGGCTTCAACGACGGCATCATCGTGGTTCTCGGCGACGCGACCTGCCCGCAGGCCGTCTCGGACCACGGCGGCCGCGTGCGGGTGCCGGCCAGCCTCGGCAAGGAGTTGTTCGACGAGGTCCTGAAGAACAACTCACCCGCCGGGGGCTGACCGTCCCCTGGTCATAACCGGGGGTCAGGGGACGGTCAGTCCAGGTCCGGGTCGCGTTTGCGGAAAACGTCGACGACGAACCACTCGTCCTCGTGGTGGACCAGGCGGTCGAGCTCCGGGCGGGCGGCCACCTCGGCGTGGACGTTGAAGCCGTCGTAACCGCCGGGGTTCTCGCGGTCGCGGAAGTGGGCGACGAGCAGGTCGCCGCCCGGCTCCAGGCGGGCGAGCACGCCGTCGAGCATCAGCGCGAGATCCTCGGCGGAGAGGTAGTACAGCAGGTCGCCGATGACGATCAGGTCGAACGTGTCGTCGGGGAGCTCGGCGGGCAGGAGTGCCCGCTCGACCCGTACGTGGGAGAGCTTGTCAACGGCGGTTCGCGCCTGGGCCACCGCTTCGTCGACGCAGTCGACGGCCAGCACCGCGTCGCAGCGGGCGGCGAGCATCACGCTGAGCACGCCGACCGCGCAGCCGGGCTCGTAGGCGCTGCGGTACCGCGCCCGCGGCAGGCTGGCCATCGCGACCGCGTATTTCCGCTGGTCACTCCATTTGGTCTCGTTGTCCCAGGGGTCGTCCTTCGCCTCGTAGAGGCCGATGAAATGGTCGAGGGAGAAGGACGCCTCCGGCGGAACGGCATCACCCTGGGTACGTGTCACCCGCCGATTCTCCCCGGCGCTCAGTCCGACTGAACGGTCAGGGCACCCACCCCGCCCTCCGAGTCGATCCGCAGATCCGCGTCGTCGCCGGAGCGGACCGTGTCGCCCTTGTCCACGGTCTTGTCGGTGTCGCCGTAGAGGGTGACCTTGCCGGCGCCCTTGCGGAAGAACGCCCGCACCGCCTCCTTGTCGTCGGTGACGATGCGCCAGGTCCCGATGCCGCCACGTTCCACGATCGGGATGGTGTCCTTCTGATCCGGAACGGACATGTCCACGGTCGCGGCACCCCCGATGAACTCGATCGCGCCGATCCGGCCGCGGGACAGGCCGAGGCCCGCTTCGCTCACCCCGCCCCGCATCCGCAGTGACCACTTCACGTCGTCGCTGAGCAGCACCTCGACCCGGGCCGAGCCGTTCTTCTTCCCGTTCGGGGTGACCGTGACCTTGAGCGTGCCGTCGTCGAACGTGGCCTTCGCGGTGATCGTGCTGTCGTCGCCGACGCCGACCCGGAAGAAGCCGCCGTCCACGTCACCGATCGCGAGCCGGAGCTGCGTGACGCCGTTGACCAGCTCGAACGTGGCCGCGGACGGGGTCGGCGGGGTCGTGGCGGCGGCGGGCGGCGGCGTGTTCGGGGCCGGCGCGGAGGACGGGGCCGCGGGCGGCGAGGTGCCGATCGAGACCGGCGGCGTGGCCGGTGGCGTTCCCTCGGCGGTCGGCACGGGCAGCGCGGGAGCGGGGAGGGCCGCCGTGTCCGCACGGTCGGATCGCGCGTAGGAGACGGCCGCGAAGACGGCGCCGCCGGCGAGGAGGGCGACGGCGGCCAGCAGGACGACGGGCTTCCAATCCTTGCCGGTACGGCCGCCCGGCTCCCCGATCCACCGGGTGCCGGCCGGGTCGTCCCCGTCCGGCGTCTCCTCGGACGCGGGCCGGGTGTGCAGGGCGGGCCCGGTACGGGTGGCGTCCACCCCGGGCAGTTCGTAGTGGTCGGCGGGCGGCCCGATCCGCTGCGGGGCGTCGGGCCAGTAGTCGGAGATCCGGGGCAGGGCCGGTGGGGTCGCCGACGGGTCGTCGGTCTTCGGAACAGGACTTTCCACGTACGTCTCCTCGCTGCGGCCAGCCGGCACCCCATGTCCACGCCGGGTGGTCCGCTGAGGTATACGCATCGCCCCGTGGTTCGGTTCGGCCATCGGTGAGAAAAGATTTGTACGCGGTTTCCAGTGAAACCCTTGATATCCGGCACCCGTCCGACAAAGATCCTTATCGCTTCATTAAGTTCGTTTGCGTCAGGTTCTGCAGGAAGCGAATTACATGCCGGAAGACGACCCCCAAGAGGCGTTGCGGGTCGGCGGCTGGGTGCCGCCGTATTCCCCCGAAGTGCAGTCCCGCAAAGCACCGGTCCGGCCCTTCACGCCCACCTCTTTCCCACCGGCCCCGATTCCCGGCTTCCCGGGATGGAACCGCAGGTCAGGACGGTTCCGCAGACGTGCCGCCCTGATGGCTGTCGCGATTGCCACCCTCGGGGTGGCCGGCGTGACCGCCGCCGGTCTCGGCAGTGCCGAGAAAGAGGGCGATCCGACGTTCCTTGCCGACGGTGTCCCGCCAGCGCCGTCGCCCGCCCGGACCGTCGTCGTCGCCCCGATCCCCAGTTCAAGACCAGTATTCTCCGGGAGCGCTCCCACGACGACACCCCCTCGGGATCGACCGGTTTCGAGGTCTTCCCCGTCACCGTCGAAGACCACTTCGAAGTCCACGTCAACACCGTCGGCCGTCACGTTGCGTGTCGGTTCGACGGTCGACCTACCCCTCGCCGACCGGCCCGGATATCGGGTCCGGCACCGCAATTTTCTAGGGCGGATAGACGCCATAGGCGCCGCCAGCAGCGCCCTCGACCGGGCCGACTCGACCTTCACGGTGCGTGCCGGCCTGGGGAATTCCGGATGCGTCTCGTTCGAATCTGTTAACTTTCCCGGCTATTTCATCCGGCACCAGAACTTCGAAATAAAGCTGACCCGGCAGGATCGGTCCGATCTGTTCGCGCGGGACGCCACTTTCTGTCCGGTCACGATTCGCTCGGGTGCCGCACTTACGTTGCGATCGATCAATTATCCGAAACGGTTCGTCACCGAATCCGGCGGCCGGTTGTATCTGCGCGAGACGACCGCCGCGCAAGCTCTCGCACTCGTGCCCGGCACGGCGAGCTGACAACTACGTGAACCGGCGTTCGATTCTCGAACGCCGGTTCACATGAGCACGCTGGGTGCTGCTTCAAGGCCCCCGAAGCAGCACCCAGCGTCTGTCGATCAAACTAGGAGCGCAGGATCACCACGCCGCGGGGTTCGAGAGTCCCGTCCTCGCCGAGGTCGACCGGCTCGGACGTACGGTTGATCAGGAACCGGTGGTCCCCGCGCCGGGCCAGCTCCACCCGCCCGCGCAGGGCCGGCGGCAACTCACTGGTCACCCCCGCGGCGTCCAGCAGGCCGGGCAGGACCACGGTCAGCCCGTCCGCGCCGAGCCGGGTGGAGACGTAGGCCGCGGATCCGGCGCCCACCGCGCGCCGGGTGATCGCCGGGCGTTCCGCCTGGTCACCGGTCTTGTAGCGGGCGAGGATCTCGACCGCGGGATCGGTCACGTCGACCCGGTCGGTCCACAGCGTGCCGGTCGTCCCGTTGTCCAGCTCGACGCTCTCCGCGTCGAGCAGCGGCGCGAACTCCTCGATCCGGATGCCGAGCAGATCCCGGAACGCCCCCGGATAACCGCCGAGCCAGATCTGGTCGTTCTGATCCACGATCCCGGAGAAGTACGTGGTGATCAGGTGCCCGCCGCCGGCCACGAAGGCGCCGAGCCGCTCACGCAGCTCGTCCGGCACCACGTGCAAGATCGGCGCGATGACCAGGTCAAAGTCAAGAGCCCGGCTTGCGGGTACGACGTCAGCCCGGATCCCGAGGTCGAGCAACGCGGTGTACCAGTCCAGGGCCTCCTGGCGGTAGCGCAGCCGGTCGGTCGGATGCGAGTCGTGCTCGGACACCCACCACGACTCCCAGTCGAACAGGATCGCCACCTTCGCCGGCACCTTGTCGCTGCCGGCCAGATCCGCGAGGTCCCGCAGCCGGGCGCCGAGCTCGGCCACCGAGCGGAACAGCGCGGTGTCCTCCCCCGCGTGCGGCACCATCGCCGAGTGGTACTTCTCGGCGCCGGCCCTGGACTGCCGCCACTGGAAGAAGCAGACCGCGTCGGCGCCGTGCGCCACGTGCGTCAGGGAGTCCCGGTGCAGCTCGCCGGGCTTCTTGGCGACGTTGATCGGCTGCCAGTTGACCGCGCTGGTGGAGTGCTCCATCAGGAACCACGGCTTGCCGCCGGCGATGTTGCCGGTCAGGTTCGCCGAGAAGGAGAGCTCGTCGCGCGACTGCGGGCCGGGCAGCACGTAGTGGTCGTTGGAGATGAAGTCGACCTCGGCGGCCCAGTCCGGGTAGTTCATCGTGTTCATCAGGCCCATCACCATGAAGTTCGTGGTGACCGGCACGTCCGGGCTGAGCTCGTGCAGCAGGTCCCGCTCGGCGCGCAGGTGGTCCTTGAGCGCGTCCGAGGAGAACCGCTTGAAGTCCAGGTTCTGCGTCGGGTTCGGGTGGGTGGCGGCCTGCCGGGGCGGGATGATCTGGTCCCAGTCGGAGTAGCGCTGCGACCAGAAGTCGGTGCCCCACGCCTCGTTCAACCCGTCCAGCGTGACGTAGCGGTCCCGCAGCCAGGTGCGGAACGCGGTCGCCGCGTCGTCCGAGTAGTCGTAGACGTTGTGGCAGCCCAGCTCGTTGTTGACGTGCCAGGCGACCACGGCCGGGTGCTTGCCGTACCGGGTAGCCAGCGCGCGCACCAGGCGCAACGCGTGCGCCCGGAAGACCGGCGACGTGGGCCGCCAGTGCTGCCGGCCGCCCGGCCAGACGGTGTTGCCGAACTTGTCGACCGGCAGGATCTCCGGGTGCCGGGCGGTCAGCCACGGCGGCGGGGACGCGGTCGCGGTGGCGAGGTCGACCGAGATGCCACCGGCGTGCAGCAGGTCGATCACCTCGTCCAGCCAGGCGAAGTCGTACACCTCGGGCCGGGGTTGGATCCTGGCCCAGGAGAAGATCGCCAGCGAGACGACGGTGACTCCGGCCGCCTGCATCGCCCGCACGTCCTCGGCCCAGACCTCACGCGGCCACTGCTCGGGGTTGTAGTCGGCGCCGTACTCCAGGCGGGGCGCCCCGGCGCGGCGCAGCCAGCGCCGGGGCGTCGTGTTGTCCGTTGTCATTTAACCGTGAAGCCCTGTTCCTGGCCGTACTTGGTGGAGGTGTCCTGCCAGGCCTTCAGGCCGTCCTGCAGGGTGCTTCCGCCGGTGTAGGCCTTACCGACGGAGTCGTTGTAGACACTGTTCGCGTAGACCTGGAACGGCAGGTACGACCAGCCGGTCGCGACCTGGTTGGCGGCCTCGGCGAGGACCTCGTTGGCCTTCTGGCCGCCCAGGTACGGGAACTCCTTGCTCTTGAACGCCTCCGCGTTGAGCTGCGCGGTGGTCGCCGGGAACGCGCCCTGGTCGGTACGGCTCTGTGCGCCGTCGCCGACCGTGGCGTACTTCATGAAGCCGTACGCGAGGGTCTTGCTCTGGCTCGCCTCGGTGACCGCGAGGGAGCTGCCGCCGTTCTCCGAGGTGACCTTCTCGCCGGAGGCCCACTGCGGCATCGGCGCGACCCGCCACTTGCCGGAGGCGGCCTTGACGCCGGACTCCAGGTTCGGCGGCATCCAGGCGCCGATGACCAGGGTGGCGATGGTGCCGTCGCCGAGGCCCTTGTACCAGGCGTCACTCCAGCCCGGGATCGGGGCGAGCAGCTTCTTGTCAATCATGCCCTGCCAGAGGCCGGTCCACTTCTTGGTGCCGTCGTCGTCGAAGTTGATCGTGACGTCGGTGCCGTCGACCTTGTACGGCCGCCCGCCGGCCTGCCAGATCATGCTGGTGGTGAAGCCGGCGTCGCCGCTGTCGCTGGTGATCCAGGACTTCGGGTTCGCGGTGTGCAGCTTCTCCGCCGCGGCCGCGTACTCCTCCCAGGTGGTCGGGACCTGGATGCCGTACTTGTCGAAGACCTCTTTGTTGTAGAACAGCGCCATCGGGCCGGAGTCCATCGGCAGGCCGTAGATCTTGTCGCCCGAGTGCACCGAGCTCCACGGGCCGGGGGTGAACGTGCCGTCCAGCGACTTCGCGCCGAACGTGTTCAGGTCGGCGACCGACTTGCCCAGCGCGAACTGCGGCAGCGCGAAGTACTCGATCTGGGCCAGGTCCGGCACGCCGGTGCCGGCCTTGATCGCGTTCGCCAGCGCGGTGTACTGGTCGTTGCCGCTGCCGTTCTTGATCAGGTTGACCTTGACCTTGGGGTACTTGGTCTGGAAGTCGGCGACCACCTTGGTCAGCGTGGGCTCCCAGGCCCAGACCGTGATGCTGCCTCCGGCCTGCAGCGCCGCCTCGACATCGGCGTCGGAGACCGTGGTGGAGGCGGCCTTCGTGTCGTCACCGCTGTCGTCGGAGGAGCCACAGCCCGCGGCGAGGAGGGCCAAGGACGAGGCGGCGCCGAGAAGCAGGCGCCGGCGGGAGAGTTCCATGCGCATTCCTTTTTCTCTGAGGGGATTCACTGTTTGACGCTGCCCACCGCGAGGCCCGACTGCCAGTAACGCTGGAGCAGCAGGAAGGCGGCGATGAGCGGGACGATGGCGAGCAGGGAACCGGTGATCACGAGGTTGAAGACGACGTCGCCGCCGACCGTCTGGGCCTGCTGGTTCCAGGTGTAGATGCCCAGCGTGATCGGGAAGAGGTTGCGGTCCTTCAGCATGATCAGCGGGAGGAACAGGTTGTTCCAGGTCACCACGACGTTGAAGAGCAGCGCGGTGACCAGGCCGGGCGAGAGCAGCGGCACGGCCAGCTTGAAGAAGATCCGGAACTCCCCGGCGCCGTCCACGCGGGCCGACTCCAGGATCTCGTCCGGCACCGCGTCCCGGGAGAAGGTCCACATCAGGTACAGGCTGAACGGGACCATCAGGGACGGGATGATCACCGCCCAGACCGTGTCGGTGATCCCGGCCTTCGCGAAGAGCAGGAACGTCGGGATGGCGAGCGCGGTGGGCGGCACGGCGACCGCGCCGAGGATCAGGGCGAAGACCGCGCGGCGGCCGGGGAAGGCGAACTTCGCCAGGCCGTACCCGGCGAGCGTGGAGAGCAGGGTCGCTCCCCCGGCGCCGATCACCACGTAGAACACCGTGTTGCCGAGCCAGCGCAGGTAGATGCCGTTCTGATAGGTGAACGTCCTGCCGATGTTGTCGAAGAGCGCGAAGTCGCCGTGGAACCAGAGCCCGAACGAGCCGAGCAGGTTGTCCTGGGTCTTGGTCGCGCTGATGAACAGCCAGGCCAGCGGCAACAGCGTGTAGATCAGCATGACCGTGGTGATCGCGGTGAGCGACCAGCTCTTGGTCCTCTTCCGCGGCGTCGCCGGTGGTTGCGCTTTGCGACGCGCCTGCGGGCGGATCGTGGGTGCGGAGACCATCACACCGCCTTCCGTACGGCACGGGCCTGCACGAGGTAGGCCACGAGCATGGTGAGCAGCCCCATCACGACCGCCACCGTGGCGGAGTAGTTGAACTGCTGACCGCCGACGGAGAGCTGCCAGGCGTAGTAGTTCGGCGTGAAGTAGGTGAGGATCGCGTTCGGGGCGATGGTCTTCAGCACCACCGGCTCGGTGAAGAGCTGGAAGCTGCCGATGATCGAGAACATCGTGGTGATCAGCAGCGGGCCACGCAGGGCGGGCAGTTTGATCGCCCGGATGATCCGGAACTGGCCGGCACCGTCGATCGCCGCGGCCTCGTAGAGCGAGGGGTCGACGATCCGGAGCGCCGCAAACAGGATGATCATGTTGTAACCGACGAATTCCCAGGTCGTGATGTTGCCGATGGCGGCCAGGACCAGGTTCGGGGCGAGCGGGTCGGGCAGCGTGGTCCCGAGCCAGTCGTTGAGATAGCGGATCAGGCCGAACTGGCTGCCGTACATGAAGCCCCACATCAGCGTGGCCACCACGGCCGGCACCGCGTAGGGCAGGAAGATCGAGATCCGGAAGAAGGACGAGCCGTAGAGCCGCCCGCTGTCGATCGCGAGCGCGATCAGCAGCGCCAGGAGCAGCATGATCGGCACCTGGACGACCAGGAAGAGGCTCACCCGGCCGACCGCGGACCAGAACTGCGGGTCCTCGACGGCCTTGGAGTAGTTCTCCAGGCCGACGAAGCTGGTGCCCCCGATCAGCTTGGTGCGGTAGAGGCTCAGGTAGAGCGAGTAGGCGATCGGCGCGAGGAAGACCAGCGCGAAGACCGTCAGGAACGGGGCAACGAACTGCCAGCCGATCCAGGACCGCCGTGTCACCGTGCCTCCTTACGTTGATTGTTGATGTCGATGTTTACGTAAACATGTTTGACTGCGGTTGGAAATGTTTGCGTAAACATGTGTGCCGTATAGTGGCACGCGTCACCAGGCCGGTCAAGGAGTAACAGCATCGAAACACAGCGTCTTCGCGGTGGTTCCGACGTGCCCGGCGGGCGCCGCAAACAACGGGTGTCGATGGCCGACGTGGCCAAGCTGGCCGGGGTCTCCTCGCAGACCGTGTCCCGGGTGGCGAACGGGCAGGCCGGCGTGGTCGAGTCCACCCGGGAACAGGTGCTCGCCGCCATGCGCGAACTGGGCTACCGGCCGAACAGCGCGGCACGGTCGTTGCGGTACGGACGGTTCAACACGCTCGGGGTGATCCTCTTCGGGCTCTCGTCGACGGGCAACAGTCGTACCGTCGAAGCCATCGCGACCCAGGCGGCCGCCGAGGGTTATGCGATCACGCTGATCCCGGTCGGCGTGCCCACTCAGGACAACGTGCTCGGTGCGTTCACCCGGATGGGCGAGCTGGCGGTCGACGGCGTCATCGTGATCATCGAGGTGCACCTGCTGGACGCCGCGACCGTCGCGCTGCCGCCCGCGGTGCACGTGGTGGTCGTCGACTCGGATGCGGGAGAGCGTTATCCGGTGGTCGACACCGACCAGGCGGACGGAGCTCGGCAGGCCGTGCGTCACCTGCTCGAGCTGGGACATCCCACGGTGTGGCACATCGCCGGGCCCGCCGAGTCGTACGCCGCCGAGCGGCGCGCGCAGGCCTGGCGCGACGTCCTCGAGGAGGCCGGCCGGCCGGTGCCGGCGATCGGGCGCGGTGACTGGTCCGCCGAGAGCGGCTATCAGGCCGGGCTGTCCCTGCCACCCTCCTGCACCGCGGTCTTCGTGGCGAACGACCAGATGGCGCTCGGGGTGCTGCGGGCGCTGAACGAGCTGGGACGCAGCGTGCCCGGGGACGTCAGCGTGGTGGGCTTCGACGACATCGCCGACGCGTCCTCCTACCTGCCGCCGCTGACCACCGTGCACCAGGACTTCGCCGAGGTGGGCCGCCGGTGCGTGGAGGCCCTCCTGGAGCAGATCAGCGCCGGTCCGGGTGGTCCCGGCACCGACCTGGTGCCCACCCATCTGGTCGTCCGTGGGAGCACCGCCCCCTACCGCGGTGTCGGCTGACCGACTCTCCGGGTGGCCGGGAGCTGACAGGCTGGACCCCTCTACGCCGACGAGGGGGAGATCGATGGACAGCGCGACTCTGCTGGAGAAGGCCAAGGCCGCGACCGACACTGCCACGGTACGACGGGTGTTCGGCGAACCGGTCGAGCGGGACGGCGTCGTCCTGCTGCCGGTCGCCAAGGTGAGCGCGGGCGGTGGTGGTGGCGCCGGTTCCGGGTCCGCCGTCGCCCGGGGCGAGAAGGACACCCGTGAGGCGAAACCCGGCGACGAGACCGGTGAGGGTTCCGGCGCCGGGTTCGGCCTGAACGCCCAGCCGGCCGGGGTCTTCATCCTCAAGGACGGAGAGGTGACCTGGAAGCCGGCGCTCGACGTCAACAAGGTGATCCTCGGCGGGCAGGTGGTGGCGGTCGCGGCACTGTTGGTGGCCCGGTCGATCCTGCGCCGCCACCTGCGTAAACGCCGCTAGGGCTCCGGGTGGCGCGCCAGACGTGACCGCTCGGGCCAGGTCATCGCGCCTCCCGGACGGGGTCGAGCAGCGTGTCGACGCCGTCGCGGAATCGGGGCCACTGCGCGGCCTGCTCGTCGAGGACACTTCGCCCGGCCGGGGCTATCTCGTAGTACTTCCGGTGGGGGCCGGACTCGGACGGCGCCCGGCTCGGCACCGCAAGCCCCTGCTCTTCGAGGCGGAGCAGCGCAGGATAGAGGGTGCCGCCGGGGACGTCCGCGACGCCGGCGGTGGCGAGGCGCTGCGCCAGGCCGTAACCGTGGTCGGCCCGTTCGCGGAGCACGGCCGGCGGGCACAGGTCGAGGAGCCGTGCAGCCACGGCTTGGACATCATTGGTCAGGCCTACTGCTCACCGGTCCGCCCACCTGGTGGGGTAACGGATAAATAAAGTTGAAAGGGCGGTGCACAGAAGTGGGGGCGGCGAGCGTCGATGGTGGTGTGACCTTCGAGCAATTCGCGATGGCCCGGCTGCCCAGCCTCCTGCGCTACGCCGTCGTCCTCACCGGCGACCGGCATCTGGCACAGGACGTGGTGCAGGAGGTGCTGGCCCGTGCCCACGTCAAGTGGAAACGGATCAGCGGGGCGGACTCTCCGGAGGCGTATGTCCGGCGCATGGTGCTCAACGAGTACCTGTCCTGGCGGCGCTCCTGGGCGGTTCGCAACCTGCATCTCGCCGGCGAGCGACTCGTCGAGATAGACGACGCCCGCGGCGGGGTCCACGACCACGCCGACCGGATCGCCGAGTCCGACGAGTTGTGGAACAGGCTGGCCACACTCGGGCGCAAGCAGCGTGCCGTGCTCGTACTCCGCTACTACGAGCAACTGGACGATGACAGCATCGCGGACCTGCTCAACTGTTCACCGGCGACGGTGCGCAGCCAGGCGTCGAAGGCACTCCGAACGCTCCGGCTGGAGTCGGAGCGACAGTTACAGCTTGCTGAGGAGAAGTCGTGACCGACCACGGTGACCGGCTGCGCGAGGCCTTCGAGAGCCGCGAGTCCCACACCCCTGATCCGGCCGAGGTCTACGCCCGGGTCGTCGAGCTTTCCACCAAGCACAAGTGGCGCCGTCGTGGTGTCACGGTGGCCGGTGGCGCCGCGCTGGGCGCCGGCCTGATCGCCGCCGTCGTCAACCTGCCCGCCATCCTCCCGGCCGGGCCGTCCGACTCCGCGGCCACGGCCCCCATCGTGGCCGCGGCTCCCGTCTCGCCGAGCGCGAGCGCGGACCCGGAGAAGGAGTGGGATGCCTACTGGGACGCCGGCTACGGCGCCGAGGAGGCGCTCACGCTGGCCAAGCTCTGGAACATGCCGGCCGGGCGCGACGACCTGGGCGCGGTCAAGGCCGAGGCCGGGCGACGGCTGCTCGCCGGGCAGACGCTGCCGATCCCGGCGCCCACCCCGGAGGACATCCCGGACTCGGTGACCAAGTTCTTCAGCGCCGGCTACGACTACGACGACGCGGTCAAGCTGGCCAAGCTGTGGAAGCTCAAGACGCCGTACGACGCCAAGATCGCCGCCGGTGAGAAGCTGCTCGCCGGCAAGAAGCTGCCGGTCAAGCCGAGCCCGGAGAACGTGCAGAGCGCGAAGGAGGAGGCCCAGGTCGCGGCGTTCTTCCAGGCCGGCTACGACGTGGACGACGCCGCCAAGCTGGCCAAGCTGTGGAAGCTCAAGACGGCGTACGACGCCAAGGTCGCGGGTGGCAAGAAGCTGATCGCCGGGCAGACGCTGCCGTTCCAGCCGTGACACCGAGGTTGCGCCGGCGCACCGGCTTCGAGATCGAGCTGATGGCCCCGCCCGGGGTCAGCCGGCGTACCCTCGCCATGGATCTGGCCGGGCGCTGCGGGGGCAGCGTCCGGCCGGTGTGGCACCACGACAGCGAGCCGTCCCTGGTTCCCGGCCTCGGGCGGTTCCTGCACCTGACCCAGGGTTTCGAGGTGCGGCGCCCGGACGGGACGCTGCTGTGCACCCTGGTCGACGACATCACGCTGACGGCGGGCCTCGATCCGAAGGCGCCGCCGATCCCCGGGTGGTTCCGGGTGCTCACCGACGACTCGCGGCTGCTGCGGCTGCTGGCGCGGCACAGCGATCGAACGATGCCGCGGACGCGACGATCGCGCTCGCCTCGCCGCTCGGCGGTGAACGGGAGCGGCCCTGCGAGATCATCACGCCGCCGCTCACCGAGGACCACGCGGAGCGGCTCGAGGAGCTGCTGGCGCCCGCCCGGGAGCTGGGCTTCACCGTGCCCTACGAGGCGGCGGTGCACCTGCACGTGGACGGCTGTCTCTTATACACATCTCTGAGC
>KL571203.1:119213-119857 GCA_000715855.1 Actinoplanes liguriensis
GCCTACTGGCGCGAGCCGCTGCGGGCGGTGCTGCGCACCAACCCGGCCTGCCGCAGACTCGCTCCCCTGCCCGGGCCGCTGGTGGATGCGGTCCGCGACATTCCCTCGTACGAGGTTCTGCGCGCGGCCGCCACGGCCGGTGAGCTGACGAAGTACTTCGACGTGAACCTGACCCAGTTGCTGACGTCGACCCCCGTCCGGGACACGGTGGAGATCCGCATCCTGCCGGGCGCCATCGCCGCGGGCCCGATCGTGGACCAGGCCGCGCTGGTGGAGCTGCTGCTGGACCGGTGTGTGGACCCCGAGCCGATCCCGCCCGGCGACGACGTCGAGGGGCTGCTCGAACTCGCCGCGGAGGCGCTCGCCGCCCGTGATTGACCGGATCGGGTGACTTCGGCATTACTGTCCGTTCGGGCCACTGTGGGGGTGCTTTGCGTCGGCTGAGACTGGACAGGTGACGTACCCGCCACAGCAGCCGTCCCTTCCGCCGCCGCAGGATCCGTACGTCAGTTACCCGCCGACCCAGCCGTACACCGATCCGTACGGCCAAGCGGGTTTCGCCCCCCACTATCCGCAGCCCGAGAGTTACCAGCAGCCACCGCCGGACGCGCCGCCGCGACGCCCGCTCTGGCCGTGGCTCCCCC
>KL571203.1:120052-122725 GCA_000715855.1 Actinoplanes liguriensis
GTGTATAAGAGACAGGCGTTGTCCCTGGTCCTGCTGGCGGGCGGCGGATGGCTGCTCTACGACCGGGCGATCCGGGAGGACTCCGGCGTGGCCGCGTGCAAGTCGCTGGCCGCCGGGGCGGAGAACGGGTCGGACAGCACCGCCGACGACCGGCTGACCCGCGACGAGTACGTCCGGATGCGGAAGGTCTTCGCCGACTCCCGGTACGCCGACCTGCGGGAGCACGGCACCAAGCTGATGGACATCCTCTGGCAGGTGACGCAGCTCGGCACGGACGACGAGGCGGTGGCGCTCACCTACCTGCAGCCGCTGACCGAGCACGTCAGCGGGCTGCAGTCGGCGTGTGCCGACCACGGCGTCATCCTCGACCTGAAGGTCTCCGACTGACCGGCTCCGGGTTCATCGCGGCGTACAGCTCCTGTCTCTTATACACACGGGCGGCCGAGCAGCGGGTCGCCCGGCTGGTGCCAGGTTCCCTCGCCCCGGCCGCGGCGCAGGATCCGGCCGGTCAGCGTCCCGGGGCCGGCGTGCAGGCGGCGCAGAATCACCTCCGCCCCGGGCAGCGCTTCGGCGTAGAGGCGGGCGGTGGCGTCGTCGGCGACCGGGCCGGACAGGACCAGGGCCCGCGCTCCGGCACGGCGGTAGTTGGCCCACATCGCCGCGAGGACGCGCGCCCGGATCTCGTGGGCGACCGTGCCGAGCTGCTCCAGATCGACGTAGGCGGCCGGGGTCCCGTCCTGGACCAGCCGGAGGAAGACCGGGAACGCGGCGCTGGACTTGCCGGTGCAGGTCGCGCCGGACACCCAGAGCACCCGCCCGCCCGGGTCCGCGGCAGCCGCGGGCAACGTGTCCCCCGCAGGGGTGCCGGTCAGGCGCGGCCACCCGGTCCGGCGGCGGATCTCGGCGGCCACCTCGGGCACGGTACGGCCGGTGGTGTCCACCACGACGTCGGGAAACGTGGCCGCGCTCAGCGTCGCCGCCTCGCGCAGCTGCACATCGAGGCCGGCGTCGGTGCCCTGCCGGCCCACGAAGCGCCGGGTCAGCTCGTCGCCGGTCGCGCTCAGCAGGCACACCGTCAGGTCGAGCCCGGGCAGGTCGTCGCGCCGGACACCGTGCCGGGCGTCGACGCAGCCGGAGACGACCACGCAGCGGGCGCCGGCGGCCCGGTGGCCGGCGATCACCGCGGCGAGGTTGCGGGCCTGCAGGTGGAAGCGGCCGGGGTCCTCGGGCCGCTCGGGGTAGCACATGCCGAGCTGGTCGATGTCGGCGTAACCGGCGGGGACCCCGGCCGCCACCAGCCGCGACCAGAGCTCCCAGCCGGTCGCGGTCTTGCCGACCCCGCACGGGCCGCACAACCACAGGGTCTCCATGGCCTGGATCCTGGTCTCGTGGCGGCGGCCCGTCGAGGCGTTTTCAGTAGACCGTGGGCCAGCCGGTGCTGCTCCAGGAGAGCAGGTTGAGGCCGAGCTTCGCGTCGCCGGCGGCCGTGTAGTAGTGGTAGACCAGCACGTCGGCGTCGGTGTCGGTGAAGACCGCCGGATGACCGGGGCCGTAGATCGCGTCGTGCGACGCCAGGATCTCGGTGCCGCCGCCCGCGGTGGTCAGGGTCCCGGCCCGGTCCTTGTACGGCCCGGTGATCGACGTCGAGCGCGCCACCATCGTGCGGTACGTGCTGGAGGCGCCCTTGCAGCACAGGTCGAACGCCATGAACAGGTAGTAGTAGCCGTTGCGGTAGAAGATGTACGGCGCCTCGACCGACTTGCTGTTCACGAACCGCTCGGCGATGTTCGTCAGGGTGCTGTCGGCGCGCTTGCCGGTGGACGGGTCCAGCTTGACCATCTTGATGCCGGTCCAGAACGAGCCGAAGGTCAGGTACCACTCGCCGGACGGCGTGACGGTCAGGTTCGGGTCGATGGCGTTCCAGCCGCTGGTGGCGGTGGACTCGATCACCTTGCCGGAGTTGGTCCAGGTGCCGGCCGCGCCGGTGGTGCTGGAGGCCATGAAGATCGCCGACTTGCTGGAGCCGAACGTCGACGCGGCGTAGTACATCAGATACTTCCCGCCGTGGTACGAGATGTCCGGCGCCCACAGCGTGGCGCTGCCACCGGTGTAGGCGTCGGCCCAGGACGTGCCGTTCGGGAACGCCTTGCCGGCATCGGTGAACTTCGTCCGGTCCGTGGACGTCTTCAGCGTGATGCCGTCGCCGGTGGTCGCCAGCAGGTAGCCGCCGGTGGGCTTCTTGACGATCGCCGGGTCGTGCGCCGCGGTCGAGCCGGTGACCGCGCCCGGGTTCGGGTAGGTGGCCGCGTCGGCCGTCGTCAGGCCGTACACGCTTGCTGCGATCGCGACGACGCCGGTGACGCCGGCGAGCAGCAGCTTGCGGAAGCGGGATCTCATCGGGGGCAGCACCTTCCGGGGATGGGGATGTACCCGGAAGGTGTGCCGCGCGGACGGAAAGGTTGCCCGGGCGATCAGGAAAGATCGGCGAGCAGGTCACGGGCCGCGGGCGCGATCCGCGGCGTGACGCCCAGCTCCTCCAGGAGCTCGGTGGCGGCGGCCATCTCCTCGCGGCGGCGGACGGCGTGCTTGTGCGAGCCGTCGACCAGGCGGTCCAGCGTGGCGGCGTCCGCCTTGATCAGCTCGGCGGCGATGTTGCCGCGCAGCCACTCCTCC
>KL571203.1:122868-125124 GCA_000715855.1 Actinoplanes liguriensis
TTGCCAGCCCGCTCAGAGATGTGTATAAGAGACAGCTCCTCCAGGCCGGCCGCCTTCGCCGCGGTCAGGGCCTCGACGACCGCGGCCGCCATGCCCTTGTAGAAGACGCTGCGCAGGAGCTTACGGGTGGCGGCGGTGCCGGGCGGGCCGTCGAGGACGACCACGTCGGCGCCGAACCCGGCGAGGATCTCCGCGAGGCGTTCGGCGGCCGGGCCGGACATCGTCATCGGAGTACGCAGACCCCTGCCGGGCACCGGAGACATCAGCGCGACGTCGACGACCTCGACGGTGCCGGCCATCTCGGAAAGCGTCGCCTTCAGACGGGGAGTACCGGTGTTGAGGTCGGCCCAGATCGTGCCGGGTTCGCAGGCCGGCAGGGAGGCGCGCAGGGCCTCGACGGCGTCGGCGGCGCTGTTGACGCTGAGGACGACGCTCGCGCCACGGACCGCGTCGGCGTCGCTCGACGCGGCGATCACGCCCGGCGGCGGGGTGGTCTTCGGATCGAAACCGCGGACGGTGGCACCGGCGGCAACCAGGTCGGCGGCGATCAGGCCGCCGGCCTCACCCAGGCCCAGAACAGCGACAATCATGAAGGTCCTCCCCCTCGGTACACGTGGAGTGTTCCCACCTGGCGACAATATTGTCAACAATTGTTTCGGACGAGCGTTCGCCCTAGTCTAGACCGCGTACCGTCGGCCCAGACGCCGATTGTTGACAATCTTGATGGCAGACGATGGGGAGCCGTAATGACCGATTCCACCCTGGTACTCACCGCCCACGTCGGTGACTTCGTCTGGCGAGCGGCCGGCGCGATCGCCCTGGCCGGCTCACGTGGCCGGCGCGTGGTGATCGGCTGCATGAGCTTCGGCGAGCGGGGCGAGTCCGCGTCGCTGTGGCGCAAGGGCTACAACCTCGACCAGGTCAAGGCCGTCCGCCGGCAGGAGGCCGAGGAGGCCGCCAAGGTGCTCGGCGCGGAGATCCGGTTCTTCGACGCGAACGACTACCCGCTGGTCGAGACCCCGGAGCTGCTGCAGGGCCTGATCGATCTGTACCGCGAGGTCCAGCCGTCCGTGGTGCTGACGCACGCGCCGGCCGACCCCTACAACGGCGACCACGCGTTCGCGCACCAGATCGCGCTCAAGGCCCGCGTCCTGGCGCAGGCCCCGGGCGTGGAGGGCCCGGGTGAGGTGATCGGCGCGCCGCCGGTGTTCTGCTTCGAACCGCACCAGCCCGAGCAGTGCGGCTTCGTGCCGAACGTGCTGCTCGACATCTCCGAGGTGTGGGAGCGCAAGCGCGAGGCGATGCAGGTCCTGGCCGCGCAGAAGCACCTGCACGCGTACTACACCGAACTCGGCGCGCGCCGCGGTCTGCAGGCCGCGCGCAACTCGGGGCCGAACCTGGGCCTGCCGAACGAGACCCGGGCCGAGGCCTACATGCGCATCTACCCGCAGGTCACGCAGGAGCTGTCATGAGCCGGCACGTTGTGGTCCGGGAGTTCGACCGCGTCGATGCCACGATCGCGGCGGGACTCGCTGAGCAGGGCGCGTCGACCGTGCACGAGGCGGACGGGCGGCGCGGCGCGTTCCGGCCCGAGCTGCACCCGATCCAGCAGGGCGCGCGGATCGCCGGCCCGGCCGTGACCGTTTCTTGCCATCCCGGCGACAACCTGATGATCCACGCGGCGGTGGAGACGGTCCGCCCCGGTGACGTCGTGGTCATCACGACCACCTCGCCGTCGACCGACGGGATGCTCGGCGACCTGCTCGCCACGTCGCTGCGGGCGCACGGCGCGATCGGCGTGATCATGGACGCCGGCGTACGGGACGCGGCCGAGCTGCGCGAGATGGGCTTTCCGGTGTGGACGCGGGCGATCAGCCCGCAGGGCACGGTGAAGGCCAGTCCGGGCAGCGTGAACGTGCCGGTGATCGTCTGCGGCCAGGTCATCGAACCGGGTGACGCGATCGTGGCCGACGACGACGGCGTCGTGGTCGTTCCGCGCGACCGGGCGGCGGACGTACTGAAGAAAGCAGCGGACCGCACCGCGAACGAGGCCTCGAAGCGGGACCGGCTGGCCGCCGGCGAGCTGGGCGTTGACATGTACAAGCTGCGCCCGCTGCTCGAACAGCTCGGGGTGGAATACCGATGACGACGCCGGTTCCCGTTCTGGTGATGCGCGGGGGCACCTCCAAGGGCGCCTACTTCCGCGCCGAGGACCTGCCGGCCGACCGCGCTGAGCGGGACCTGTCTCTTATACAC
>KL571203.1:125371-130138 GCA_000715855.1 Actinoplanes liguriensis
GCATCGGCGGCGGGCATCCGCTGACCAGCAAGGTCGCCGTGATCAGCCGCTCGGCGGACCCGGAGGCCGACGTCGACTACCTGTTCCTGCAGGTTCAGGTGGACAAGCCGGTCGTCAGCGCGGAACAGCCCTGCGGCAACATCCTGGCCGGGGTGGGCCCGTTCGCGATCGAGCGCGGCCTGGTGACCGCGCAAGATCAAGAAACGCCTGTGCGCGTACGGATGGTGAACACCGGCGCCCTGGCCGTCGTCACCGTCCCCACCCCGCAGGGCCGGGTGCAATACACCGGCGACACCACCCTGAGTGGCGTGCCGGGGACGGCCGCCCGCATCGAGGTCGAGTTCCGGGACACGGCCGGCTCGGTCGCGCCCGGGCTGCTGCCCACCGGCCGGGTCCGCGACGACCTGGACGGCGTGCCCGCCACGCTGATCGACAACGGCATGCCGGTGGTCCTGATGAACGCCGAGGACCTGGGCGTCTCCGGGTACGAGTCGCCGGCCCAGCTGGAGGCGAACGGCGAGTTGCGCCGGCGGGTCGAGGAGTTGCGCCTGATCGCCGGCAAGCTGATGGGCCTGGGCGACGTCGGGGCGGCCACCGTGCCGAAGATGTGCCTGGTCGCCGCCCCGGCCCACGGTGGTGCGCTGAGCACCCGCATGTTCATCCCACACCGGGTGCACGCCTCGATCGGGGTGCTGGCCGCGGTGAGTGCGGGGACTGCTGCCGCCGTACCGGGAAGCGTGTGTTTCTTGAAAGATCTTCCGGAGACCATCCGTTTGGAACATCCGAGCGGCTTCTACGACGTGGTGATCGACGTGGACGCGGCCGGCGATCAGATCACGGTCGGCCGCTCGGCGATCGTCAGCACCGCGCGCCTGCTCCTGGAGGGGCAGGTCTACCCCCGTACCCAGGAAGGGTTTTGATCATGACCGAACGCCTTCGCGACGTCGCGCACGTCTCCGCGGTCGAGCTCTTCACGCCGGTGCTGGAGGACTCGGTCCGGTTCTTCACCGACCAGATGGCGATGGAGGTGGTCGACCGTCGCGGCGACAGCGTCTACCTGCACACCTGGGACGACTACGAGAGGTTCTCACTGAAGCTGACCGGCACGGGCACCTCCGGCATCGGCCGCACCTGGCTGCGGGCGCGCAGCCCGGAAGCCCTGGAACGGCGGGTCGCCGCGATCGAGGCGGCCGGCCTGGGCGAGGGATGGAGCAAGGACGAGCCCGCCTACGGCCCGGTCTACCACTTCACCGACCCGGACGGGCACCGGTTCGGCCTCTACTGGGAGACCCAGCGGTACGTCGCCTCCGACGAGAGCCGCCCGTCGCTGAAGAACCAGGCCGCGAAGTTCCCCGGCCGCGGCTCGAACGTGCGCCGCCTGGACCACATCAACTTCCTCGGCAAGGACGTGCCGGCGAACGAGACGTTCCTGAGCGAGACGCTCAGCGGCCGGGCCAGCGAGCAGATCGTGCTGGACAGCGGGGTGAAGGCCGCGGTCTGGTACACGTTCAGCGACAAGTCCTACGACCTCGTCTACACCCGCGACTGGACCGGCTCGAAGGGGCGGCTGCACCACATCGCGTTCGCGACCGACACCCGCGAGGACATCCTGCGAGCCGCGGACGTGTTCCTGGAGGCCGGCGTCCACATCGAGACCGGGCCGCACAAGCACGCCATCCAGCAGACCTTCTTCCTGTACGTGTACGAGCCCGGCGGCAACCGCATCGAGCTCTGCAACGCCGGCGCGCGTCTGCTGCTCGCCCCGGACCACGAGGTGGTCACGTGGACCGAGGCGGAGCGGGCCAAGGGCCAGGCGTGGGGCCTGAAGACGATCGAGACGTTCCACACGCACGGGACGCCGCCGGTCGCCGAGTCGGAATGGGCCTGACAGATATTCAATTCACTCGCCGGCGAGGCGAGCGGCGGAAATCCCCCGATGTGCTGGCTGGGCCCCGGCTCATGCCGCGCCCAGCCCGCTATCCGCTCTCGTCCAGGCTCTTCAGGACCTCGATCACGCTGGCGATGTGATCCCGCATCGCCTCCTCGGCGGCCTTCGGGTCGCGGGCCCGGATCGCCGCGATGATCGCCTCGTGCTGCGGCAGCGACTGCTGCGGCCGCCCCGGCACCAGCGCGAGCATGATCTGGTGGCGGGCCTGCTGCGCCTTGAGCGTGTCGATCAGCCGGTCCGCCGTGCCGTGCCCGGCGATGGCCCGGATCAGCGCGTGCAGCCGCTGGTTGAGGTCGCTGTAGCGGCGGTGCTCCCCGGTCTCCACCGCGCGGCGCATGAGCAGGCCGATCTCGTCCAGCTCGGCGGCCTCGGCGGCGGTGACCCGCTCGGCGGCGTGCGCGGCGACCAGGCCCTCCAGCACCATCCGCACCTGGGTGATCTCGATCGTCTCGGCGAGGCTGATCTTGCGGACCACCGCACCGCGGTTGCGCTGGATCTCCACCAGCCCCTCCGCCGCCAGGTCCTGCAGGGCGAGCCGGATGGTGAACCGGCTCGCGCCGAACCGCTCGATCAGCGTGGCCTCGACCAGCCGCTCGCCGGGCAGGTAGTCACCGGTCAGGATCGTCTCGCGCAGGGCGTCGCGCGCGCTGGTCATCGGTCCCCCGTTCGAAATGCACCATCGACTCACAGCCGGCGGCGTCGTGATGATCGGTACGATACCGCGCCCTCGCATCCCTGCCTTTGACTGCTCAAATTGTCAACAATCGCTGCCGCGGCCCGGCACGCCGTGACACAAGCTGGACAGATGGCTGAAACTAATTGTTGACAATCGTGCGAACAACTAGCACGATCCGGTGACGCGCACCACTCTCCCGTTTTCGAGAGGAACCCCCGATGTCCTCCACCACCGCCACCGCCACCACCGCCGGGCGCGGCAACCGGCTCGCCGGACTGGTCGTCGCCATCTGCTGGCTCGTCGTGCTCTTCGACGGCGTCGACCTGTTCATCTACGGCGCCGTCCTGCCCGGCATGCTCGACGACAAGTCCCTCGGCCTGACCCCCGCCATGGCCGGCGGCCTCGGCAGTTATGCCACCTTCGGCATGCTGATCGGTGCGGTCGCCTCCGGCCCGCTCACCGACCACCTCGGCCGCAAGGCGATCATCATCGCGGACACCGTCATCTTCTCGCTCGCATCGGCGGCATGCGCGATGGCGCCCAGCATCGGCGCGTTCGGCTGGGCCCGATTCGTCGCCGGGCTGGGCCTCGGCGGCCTCCTGCCGATCGCGCTCACCCTGGTCGCCGAATACGCACCGGCCGGTCGGCGCAACCTGATGATCGGTTCGCTGATGACCGCACACCAGGTCGGCGGGATCGTGGCCGGCAGCCTCGGGCTCTACCTGCTGAACAACCACGGGTGGCGATCCGCGTACTGGGTCGGAGTCGTCCCGCTGTTCATCGCCGTACCCCTGATCGCGAAATTCCTGCCGGAATCCCTCGGCTTCCTCGTCGCCCGCGGCCGCACCGGCGACGCCCGCGCGCTCGCCGCGCGATACGACGTCGAGATGCCCCCGCCGGCCCGGCTGAAGAGCGAAAGTCGACTGGACAGCATCATCGACCTCTTCCGTGACGGACGGTGGAAGCCGACCCTGCTCTTCTGGGTCACGTCCTTCGGGGGACTGCTTCTGGTGTACGGCGTGAACACCTGGCTGCCGACGATGATGCGCGCCCAGGGCTACAACCTCGGATCGTCGCTCGCCTTCCTCATCGTGATCAACCTGGGTGGCGTCGTCGGCATGCTCATCGCCGGGCAGGTCGCGGACCGATTCGGGGCGGTTCCGGTCGCGGCGGTATGGTTCGCGCTCACCGCGGTCGGGGTCTACCTGCTCGGGGTGCACACGCCGCTGGCGGTCACCTACGCGGTGGTCTTCCTGGCCGGAGTGTTCCTCTTCAGCGCACAGACCATGGTGTACGCGGCGGTCACCGCCCGCTACGGCGACAGCAGCCGGGCGACCGCGGTCGGGTCGGCGGCGGGCATCGGCCGGTTCGGCGCGGTGTTCGGGCCGTGGCTCGGAGGCCAGCTCGTGGCGCAGGGGAACCAGGGGTGGGGCTTCACCGCGTTCGCGGCCACGGCAGTTCTGGCGACCGTGTTCGTGCTGCTGGCGGGGGCGGCCAGCCGGGCCATGACGCCGGGCGCGGCGGCGCCGGAGGTGGTTGCGGCTCACTGACCTGAGCGCCCGCCTCCGCAATGGCGCGGGGTGGGCGTCTCGCCTTGCTGACCCCGAACGCCCACCCCTGCGGGCGCCTCACCTTCCGACCCCGAACACCCACCCCTGCGGGCGCCTCACCTTCCGACCCCGAACGCCCGCCCCGCGCCATTGCGGAGGCGGGCGCTCTACGTTGGATCATCAACAATCTGACTCTCTGTGCGTCCGCACCGGCGATCCAAGCAGCTCCTTGCCCAAACTGGATTGTTGACAATTTTGGTCGCCGTCTTGTTTCTGAGGTGTATCGAGATTTATCGTTTGGCACGTCGCGGCAACAAGCACGTTCTCTGGCGCCAGGGATGTCACCAACGTCGATGACGGGAGATCCCGCATGTCCTCTGCGGCCTCGATCAGTCCCAGCACTCCCACAACCAGGCCTTTTCCGACCACTTACCGGCGGTTCCGGTGACCCAGCCGTTCCGCGTCTTCCCGGCGGTTCCGGCCACCCGGCCGCTTCGCTCCTTGCCGGCGGTTTCGGCCACCCGGCTGCTTCGCTCCTTGCCGGCGGTTCTGGTCACTCGGCCGTTCCGCGTCGCCGCCCTGCGGTGGCCCGC
>KL571203.1:130337-135719 GCA_000715855.1 Actinoplanes liguriensis
CCCCGCCGCGATCGCGGCCGTGCTTCTGACCATGACCACGCTGTTGCTGCCCGGTGACGCCTCGCTGGCCATCAACCGCGGCGGCGGGCTTGCGAATCTGAAATCCGTTCTGCCGGTCATGGACTGCGCCGCCGTCACACAGCTCGATCTCACCGGCGTCACCGACAAACCGGTGACGATCACCTCGGCGACCGTGACCAATGCGAACGCCCCCGCCCCGTACTGCGCGGTCACCGGGACCATCGCCCCGGCAGACACCTTCGTGATGCGAATGCCGATTAACGGCTGGACGCAGAGGTACCTGCAGACCGGCTGCGGAGGCCTGTGCGGGAGCTCGAACATCGGTTACACCCAGGCGGCGACGTGCGAACCGGTGGCCGACGGGACGATCGCGAGCGCCACCACCGACATGGGCCATCAGGGACTCAACGACGGCTCGTGGGCGGCGAACAACCCGCAGGCGCTGATCGACTTCGCCTATCGCGGCGTGCACGTGACCTCGCAGGTCGCCAAGGCGCTGCTCAAGCGCTTCTACGGCCGGTCGGCCGCCTACAGCTACTTCGACGGCTGCTCGGACGGCGGACGCGAGGCGCTGATGGAGGCGCAACGCTACCCGGACGACTTCGACGGCATCGCGGCCGGCGCCCCGGCCGGCAACATCGTCGTGCAGAACACGTTCCACCACGCCTGGAACGTGCTCGCCAACAAGGATGCGAACGGCGATTACATTCTGCTCGCCGACAAGCTCCCGCTGATCCACGCCGCCGTGCTGCGCAAGTGCGACGGCCTCGACGGCCTGGTCGACGGGGTGCTCGACGACCCGCGGAACTGCCACTTCAACCCCGGCACCCTCGTCTGCCCGGACACCGCGAACTGCCTCACGTCCGCGCAGGCCGCCGTCGTCCGGAGACTGCACGACGGCGCGACCGATGCCCGGGGGAACCGTCTCGAGCAGGAGATCTCCCACGAGTGGGGCTCCGAGCTGGACTGGACCCTGTTCGTCCCAGCTAGCCAGGGTGCCGTGACGTTCAGCGAGAACATCGCGCTGTCGTTCCTGCGGTACCTCGCCTACCGCAACGTGGCGAACCCGGCCTACCAGCTCACCGACCTCCAGTTCACGATCGCTTCGTTCCGCGAAACCGTATTAACTTCCGACTACCTGTCCGCGACCGACCCGGACCTGACCCGCTTCCGGCGCAGCGGCGGCAAACTCGTCCTCTGGCACGGCTGGTCCGACCAGCACATTTCGCCCCAGGCAACGCTGAACTACTGGGACGCGATGCAGAAGACGATGGGCAAGCGGACCGTCGACAGCTTCGCCAAGCTGTACCTGCTCCCCGGCATGGCCCACTGCGGCGGCGGCCTCGGCCCGAACACGTTCGACGTGCTCACCCCGGTGATGTCCTGGGTCGAGTCCGGCACCACCCCGTCCCGCATCGTCGCGTCGATGACCGGCCGCACCCGGCCCGTCTTCCCGTACCCGCAGGTCGCCCGCTACGACGGCACGGGCAGCACCGACGACCAGGCGAACTTCGTCGCGGTCACGCCCCGACGGGAGTCCTCGGTCGGCTACGACTGGGTGGGCGCGGCGCTCTACACGCACGGCTATCAGAAGACGTGTCGCGTGGTGAACGGCAAGCTCGTCTGCGGTTGAGGTTCCGGCGTGCCGGCGGGCTTCCCGCCGGCACGCTTACTTCCTTCCCGCGTACGGGCATGAGCCGCCCGCCCCACCACTCCGCGCCCACCGGCCGGCGACGTTAGCGGCGGCCACCGGCTGGTGCTCACGGTCGTCATCGGCCCCTCATGACAACCGCGGCCCCAGCCAGCCACCGCAAGCCCTCACCGTCGTCACCCGCCCTCCCACAACAGCCGCCGGCTTCATCCGCGCATCAACAACCGCCGTCGCCAGCCGAGCACCGCCGACGTCGCCAGCCCACCAGCAACCGCCGATTCCAGCCGAGCACCGCCGGACGACCGCCTTCCCGACGCCCACCGAGACGGAACCGAGCGGTCGGACCAGCCGAGCTGGGACCCACCCTCGCCATCGAGCCCCCACACCAACCACCAGCCCAGCCAACGACCACAAGCTGGGTCTCACTGTTGTTATCGGGCCCTCATAACAACTGCCGGGACCAGCCGACCACGCCGGACGACAGCCCTCCTCGCGCCCGGCAAGATGGAGCCGGCCAACCGGACCAGCCTGAGCTGGGACCTACCGTCGTTATCGAGCGCCCATAACAACCGCCAGCACCAGCCGGGCACGTGAGCTGGGGTCAGCGTTGTTATCGAGCGCCCATAACAACGGTGGGCACCAGCCGAGGGCGGCGTACTGCGGATCGCTGTTGATCTTGGGCTTGCGTGGGGGATCTTCGGAAGCGGCGGCGGCCTGGTCCCCACCCCAACCGAGGGGGCAGACCGCCCGCTGACCATTGTGGCTCGGGACGGCGGGGGCTGGTCGGCTGCCTGTGGACGAACTGCTGGTGTGGAAAAGTCTCGGGACTGCTCCGGGTGTGCTAGCGGCAACGCCGCTTAGTTAAGCGTGGTCAGGGCTGGTCAAGGGTGTGTTGATCGGGAAATAAGAAGCGGAGTTCCGGTATCAAGGCTTGTCACTCCAAGACAACCCAGAACCAGGAACTCCGCTTGGTCGATCAGATTGCCATAACACGTACCGTCACGGTAGCCGCAGGCGTCTTCGCGCCTGGTCATCTCGGCGAGTTGACCAGGCTCATCCCGTTCGACATGGTCGATGAGGTTCTGACCGTGACTCGTCGGGTTCAGCAGCGCGAGCGGCTGCTACCCGCCCGTGTGGTCGTCTACCTGATCTTGGCCGGCTGCCTGTTCGCGGGGCTCGGCTACTGCCTGGTCTGGCAACAGATGACCGCTGGTCTTGCCGGGCTGGCGGTGGCCGAGCCGACCTCCAGCGCGTTGCGCCAGGCCCGGCAACGCCTCGGTCCGGCCCCGCTGCGGGCGTTGTTCGACCTGCTCCGCGGCCCCGCCGCGACCAGCGCCACCCAGGCAATCCGATGGCGGGGCCTGCTACTGACCGTGATCGACGGCACCATCCTCACCGTCGCTGACGCGCCCGCCGTCCTGGCCCGTTACCCAAAACAGCGTGGCAACCACGGCGGCCTGGGCTACCCGAGCCTGCGACTGAGCGCGCTGCTGACCTGCGGCACCCGCTCGATCATCGATGCCGCCTTCGACCCGATCACGGTCGGTGAACTCGACCAGGCCCGCCGGCTGGCCGGCAACCTGAAAGCCGGGATGCTGCTGCTCGCCGACCGCAACTACGCCGCCGCCGACCTGCTCACCACCCTCGCCGCAACCGGCGCCGACCTGCTGGTCCGCTGCAAGAACGGCCGCCGCTTGCCCGTCATCGCCCGCCACCGCGACGGTTCCTGGCTCTCCACGATCGGCACCCTGCGCGTCCGCGTGATTGACGCCCGGATCGCGGTCAAGACCACCACCGGCACCCGAATCAACGACTACCGGCTGATCACCACCCTGCTCGACCCGGGCACCCATCCCGCCGGCGAACTCATCACCCTCTATCACCAGCGGTGGGAGATCGAGACCGCCTACCTCGAACTGAAGTCCAGCATCCTCGACGGCCGAGTCCTGCGCGCCCGCACCCCGGACGGCATCGACCAGGAACTACACGCCCTGCTCATCGTCTACCAGGTCCTCCGCACCGCCATGGTCGATGCGACCGACAGCCGGCCCGGCCTGGACCCTGACCGGGCCAGCTTCACCACCGCCCTGAACACCGCCCGCAACCAGGTCACCAACGCCGCCGGGATCATCGCCGACACCGTCATCGACCTGATCGGCGCCATCGGCCACGCCGTCCTCAACCACCTGCTACCCGACCGCCGGATCCGCGTCAAAGCCCGCATGATCAAACGCTCAAACTCGAAATACCAGGCCCGCGGCCCCAACATCGACCGCCGCAGCTACCACGCCACCATCAGCATCGCCATCCTCACCGAGGCTTGACCCGCCGACACACGCCCTAACTGAGCGGCGTTGGTGCTAGCGGGGGCCGCCGAGGGCTGGTGGAGCGGAGCGGATGGGCTGGTGGTGGGCGGTTTCATGACGTACCGGCAAATGAATTGAGCGGGACCCGGGCGGACCTCGCGCGTGGCGGCCGGTGGTGTCAGGCGTTCAGGAATGTGGTGAGCGCTGGAATGAAGTCCGGGGCGCGCAGCGCCGACATGTGGTCGCCGGGGACGGTCCGGAGGACCGCGCCCGGGATCGCGGTGGCGAGGACCTGCGGACGGGTCGCGAGCGGATCCGACGTGCCGGCCAGGACCAGCGTGGGGACCTTGATCATCTCCAGCGGGATGGGAGCGGCGTGGACCGCGGTGGCCTGGGCGGCGAGGGCCAGACGGTCACCGCCGACCGCTTCGACGAACTGGCGGAAGCCGGCCGCGGCCGGGTCGGTGACCGTGGACGGGTCGTCGGTGCGCAGGGCGTGCAGCAACCGTTCACCGCCGATCACCCGCGTGTCGAGCCCACCGACCTCGACCACGCCGGCGCCGACACCTCCGACGGCGAGACGGCGTACGCGTGAATCGCGAATCGTGGTTAACAACGTGACGATCGCGCCCATCGAGTAGCCGACCAGGTCGACCTCGGTGACGCCGAGCAGGTCGAGCAGCGCGATCACGTCGCCGGCCATCCGGGACTCGCCGTAGAGAGCCGGGTCGTGCGGCTTGCCGGAACGGCCGTGACCACGCGCGTCGATCGCCACCACCCGGCGGCCGGCACCGGTGAGGGCCGCGACCACGCCGGGCAGAACCCAGTTGGTACGGCCGTCCGCGATGAAGCCGTGGTGCAGGAGAACAGGGGGCAATTCGGACGGGTTCTCCCAGAGCTCGTAGAAGATCTCCACGCCATCGCCGGATAGGAATGTCGACATGCCGAGATCATCCAGCATGTGCGCTAGATTTCGGGAGAGCTTCCGGTCACTCCATAGGGGGATGGCAGGGCTGTGACCCCCACCCAGTTACGTGCGTATTCCGCGGTCGTCCGCCTCGGTTCCGTCAAGCTGGCCGCCGCACACCTCGAGGTGACCGAGGCGGCCGTCTCGCTCCACATCGGACAGCTCCGCAAGGAGCTGGGCGATCAGCTCTTCACGCGTACGGCGAGTGGACTCGCTTTCACTCCGGGCGGGCTACGGCTGGCCAGCCGGGCCGCCGAACTGCTCGGTCTGCAGGACATCACGGTTCTCGAGGTGAGCGCGGCCGGGCGCGGGCGGCGGCTGCTGCGGGTCGGCGCGTCCAGCCTGTTCGCGGAGCAGGCCGCACCCGGGCTGATCGAGCTGTTCGCCGGGCGGGCCGCCGATCTGGACGTGGAGCTGAGCGTGCGGGACCCGTCCGC
>KL571203.1:135971-137344 GCA_000715855.1 Actinoplanes liguriensis
CCGCCGTCGATTCCCGATGCGGCGGTGGCCGGGCGACCGGTGATGAACTATCGGATCGTGCTGGTCGCGGGGCCGGACCATCCGCTCGCCGGGACCCAGCCCTCGGCACGGCAGCTGCGGGATCAGACGTGGCTGCTCGGGCCTTCCGCGGCGGCGGAGGGAACGGCGATTCGGAAACTGATCCGCCGTTTACTTGTGCCGGATGATCGGCAGCAGATCTTCCAGAGCCATGCGGCCGCGCTCGACGAGGCCAAGCGCGGGCGCGGGGTGGCCGCCGCGCTCAGCTTCACGGTGGCGGCGGAGATCCGGAAAGGGCGGTTGGTGCAGTTCAGCGGGCCGCACACCGCGTTGGACGAGGTGTGGCACGCGTTCATGCTGGCGGATCAAGGGGCGCCGGCGGCGGCTGCGGAGCTGGCTCGATTCGCGACGACGCCTCGGGCTCTGCAGGCGATGATGCGCGGGGCCGGGGTGCATGTGGGCCGGTTCCGGCCGTCGGTGCACGTCACGCTCTGGAGCTGATCACCCCGGCACCGGGGCGTGCAGCCGCTGCCCGGCCTAACGCTGACACGAGCCTTCCCGCCCGGGCCGACGCGGATGATCCGACCCCCGCTCCAGCGCGGGCGGTCCAGCTCCGGGCCGGCGCGGGCGGTCCGACTCCGGGCCAGCGCGGACGGTTCGGCGCGGGCGGTCCGGCGCGGGCAGTCCGGCGCGGACGGTCCGGCGCCGGGCCGGCGCGGTGGCGTGGGCCGGCGCGGGTGGCGCGGGCCCGCGCCGGTGTGATGGTCAGTAGCCGGACGAGGCGTCGATGCCGAAGGCGTGGACGGCGGTCGTCAGCAGGAGGGCGATGACCATCGCGGCGCCGATCAGCGCCGCGACCATCAGGACCGCCGCGCCCAGCGCCCGGCCGATGCCGCCGAGGCCGTCGGCGACCGACTGGCCCAGGCTGGGGTGCGACCAGATCATCGGTGGATATGTGCGGCTCGACGCGAATGCCGCCGGCGGCTGGGTGACATTCCCTCGCGGACGGGCGGCAGCGGGAGTAGAAGGACTCTTCTGCAGCAACATGACGTCGCCTCCTTCGCAACCAACGTGCTCTATACGCAGCATGCGCCGCCGGAGGAGGGAACGTTACGTGTCTTCGGTCATAAATTTTCCGGCTAAATCGCGTTATAACTTGAAGAATGTGTGCCCGGGCTGCCCAGGGTCACCCGGACGGCGGTGGTGAGATCACCGAAGGTCGCGGCCGGGAGCATCAGGTCGCAGAACGGCAGAGCGGCTGACATTCCCGCGACTCTCGGTGCGAATCCCGGTTCACCTGCGCGAGGGTTGAGCCAGATGACGCGGTGCGCCCGACGCTGGAGACGGGTCATGGC
>KL571203.1:137558-139118 GCA_000715855.1 Actinoplanes liguriensis
CCCCCCATCCGATCGGGCGGGTCGCTGTCCCAGCCGTCCGAGGCGATCAGGACCACGGCGCCACGCAGGGTGTTCCCGTGATCGGAGTCCAGCAGCGCGACGATGTTCGAGGCGATGCGGGTCCCGCCGAACCGGTCGGTCACGACGTCGGAGGCGTGCGCGATCGCCTCCCGCATCGACGGCTTGCGCAGGGCCGGGGTCAGCCTGGTCAGGGTCGTCGCGAAGGCGAACACCTCCGCCTGCGTGACCGTGGTGAAAGCGCGCATGAGGTGCAGGTAGGCGGCGGTCTGCGCGCGCATCGAACCGCTCACGTCGCAGAGCAGGACAGCCCGGCGGGGTCGGAGCACCGCGCGTTTGCGAATCACGGTTAACGGCTCGAACGCGGTCCGGCGGGACTGGCCGATGGTGTGCCGCAGGTCGATCCGGTGACCACGCGGGTCGATCGCGTGCCGGCGGCTGCGGCGGCGTGGCCAGTGGCGCAATTCGGCGGTGAGCACTCCGGTGAGGGCTTCGAGCTGCACGGAGTCGAGCTCGTCGAAAGGCCGTTCGGCGAGCGAGGCAAGAGAACTAGGGCGCATTTCCGGTACGGCCGGAGCGTCCTCCCCCGGTTCGTCACGCGCCTCGACGGGCGGGGGCAGCGTGGCCCACGGGAGCCCGCCGTTCGCGCTGCTCTTCGGGTTCGCGGACGGAAGCGGAAGTTGTACGTCGTCGTCACGAGAGACCTGGGTCGCGTCCCGGGTCAGCGGCAGCGGCGCGGCGTCGTCGAACACGGTGGCGAAGACTCTCTCGAAGGCCGGGAGGTCGGCTTGGCGGCGTACCAGGGTGATCCGGGCGGCCCAATAGATCTCGTCGCGGGAGCCGGCCGAGGCGATCGCCAGTGCGCGGATCAGGTCACCGGTCTCGGTCAGCCCCGCCGACAGCCCGGCCCGGCGCAACCGCTCGACGAACGCCACCGCGAAAGCCGCTCGGTCCACCCCGCGCAGCAGCCTGCCGCCACCTTGTGAACCGTGATTCGCATTCAGAATCGTCCCTCACTTCCCGATCCGCCTCGACTTCGGTGAGGTCAGCGGCGGGCGATCAGCCAGATGGCGACGGCGACAGCGGCCGCGCCGACGGCAACCGGGATGAGGCGCTTGTAGATCGAGTTACCGGCGACGGCGAGGAGATCGAGCGGTTCCGGCTCAGGCGCGACGGGCCCGGAGGAAACGGATGCGGCGGCAACGGGCGCGGAGGAACCAGGTTCCGAGGAAGCGGGCGCGGCGGCAACAGGCGCGGAGGGAACGGGCGCGGCGAGAACGGGCGCGGCGAGAACGGGCGCGGAGGGAACGGGCGCGGAGGGAACGGGCGCGGAGTCCACTGCCAAGGGCGCGACGGGTGCGGGGGTTCCGGGGGCGACTTCGGTGCGGCCCGCGTCGGGCGTGATTTCGCCCATCGCCGGATTCGGGCGGATCGCGGGGTCGGGCTTGTCCCCCAGGACGTCCGTCGCGGCGAGCGGCGCCTCGGGAGCGACCGCGCTCGCCGTGTCCGGCGCGGACGCTACGGCCTGTCTCTTATACACAT
>KL571203.1:139318-140085 GCA_000715855.1 Actinoplanes liguriensis
AGATGTGTATAAGAGACAGACCGAGGAGGGAGTGCTCTCGGCACGCGCCGGAGTGCCGGAGTCTGACACGGCGGGAGCGGAAACCGGATCGGCGGGAGCGGCGCCCGGAGCTGTGGGAGCGGCGGCCGGATCGGCGGCAGCGGCGGCGGGAGGTACGGCGGCGGCAGCGGCGGTAGGTGCGGCCGCGGCGGCGGCGGGAGGTGCGGCCGCGGCGGCGAGAGGTGCGGCCGCGGCGGCGGTGGGGGCCGGCAGGTCGGTGGCGAGTTTGGCTTCGAGGTTGGTGGCGAACTGCGTCAGGAGCTTGGCGGAGATCTCCTTGATCATCCCGCTGCCGAACTGGGCCAGCTTCCCGGTGATCTTCAGGTCGGTGTCGACGCTGACCCGCGTCGCCTCGCCGTCCGGGGTCAGGACCGCGGTGACCACGGCGGCCGCGTTCCCCGAAGAGCGCGGATCGCGGCCCTTCGCGTCGATCACCGCGCGATACGCCGCGTCGTCCTTGGCGGTGAAGCGGGCCGTTCCGGTGAACTCGGAGATCACCGGGCCGACCTTGACCTTCACCTTGCCCTTGTAGTCGTCGCCGTCCACCCCGGTGAGCTGCGCGCCCGGCATGCAGGGCGCGATGCCGGCCAGGTCGGTCAGCACCTCCCAGGCCCGGTCGATCGAGGTCGGCACGGTGAACTCGTTCGTGATCTTCATGGTTGGTCTCCAGGAGGGACGGCGGAGGGTGCCGAGAGCGAAGCGGGTGGTACGGCGGAGGGCGCCGGGAA
>KL571203.1:140307-141418 GCA_000715855.1 Actinoplanes liguriensis
GCCGGGAACGAAGCGGGTGGGACGGCGGGGAGAGCCGCGACGACCGTCCGGCGGTCGGCGGGAGTCTTGGCGATGGTGCCGATCGTCTGCGGGACCATCGGCTCGACCAGGTCGGTGACGCCCAGCGCGACCAGCGCCGACACCCAGTCGATCGTCTCCGCCAAGCCGGGCGCCTTGTCCAGTTCGACGGTTCGGATCCGCCCGACGAACTCGGTCGTGTCCCGGATCAACGGCTCTCCCGCTCCCGGAACGGCCCGCCGCACGATCGCGGCCGCACGTGCCGGAGCCGGGAACTCGATCCAGTGGTAGAGGCACCGGCGGCGCAGGGCGTCGTGCAGGTCCCGGCTGTGGTTGGAGGTCAGGACCACGACGGGTGGGCGCGCGGCCACGAAGGTTCCCAGCTCCGGCACCGTGATCGCGGCCTCGCCGAGGAACTCGAAGAGCAGCGCCTCGAACTCGTCGTCCGCCCGGTCGATCTCGTCGATCAGCAGCACCGGCGGCCGCGGCCCGTCGTGCCGGACGGCCCGCAGGATCGCCCGTTCCTGGAGGTACTCGGCGCTGAACAGGTCCGCGTCGGCCAGTTGGGTCCCGTGGGCCTCGGAGAGCCGGATGGCGAGGAGCTGCCGCTGGTAGTTCCACTCGTAGAGGGCTTCGGAGGCGGTCAGCCCCTCGTAGCACTGCAGGCGGATCAGCGGCGTGTCCAGCGCGAGGGCGAGGGCCTTGGCCGCGGCCGTCTTCCCGACTCCGGGTTCACCTTCGAGGAGCAGGGGCTTTCCCAGCCGCAGCGCCAGGAAGACCGCCATCGCCAGTCCGTCGTCGACCAGGTAGTCGACCGCGTCGAGGCGGGCGCGCACCTCCTCGTACGAGTTCACGAGACGTCCTGTGCGAGCAGCCGCTCGTAGTCGTCGCGGGTGTCCACGTCGATCGGGATCGGGCCCTCCACCGGCACCTCGGTCACCGGGAACAGTCCGGAGTGCAGCAGCTTCCACACCGCCTTGTCCCCGTGCAGCCCGGCCAGCGACGGGAAGACCGCCCGCTGGAACAGGAACGGGTGCCCGAGTCCGCCGGCGTACCGGCACACACCGATCGGGGTGTCCACGGCCTGTCTCTT
>KL571203.1:141649-143619 GCA_000715855.1 Actinoplanes liguriensis
CCCGCCGGGCGTCCGACGGCCGTACGCGAGGCTGGTCTCCCAACAGAAGTAAAAGACGGTTCGTTTTCACGAACGGGACGGCGGACCGGACCGACGACCCGCAGCCGGTTCCGAAATCGGGGTTCTCGATCACCCGTACGCCGGAAAGGTCCACCGAGGCCCGGATCGCCGCCGCCGAACCGCCCAGGGTGACCAGCACCTCCGCGCAGCCGCAGGCGCGCGCCGTGTCCAGCGTCGCGTCGAGCAGCGTGCGGCCGCGGTACGGGAGCAGCTGCTTGGCCTCGCCCAGCCGCCGCGAGCCGCCGGCCGCCATGACCAGAGCCGTCACCGACATCAAGCCGCGTGCTTCCGGAGGCAGCCGGGGCAGCAGTACCAGTGGTCCATACCGTCGACCACGGCGTGCGGGGTCTCCGGCCTGACCATCACGGTCATGCCGCAGACCGGGTCCACCACCCGCCGCGGAGCCTCCATCTCCAGCGGCACGGGGGGACCTATGGAGAGAAGCTCCGCGGCAGGGGCCGCCGGTGACGCGGGGGCGGCCAGGCCACCGGTCCGCATCTCCCGGACGATCTCCGCGAGGATGGACAGCGCGATCTCCTTGGGGGTTCGCGCGCCGATGTCCAGCCCCGGGTGAGTACGGATCCGAGCCCGCTCAAGATCGGTGAGCTGCATCGCATCGAGCACCACGGCGGCGCGCTTGTGACTGGCGACCAGCGCGACGAACGGCACCGACGCGTCGAGCGCGCCGCGCAGGGCCGCCTCCTCGTCGCGTCCGAGCCCGGCGACGATCGCCGCCGTCACACCGGCGAACCCGCCCTCGGCCACCTCGAAGTCCAGGTAGACGGCGAGCTCCCGGATCGCCGTACCGATCGGGGTGGTTCCTTGAACCGCGACCAGAGGCCGGGGAAGAACCGGCCGAAGAAAGATCTCCACAGCGCCGCCGGAATGGCAGGGGTTAATCGCGATTCGCGCGCCGGGCGTCTCCGGGAACGCCTCGGTGTCCTCGGGCAGCACCCGGAGCAACAGGCTGGTGCCGTCCTTGAGGGCGTCGAGCGCCGCCACGCGGACCGAGGTCTCGGCGCAGACCCCGCCGACGAAGCCCTCGATCGAGCCATCGGCGAGGATCACCGCGTCGTCACCGGCCCGGGCCGAGGTGGGTTCCTGGGCCCGGACGACGGTGGCGTGCACGAACGGGAGCCGTGCCGCGGTCAGCTGGGCAGCGCGTTCGTTGACCATGAGGGCGGGCATCAGATCGGCGGCGTCGAACGGCCGCGCATGGCCTCCCACACGCGGGACGGGGTGAGCGGCATGTCGGCGTGCCGGACGCCGAACGGCTTGAGCGCGTCCATCACCGCGTTGACGATCGCCGGTGGCGAGCCGACGGTGGCCGACTCCCCCACGCCCTTCGCGCCGATCGGGTGGTGCGGCGACGGGGTGACGGTGAACCCGGTCTCCCAGTCCGGCACCTCGAGCGCGGTCGGGATCAGGTAGTCCATCAGCGACGCGCCGAGGCAGTTGCCGTCCTCGTCGAAGGCGATCATCTCCATCAGGGCCATGCCCACGCCGTCGGTGAGCCCGCCGTGCACCTGTCCCTCGATGATCATCGGGTTGATCCGGGTGCCGCAGTCGTCGACCGCGATGAACCGGCGCACCTTCACCTCGGCGGTGCCCGGGTCGACGTCGACGACACAGATGTACGCGCCGTGCGGGTACGTGAGGTTTGACGGGTTGTAGCAGATCTGGGCTTCGAGAGCGCCTTCCAGCCCGTCCGGCAGGTCCCCGGCGCCGTGCGCGCGCATGGCGATCTCCTGGATCGTCACCGCCTTGCCGGGGTCGCCCTTCACCTGGAAACTGCCTTTCACCCACTCCAGGTCGGCGACCGTGACCTCGAGCATCGCCGACGCGATGAGCTGGGCCTTGTCGCGGACCTTGCGGGCGACCAGGGCGGCGGCCGCGCCGGAGACCGGGGT
>KL571203.1:143870-146767 GCA_000715855.1 Actinoplanes liguriensis
CGTAGGTGCCGAGGCCGAACGGCGTGTTGTCGGTGTCGCCGTGCACCACGTCGATGTCGTCCGGCGGGATGCCCAGCTCCTCCGCGACGATCTGCGCGAACGTGGTCTCGTGCCCCTGCCCCTGACTCTGCACGGAGAGCCGCACGACGGCCTTGCCTGTCGGGTGCACGCGCAGCTCACAGCCGTCGGCCATGCCGAGGCCGAGGATGTCCATGTTCTTGCGCGGGCCGGCGCCGACCGCCTCGGTGAAGAATGCGATGCCGATGCCCATCAGCTCGCCACGGGCGCGTTTCTCCTGCTGCTCGCGACGTAGCTCGTCATACCCGGCCATGTTCATGGCGAGTCGCATCGTGGGCTCGTAGTCACCAGAGTCGTACACCCAGCCGGTCTTGGTGGTGTACGGGAACTGCTCGGGCTGGATGAAGTTCTTCAGCCGCAGCTGCGCCGGGTCCATGCCGAGCTCGTCGGCGAGGCAGTCGACGATGCGTTCGACCAGGTAGACGGCCTCGGTGATGCGGAACGAGCAGGCGTACGCGACGCCGCCGGGTGCCTTGTTCGTGTAGACCGCGGTCATCTTGCAGTACGCGGCCTGGATGTCGTAGCTGCCGGTGAACACGCCGAAGAAGCCGGCCGGGTACTTCACCGGCGCCGCCGTGCCGTTGAACGCGCCGTGGTCGGCCAGCACATTCGTCCGGATGGCGAGGATCTTGCCGTCCCGGGTCGCGGCGATCTCCCCGCGCATGATGTAGTCCCGCGCGAATCCGGTGCTGATCAGGTTCTCCGAACGATCCTCCATCCACTTCACCGGTTTGCCGGTGACGATGGAGCCGACGATCGCGCAGACGTACCCGGGGTAGATCGGCACCTTGTTGCCGAACCCGCCGCCGATGTCCGGGGAGATCACCTGGATCTTGTGCTCGGGGATGCCGGCCACGATCGCGTAGAGGGTCCGGTGCGCGTGCGGGGCCTGCGTGGTCGACCAGAGCTTCAGCTTGCCCTCGACCGGGTCGAAGTCGGCGACCGCGCCGCACGTCTCCATCGGCGCCGGGTGCACGCGCGGGTAGACGATGTCCTGCTGGACCACCACGTCCGCGGAAGTGAAGATCCGTTCGGTTTCCTCGGCGTCGCCCGTCTCCCAGTCGAAGACGTGGTTGTTCGTCTTGTCCTGCAGGTCGTCGCGGATCAGCGGGGCGTCCGGCTCCAGCGCCTTGCGGACGTCGATCACCGGGTCGAGCACCTCGTACTCGACGTCGATCAACTCCAGCGCGTCCCGGGCCTGGTAGCGATCCTCGGCGACGACGACCGCGACCTCCTGGCCCTGGAAACGGACCTTGTCGGTGGCGAGCACGGCCTGGACGTCGTTGGAGAGCGTGGGCATCCAGGCCAGACCGAGGCCGGCCAGGGTCTCACCGATGATCACCGCCTTGACGCCGGGCGAGGCCTCGGCGGCGCTGGTGTCGACGCTGACGATCCGGGCGTGCGCGAACGGTGAACGCAGGATCGCCATGTGAAGCATGCCGGGGAGCTGCACGTCGTCGGTGTAGCGGCCACGGCCCCGCAGGAAACGCGGGTCCTCCTTGCGGAGCATCCGGCCGTAGCCGACGGGCTTGAGGTCGTTGTTCTCGAACGTCGCGGTTCCGGTTTGCGAATTCTCGTTCACTTCGCCACCGCCTCGGCCTCGTGCGCGGCCGCCCACTTCACCGAGCGGACGATCGACGCGTACCCCGTGCACCGGCAGATCTGGCCGGAGATCGCCTCGCGGATCTCGTCCTCGTCCGGGTCCGGATTGCGATCCAGGAGCGCGCGGCAGGTCATCAACATGCCCGGTGTGCAGAAGCCGCACTGCAGGCCGTGACACTGCCGGAACCCCTCCTGGATCGGGTCCAGCTCAGCGCCCTTGGCAAGGCCTTCGACGGTACGGACCTCGTGGCCCCCGGCCATCGCGGCGAGCACCGTGCACGACCTGTCTCTTATACAGCACCACGCAGGTCCCGCAGTTGCTCGTGTCGCAGCCCCAGTGCGTGCCGGTCAGCCCGAGCACGTCCCGCAGGAAGTGCACGAGCAGCAGGCGGCCCTCGATCTCCCGGGTGACCTCGGCGTCGTTGACGATCATGGTGACCTGCATGAACTCAGCCCCTTGCTCGGGTGACGGCGGTGCGCAGGGTCCGCCTGGTCAGCTCGTTCGCCAGGTGACGCTTGTAGTCGGCGCTGCCCCGCTGGTCGGTGACCGGGTCGCAGCTCTCCGCGGCGATCGCGCCGGCCGCCTCGTACAGCTCCTCGGCGGGTTCGCGGCCACGCAGCGCGGCGGAGATCTCCGGGATGCCGGTGGTGTTCGGACCGACCGCGGCCAGACCCACGCGGGCATCCACGATCGTCCCGTCGTCGGCGAGCCAGACCGCCGAGCCCGCCGAGACGACCGCCCAGTCACCGGCGCGGCGCTCGACCTTCGCATACGCGCTGCCGCACCGATCCGGCTTGAACGGGAATCGGATCTCGGTGAGGATCTCGTTCTCCGCGACCGCCGTCTCGTACGGACCGACGTGGAACTGCTCCATCGAGACCACCCGCTCGGCGCCGCCCGGCCCGCGAATCACGCAACTCGCGTCGAGCGTCGTGCAGACCGCGGAGAGATCCTCGGAAGGGTCCGCCTGGCAGAGCGATCCGCCCAGCGTGCCGCGGTTGCGCACGACCGGGTCGGCGATCACCTTCTCGGCATCGCGGAAGATCGGGAAAACCGCGGCCAGCTCGTCCGACTCCAGGAGCTCGCGGTGCCGGGTCATCGCGCCGATCCGCACCTGCTCGCCGTCGAACCGGATGTAACCCAGTTCGCCGTGCAGGTCGTTGATGTCGATCAGGTATTCGAAGTTCGCAAGTCGAAGCTCTGTCTCTTATACACA
>KL571203.1:146992-152136 GCA_000715855.1 Actinoplanes liguriensis
GCAGCAGGCTGTGCCCACCCGCCACGAGCCGCGCGGACCCGCCGAGACGTTCCAGCAGATCGATCGCCTGGTCCACGCTGGTGGCACGTTCGTATTCGAACGGAGCCGGCACCTGCACGCTGACCTCCTCCACCATCCGACCGCCCCGCCCACCGCCCCTAAGACGGACTGACGGCTCAGAATTTGGAGAAACCTCTCGCGCGGTGCGTCCAATGTCAACAGTGACCTAAGCGATCTCTTAATCAGCCGTTGACGATCGTCGCACCCTGGCGGAGGGTTCCGGCATGCGCGACATCGTGGACGGTCTGGCCGGTTGGCGCGCCGCCGGCCTGGAGTTCGCGGTGGCGACCGTGGTGCACACGTGGCATTCCGCGCCGCGGCCGCCGGGCGCGGCGATGGCCGTCAACTCGCTCGGCGAGGTGCTCGGCAGCATCTCCGGGGGTTGCGTCGAAGGCGCGGTCCACGAGGCCGCCACAGAGACGATCAAAACCGGAAAACCACAATTGCTGACGTACGGCGTGAGCGACGGCGACGCGTTCGAAGTGGGCTTGACCTGCGGCGGGACGATCGAAGTCCTGGTGCAGCCGGGTTCCGCCCTGTCCGGCCTCGACGTCCTGTTCACCGACATCGCCGCCGGTCGTCCCGTCGCCACAGCCTCCGTCCCCGGCGCCCAGTTGGTGATCCGCACCCCGCCGCCGGCCCCGCCGAGCCTCCCCGCTTCGGTGAATCCGCATTCTGTCGACGAACCACCGTTCACTTCACCGAATCCCACCGCCACGAACCAGATGCCGTCCATCCCGGTGAATCCGAATTCTGAAAGCGAATCCCAGCTCACTTCGCCCGGGCCGGGCGCGGCCGGAGCAACACCGGAAGTCGCCAGAAGCCCGGAAGACGCGCAGCTGGAGCGGGCGGCGTCACTTCCCGAACCGCGGTTCACTTCGCCGGGTTCGGGTTCGGCAGTACCAGAAACCGCCGCCAGCCCCGCGGACGCGCGGCCGGAGCAGGCCACGTCGCTTCTCGAACCGCGGTTCACTTCGCCGGGTGCGGGCAAGGCCGGGCTGGAAGTCGTCGGGAGTTTGGGGGACGCGGAGTTGGACCGGGCCGCGTCGCTGCAGGCCGCGGGGTTTCTGGCGCAAGGGCGAACCGGGATGGTGCAGGCCTGCGATCGTGAGGTCTTCATTCAGACGTACGCGACACCGCCGCGGATGATCGTCTTCGGCGCGATCGACTTCGCGGCGGCGGTCGCGCGGATCGGCAAGTTTCTCGGCTACCGGGTGACCGTCTGCGACGCGCGACCGGTGTTCGCGACCCCGGCCCGGTTCCCGGAGGCGGACGAGGTGGTCGTCCAGTGGCCGCACCGCTATCTCGCCTCGACCGGCGTCGACGAGCGAACCGTGCTCTGCGTTCTGACCCACGACCCGAAGTTCGACATCCCGCTGCTGGAGGTGGCTTTGCGTACCCCCGCGGGGTACATCGGCGCGATGGGCAGCCGCCGTACCTGCGCGGACCGCATCGATCGTCTGCGCGAGGCGGGAGTCCCCGCTTCCGCGCTGGCCCGCTTGCGCGCTCCGATCGGCCTGGACCTCGGCGCCCGCACTCCCGAGGAGACCGCGGTGGCGATCGCCTCCGAGATCATCGCCCTGTCCTGGGGCGGATCCGGCACACCGCTCAGCGCCATGACTGCCCCGATTCACGGGTGACCGGCCGGTTCCGGGATTGCCTCCACTGCCCGGAGGCAATCCCGGGACCTTCCACTCATCCGCCTGACGAGCCGCTCACCGGGCACCCACCCGCGGAGATCAATCCCGAGGCCGCACCCCTCCGCCCAGCGGAACCGCTCGCCGAACACCCACGCTCCACCTGTAGGAATCGATCCCGGTCCAGGTGCTGACGGTGCGTTGAACCGCGCTTCGGAAGTGAAGATCGATTCGACAGGCGAACCGTCATTAACAACCAGCCGTATGCAGGGCCGTTGGGAAGGGAGTCAGGTGGGCCGGCCGCCGAAGGTCCAGGTGTGGACTTCGATCTCGGCGTAGTGCGCGGCGGTGAGAACCCGGCGGGCTTCACCGGCGGTGGCGGCATCGACCAGGGCGGCGGTGCCGAGCCAGTGGAAGCCGTCGTCAGAAAGAAGCGGGCCGTAGGCGATCAGCCGCTCCCCGGCCGGCGGGGCCAGGTCTGGCGCGGGCGGGGCCACGTCCGGGATGGGCGGGGTCAGGTCCGGGGCGAGTCGGGCCACGTCCGAGACGGGCGCGGCCACCGCTGGCGAGAGGGGCCATGGCCGAGACGGGCGCGGCCACCGCTGGTGCGAGAGGGGCCACGTCCGGGGCGGACGGGGTCAGGTCGGGGGCGAGTTGAGCCGGGAGCGGGGTGGGGTGTTTGCCCAGGCCCAGGACCAGGAAGTATGGGCCGGCCTGCCGGTCGGCGGGGAAGTCCCACATGGTGCGGCCCAGGCGGTTCTGCCAGCGGCGGATCAAGACGTCGCGGTAGGCGCCCGCCTGGTAGCCCGGCTCCTCGAACGCGAACGCACGGGCGGCGGCCGGGTCCGGGAGGTCGAGGATGTGCAGGCTCCCGGTCAAGGTCTCGCCGTCGAAGGTGGGGCCACGGGCGATCATCCGGTCGGCGAACCGGTCCATGTAAGCCCAGTGGCGCTCTCGTAAGGCGAATCGCAATTCACCTGAGCCGGCGCGGTCACGGTGGTAGCAGAGGAACTCCACGTGAAGGATCATAACCGCCTCCTTGGTACCCCCCAGGGGTATGTGTATGGTGGAGGCATGAGGACTTCGGGGCGGCTCACGACGTACGCGCTGGGCCTGGTCGTGGTTTTCGCGGGCGCCACGGGTGCCGGGCGAGTCTTCGGGCCGGACAAGAAACCGGCCCCGGCTCCCGCGCACAGCGCCATGAACGGGCAGGTCACGGATGGACCGAGCGCGAGCGGGCACGACGCGGGCGCGCATGACGCGGACGAGCACGCGGGGCACGAGGCGGCCATGGTGGCCGCGGGGCTGCAGGTCACCCAGGACGGGTACACGCTGAGCCCGCTCAGCACGCGGCTCACCGTCGGCAAGGCGCAGGCGTTCGCGTTCCGGATCATCGGGCCGGACGGGCGAGCCGTCACGCAGTTCACCGAGGAGCACGGCACCGAGCTGCACCTGATCGTGGTCCGCCGCGACATGGCCGGCTATCAGCATCTGCATCCGGTCCGGGCCGCCGACGGCACCTGGTCGGCTCCGCTGACGATCCGCGACCCGGGGACCTATCGGGCGTTCGCCGACTTCACGCCCCGTGCTCGTGCGGAGAGTCTGGTGCTCGGCGCCGATCTGGCGGCGCCCGGTGACTACCAGCCGCGGATCCTGCCGAAACCCGCGTGGGAGACGCTCACCGACGGTTACACGGTGACCCGCGCCGGCGAACCGCAGGCCGGCGCCGACTCCTGGATGACCGTTTCGGTCAGCAGGAACGGGCAGCCGGTCACGCTGGAGCCCTATCTCGGCTCCTACGGACATCTGGTCGCGCTACGCCAGGGCGACCTCGCCTACCTGCACATGCATCCGCAGGACGGCACCACCGCCGGGCCGGACGTCACGGTCAACGCCTCCGTCCCGTCGACCGGGGCGTACCGGCTCTTCCTCGAGTTCAAGCACGGCGGGACGGTGCATCTCGCCGAGTTCACCGCCACCACCGGCGCCGGCCACACCCACAACTGAAGGATCCGCGATGATTGTCGAGCTCGAGATCGGTGGCATGACCTGCGCGTCCTGCGCCTCGCGGATCGAGAAGAAGCTGAACCGGATGGACGGGGTCAGCGCCTCGGTCAACTACGCCACGGAGAAGGCGACCGCGACCGTCGCCGACGGCGTGACCGCGAATGATCTGATCGCCACGGTCGAGAAGACGGGTTACACCGCCGCGCTGCCGACCGTCGCCCGGCCCGAGAAGGCGGACACGTCGGATCCGCTCCGGGACCGGCTGTTGATCTCCGCGCTGCTCAGCGTTCCGGTCATCGTCCTGGCCATGGTCCCCGCCTGGCAGTTCGACTACTGGCAGTGGCTGTCGCTGACCCTGGCCGCGCCGGTCGTCGTCTACGGTGGCCAGCCGTTCCACCGGGCAGCGTGGATCAACCTGCGGCACGGCGCGGCGACCATGGACACGCTCGTCTCGCTGGGCACTCTCGCCGCGTTCGGCTGGTCGCTGTGGGCGCTGTTCCTCGGCACGGCCGGCGAGCCGGGCATGACGCATCCGTTCCGGCTGGACATCGCCCGCGCCGACGGGGCCGGCAACATCTATCTGGAGGCGGCCGCCGGGGTCACCACGTTCCTGCTGGCGGGGCGCTATTTCGAGGCCCGGGCGAAACGGCGTGCCGGTTCCGCCCTGCGCGCGCTGCTGGAGATGGGCGCCAAGGACGTCGCGGTGCTGCGGGACGGTCACGAAGTCCGCGTTCCGATTGCGAGTCTCGCTTCCGGTGACCGGTTCATGGTTCGCCCCGGGGAGAAGGTCGCCACCGACGGCGTGGTCGAGGACGGCACGTCGGCGGTCGACGAGTCGATGCTGACCGGCGAGAGCATCCCGGTGGAGGTCGCGCCGGGCGCCACGGTCGTGGGTGGCACGGTGAACGCGGGCGGCCGGCTGATCGTCCGGGCCACCCGGGTGGGCGCGGACACGCAGCTCGCGCAGATGGCCCACCTGGTCGAGCAGGCCCAGGCCGGAAAGGCGAACGTCCAGCGCCTGGCCGACCGGATCTCCGGTGTCTTCGTCCCCGTCGTGATCGCTCTGGCGGTGGCGACGCTGGGCTGGTGGTTCGGCACCGGGGCGGGCTGGACGTCCGCCTTCACCGCCGCGGTGGCCGTGCTGATCATCGCCTGCCCGTGTGCTCTCGGCCTGGCCACGCCCACCGCGCTGCTGGTCGGCACCGGCCGTGGCGCCCAGCTCGGCATCCTGATCAAGGGGCCGGAGGCGCTGGAGTCCACGCGCCGGGTGGACACGATCGTCCTGGACAAGACCGGCACGGTGACGACCGGCCGCATGTCCCTGGCGGCCGTCCATCCCGCTCCCGGCCAGGATCCGGACGAGTTGCTCCGGGTCGCCGCGGCGATCGAGTCCGCGTCGGAGCACCCGATCGCGAAGGCCATCGCCGCGGCCACTGCACC
>KL571203.1:152382-152616 GCA_000715855.1 Actinoplanes liguriensis
ATGTGTATAAGAGACAGGTGAACGGGCGTTCGCGGATGCGAATGACGATTCACTTGCGGTCCGGGGGTTCACCAGCTTCGCGGGATTCGGGGTACGGGGTGAGGTCGGCGCGAAGGACGTGCTCGTCGGGCGGGTCGCGCTGCTGGAGCGGGAAGACTGGGCGGTTCCCGACGAGCTCAGGGCGGCCGCCGCCGAGGAGGAAGCCGCTGGGCGCACGGTCTGTCTCTTATACAC
>KL571203.1:152821-157492 GCA_000715855.1 Actinoplanes liguriensis
GATGTGTATAAGAGACAGGTGGCCGGCCTTCGCCGGCTCGGGCTCACGCCGATCCTCCTGACCGGCGACAACAATCGTGCCGCCCGGGCGGTGGCGGCCGAGGTCGGCATCGACGAGGTGATCGCCGAGGTTCTTCCCGCGGACAAGGTCGCGGTGATCGAGCGGCTGCAGCAGTCCGGCAAGGTGGTCGCGATGGCCGGTGACGGCGTGAACGACGCCGCCGCGCTGGCCCAGGCCGATCTGGGGCTGGCCATGGGCACCGGAACCGACGTGGCGATCGAGGCTTCCGATCTGACCCTGGTCCGGGGTGACCTGACCGTGGCCGTGGATGCGATCCGGCTTTCACGTCGCACGCTGCGGATCATCCGGGGCAACCTGTTCTGGGCGTTCGCCTACAACGTGGTGGGGCTCCCCCTGGCCGCGGCGGGCCTGCTCAACCCGATGATCGCCGGCGCGGCGATGGCGTTCTCGTCGGTCTTCGTGGTCGCGAACAGCCTCCGCCTCCGCACCTTCACCTCGACAACGGACCGGCTGGTCCTCACCGGTGTCTCAGGTCCCTCGAAACAACCGTGAGGCCCAGGCGGCCGGGCAGACGAGCACGCAGGCGGGGCCGGGCAGACGAGCACGCAGGCGGGGGCCGGGCAGGCGCGCATGGCCTGGCAGCCGGGCAGGGGCGGCGGGTATGGCGGGCAGGGCCGGCAGGGTGGGGCCGGCAGGGTGGGGCCGGCGCCCGGAGGGCCCGTGGAAAGGGGCGCCTCCGGACGCCGGCCGGCTTTCAGTCCAGAACCTCGGTCACCGTTCCGGCCGCGACCGTGCGGTTGCCCTCGCGGACCGCGAAGCCCAGGCCCACCTCCACCGCGACCGGCTTGCCGAGGTGGACGGTCACCGCGTCGAGGGTGTCGCCGGGCATGACCAGGTCGCGGTCACCCAGGTCCATCCCACCGGACACGTCCGTGGTGTGGAAGTAGAACTGCGGACGGTAGTGCGCCTCGAACGGCGTGTGCCGGCCCCCCTCAGCGGCCGTCAACGCGTACATCCGAGCCTTGAAAATCGCGTGCGGGCGAACCGATCCCGGCGCAGCGAGCACCTGACCGCGCTCGACCTGGTCGCGCTTGATTCCGCGCAGGAGCACCGCGGCGTTGTCGCCGGCCTGTGCCGACTCGAGGACCTTGCCGAACGTCTCCAGCCCGGTCGCGACGCTGGCCAGCGTGGGACCGAGCCCGACGACCTCGACCGGCTCGCCGGCGCGCAGCTCACCGCGCTCGACCTTGCCGGTGACGACCGTGCCCCGGCCGCTGATCGAGAGCACGTTCTCGATCGGCATGAGGAACGGCTCCACCAGCGAACGCGGCGGGATCGGCACGTAGGAGTCGACCGCGTCGAGCAGCTCCGCGATCGACGCGACCCAGCGCGGGTCGCCCTCCAGCGCCCGCAATGCCGAGACGCGCACGACCGGCACGTCGGCGCCCGGGAAGCCGTACGAGCTGAGCAGCTCGCGGACCTCCAGCTCGACCAGGTCGAGCAGCTCCGGGTCGTCGACCATGTCGCTCTTGTTGAGCGCGACCACCAGGTACGGCACGCCGACCCGCTGGGCGAGCAGCACGTGCTCCCGGGTCTGCGGCATCGACCCGTCCTGCGCGGACACGACCAGGATCGCGCCGTCGACCTGCGCCGCGCCCGTGATCATGTTCTTCACGTAGTCGGCGTGGCCGGGCATGTCGACGTGGGCGTAGTGCCGGGACGCGGTCTCGTACTCGACGTGGGCGATCGTGATGGTGATGCCGCGGGCGGCCTCCTCCGGAGCACGGTCGATCCCCTCGAACGCGACGTACCGGTTGGCGGCCGGGTCGCGCTCGGCGAGAACCTTCGTGATCGCGGCGGTCAGGGTCGTCTTGCCGTGGTCGACGTGACCCATCGTGCCGATGTTGAGGTGGGGCTTCGTACGGACGAATTGGCTCTTGGCCATTGATCTTCATTCCTCACTGGATGCGAGGCAACGGGTGGTACGCGTGCCGATGCCAACCGGCGCGCGCCAGAACCGCGCACGACGAGCCGACCCTTCCCCGGGTTCTGCCGCCGATGGGGAAGGGTCAGACTCGCGTATCCAGGAGAAACACGCGCACGGGAGCGCCCGCCGAGGCGGGGCGCTGACGACCGTACGCGAACATGGGTTTGAACCTAGGGCGAAACCGCCCGGCTCTCCACCGAATTCAACCGCCGAACGACTGGAGCACCGAGGCGGGCATCTCGACGGTCTGGCTCTTGGCCGGCGCGCTGATGTCGACCTTCGACCCGAAGTCCGAGTACGTCGCGTCGACCTTGCCGGCGCCCTGGGCGATCGCCTCCAGGTCCATCGTCATGTGGGTCAGGTACCCGCCGGAGTTGACCTCCGCGGTGAACGGCACCAGCGTGTCCGTGCCGTTGAGCCCCTTGAGCAGCTCGGCGGTGATCCCCGGCGCCTTCGAGTAGTCCATCGTGCCGGAGTAGTCGCCGGTGCCGGTCTTCGTGACGTCGCTGGTGGTGGAAAGCATCTTCGCCGTGTTGCGCGGGTCGTTGCGCTCCAGGCTGAGCGAGCTGCCGGTCGGCATCTTGCTCGCGTCGACATGCATCCACTTGGTGCCGAAAGTTTTCGCCGCGGCGCCGCCGAACTTCAGGTAGAGGTCGTTGCCGAGCTGACGGACGGCGACCTCGCCGAGGCCGGTCAGGTTCATCGTCATGGTGACCGCCTTGGCGGGGGTGTCGAACGCGCCGTCGCCGGTCAGGCCGCCGGCCATCGTGACGTGCATCTTCCCGGTCGCCTCGGTGAGCTTGGTCGCGGCGGCGGCCAGCTCCTTCGACGCCGCGCTCGACCCGGCGGGGGCGGACTCGGCGGACGGCGAGCTCGCCGCGCTCGATGCGGCCGGTTCGTCGGCACCGGTGCAGGCGCCGGCGGTGGAAAGCACCACCACGGCCACACCCGTGACGGCCAGGCGTCCCATCTTCATTGTCGCGACTCCGTCCCTAGGCATCGGCCGCTCACCATAGACCGTGCCACCGATGCGGTCGCCCACGGGAGGACCGGACCGTAGGGTGCGGGCATGGCACGCGCGGAGGTCTACGTCAGCACGGACGTCGAGACGGACGGCCCGATTCCCGGGCCGCATTCGATGCTGAGTCTCGGGTCGGCGGCATATGTCGAGGACGGCACACTGATCGACACGTTCAGCGCCAACCTCGACACGCTCCCCGGGGCGTCCGGATACCCGGCGACGATGAAGTGGTGGGCGACCCAGCCGGCCGCCTGGGAGGCCTGCCGGAAGGACTCCGAGGACCCGGCCGTGGCGATGGAGCGGTACCGCGGATGGCTCGAGACGCTGCCGGGAAGGCCGGTTTTCGTCGGATATCCGGCAGGGTTCGATTTCACGTTCGTGTACTGGTACCTGATCCGTTTCACCGGGGTCAGCCCGTTCTCGCACTCGGCGCTGGACATCAAGTCGTATGCGATGGCGGTGCTCGGCACGGACTTCCGGGCCACGGTGAAGCGCAGCATGCCGAAACGGTGGTTCGGGGACTTCCCGCACAGTCATGTCGCACTGGACGACGCGATCGAGCAGGGCGCCCTGTTCTGCGCGATGCTCGCCGCCAACCCCCAACGGCAAAAGCGCTTTGCCCGTACGGACGGAGATAGCTGATCATGGTCGGGTGACAGTCCCCTTCGCACTGGCCACCCCGCCCCTGTTCGCCGCCCTGTCCGACGCCCGGCGCGTCCTGATCGCCGGAGCCGGTGGCGGATTCGACATCTACGCCGGCCTTCCCCTGGCACTGGCGTTGCGTGCCGCCGGAACCGAGGTTCACTTGGCGAGCCTCTCCTTCTCCGAGCTGGAACTGGTCGACCGGGAGTCGTGGATCACCGACCACGTGGTCGAAGTGACCCCGGAGTCGGCGAGCCCGGACTGGTACTTCCCGGAGGGGACCCTGTCCCGCTGGCTGGCAGCCCATGACATGCCGTCGACGGTGTACGCGTTCCCGCCACTGGGTGTGCAGACCCTCCGGGAGGCCTACCGGTTCCTGATCGAGCGCCTGGACCTGGACGCGATCGTGCTGGTCGACGGCGGTACCGACATTCTGTGCCGGGGTGACGAGAACGGCGTGGGCACCCCGGTCGAGGACATCACCAGCCTCGGGGCGGTGGCCGCGCTGGACGTGCCGGTGAAGCTGGTGACCTGCCTCGGGTTCGGGATCGACGCGTATCACGGCGTGAACCATGTGCAGGTTCTGGAGAATCTTGCCGCCCTCGACCGGGAGGGCGGCTACCTGGGGGCGCTGTCGATTCCGGGCGGGAGCCGGGAGGCGATTCTGTACCGGGAGGCGGTCGCGGATGCCGCGAAGAACACGCCGGACCGGCCGAGCATCGTCAACGGTCAGATCGCGGCGGCCCTGGCCGGTGAGTTCGGTGACGTGCAGTTCACGCGGCGCACCAGCGGGAGTCGGTTGTTCGTGAACCCGCTGATGGCGATGTACTTCACGGTCGATCTGGACATGCTCGCCGCCCGCTGCCTCTACCTGGACCGCATCGAGAACACCGTCGGGCGCCGCCAGGTGATCACCCGGATCGAGGCCTTCCGCAACGAGGTCACGACGCGTATCCCCCGGGCGTACCCGCACTAGTCAACGGCTGTCTCTTATACACAT
>KL571203.1:157729-163248 GCA_000715855.1 Actinoplanes liguriensis
ATGTGTATAAGAGACAGGGTTATGCGGGCAGACCACGGGCGAGCGCGGGTTGTGGGCAGGCAGGTTGCGAGGTGGGGGCGGGCGCGACTTGTGGGATGCGGAGTCGTGCGGGGTGCGAGGTGCGAGGTCATGCGGGGGTGCGAGGTCGTGGTGGGGTTATCGGGGGGTGGTTGAGCGGAGGGCTCGCAAGCGCCGCGCCTCCGCCGGATCGGCCACCGGCACGGCGGCCAGCAGCTCCTTCGTGTAGGGGTGCTGGGGCTGCTCGTACACCTCGGAAGTCGGCCCGATCTCGACCACCAGACCGTCCTTGAGCACCGCCACCCGGTCCGCGATCCGGCGCAGCACCGCCAGGTCGTGGGATACGAAGACCAGGGACAGGCCGAGTTCTTCCCGCAATTCTTCGAGCAGGGCGAGGACCTGGGCCTGCGTGGTCACGTCCAGCGAGGAGACCGGCTCGTCGCAGACGATCAGGCGGGGCGACGGCGCGACGGCGCGGGCGATGCCGACCCGCTGCCGCATGCCGCCGGAGAGCTGGTGCGGGTACCGATCGTATTCGGACGTGGACAGCCCGACGCGTTCGAGCAGGTTCTCGACGCGGGCGCGCGGATCGCGTACGCCGGAAAGCCTCAGCGGGTCCGCGATGCTCTCGCCGATCGTGCGACGCGGGTTGAGCGACGACAGCGGGTCCTGGAAGACCATCTGCACCGAGCGTCCGCGGCGGCGGGCGATGTCCACCCCGTCGAAGGTGATCGTGCCGGAGGTGAGCGGGATCAGGCCGACCATCATCCGGGCGAGCGTGGTCTTCCCGGTGCCGGATTCGCCGACGATGCCGAGCGTCTCCCCCGCGTGCACGTCGAGGGTGACGCCGTCGACCGCCCGGACCGGCGGCGGTTTGCGGAACGATCCGCGTCGTGGCTGCGGGAAGTGCTTGCGAACGTCCTGCACCCGCAGCAGCGGCGCACCCGGCGAGAATTCCCGGTTCCCGGGCTTGGGCACCGCGTCCAGCAGGGCTTTCGTGTAGTCGTGCCGGGGTGACAGCAGCACGGACTCGGTGCTGCCCGACTCGACGGCCCGCCCGTCGCGCATCACGATCACCGACTCGGTCGAGCCCGCGACGACACCCAAGTCGTGGCTGATCAGCAGCAACGCCGCGCCGGTGGTCGCGCGCACCTCGTCGAGCAGGTCGAGGATCTGCGCCTGCACGGTGACGTCGAGCGCGGTGGTCGGCTCGTCGGCGACGATCAGTTCCGGTCGGCAGGCGACCGCCATCGCGATCAGCGCGCGTTGTCGCATTCCTCCGGAGAACTGATGCGGGTACGCCGTGGCCCGCCGCACCGGGTCCGGAATGTGCACCTGGCCGAGCACTTCGACGGCCCGTTCCCGCGCGGCCCGGCGGCTCGATCCGGTGTGCAGCCGGTACACCTCGGCGATCTGGTCGCCGACGGTCTGGAACGGGTTCAGCGCGGTAAGCGGCTCCTGGAACACCATCGCGATGCGCGCGCCACGGATGTCTTTCCACGGGGCGCCCGCCACCAGGTCCGTACCGCCGAATCGGATTTTGCCCGAAACGGCTCCGCCGGTGAGACCGAGCAGGGACAGGGCGGCCGTGCTCTTCCCGGATCCGGATTCACCGACGATGCCGAGCGCCCCGCCCGCCGCCAGGGTGAAGGACAAACCGTCGACGGCCCGCTTGTCGCCGAAGGAGATCTTCAGGTCGTCCACTTCGAGGAGAGTCATCGCTGAGCCCCGCCCGCGAGATCGTTGTCCGGTTCCGTCACGTGCCGCTCGGTGCGGTCGGTCATCGCAGTTCCACCCGGGGATCGACGGCGGCGTAGAGGAGGTCGGCGGCGGCGTTCGCGCACACCATGATCAGGCCGGTGACCAGGGTGACCCCGACGACCACCGGCAGGTCGATCTGATTGACCGCGCCGACCAGGAGCTGGCCGACGCCGGGCAGGCCGAACATGGTCTCGGTCAGCACCGCGCTGGTGATGATCTGGGCGAGGTCGACCGCGGTCAGTGTGACCAGCGGCAGCAGCGCCCCGCGCAGGGCTTTTCGCCAGAGGATCCGGCGTTCCGGGATGCCGTACGCCCGGGCGGTGCGGATGTGGTCCTCGGCCAGGCTGTCCGCCAGGCCGGCGCGGGTCAGCCGGGCGTAGGCGGCGGTCTGGATCACCGCGAGGGAGATCCACGGCAGGATCAGGTTCTGCGCCCAGAGCAGCGGATCCGTGGTGAACGGGACGTAGGTGGGGAACGGCAGCCACTGCAGGTGCACGCAGAAGAGCAGGAGCAGCAGCAGGCCGACCAGGAACACCGGCGTCGCGTAGCCGGCCAGGACCAGGCCGTTGACCAGGCGATCGAACCAGCGGAACCGGCGCGTGCCGGAGAGCAGCCCGGTGCCGATGCCGAGCGTGAGGGACAGGATCTCGGCGCCGAGCGCGAGCGAGAACGAAACCGGGATTCTGTCCAGGAGCAGGGTGGTGACCGGCTGCGACGTCTCGAACGAGTAGCCGAGGCAGGGTGCCGGGCAGTGCCGCACGCCCGGGCCGAACGGGTAGTCCCGGCCGGCGACGATGCCCTGCAGGAAGTGCCAGTACTGGGTGAGGACCGGTTCGTCCAGACCCATCGCTGTGCGGACGTCCGCAAGCCGTTCCGGGGTGCAGCCCTTGCCGCAAGCCAGGATCGCCGGGTCGGACGGCGCGAGGTAGAAGAGCGCGTAGATCAGGGCGGAGAGCGCGAGCAGCACGATCAGCCCGCCGATGATCCGGCGCAGCAGGTGGCCGATCACCGCAGCACCTCCCGCTGGCGCGGATCCAGGACACGGCGCAGCCCGTTCGCGACCAGCACGAAGGAGAGCAGGGTCAGGAACAGGAGCAACCCCGGAAGGAAGACGTACGCCGGGTCGGCCCGGAACCAGGTCGTCGCGGTGGACAGCATCTGGCCCCAGGACGGGGTAGGCGGGCGCACGCCGACGCCCAGGAACGAGAGCCCGGCCTCGACCACCATGTTCGTGGGCAGCAGCAGGGCGGCGTAGGTGAGGATCGGGGCGGTCAGCCCGGGCAGGATCTCCCGCCGCGCGACCCGCCACCACGGCGCGCCGGCCACCTGCGCGGCCGCCACGTAATCCCGGGTTCGCAAAGTGAGCGTCTCCCCCCGGCTGATCCGGGCCGTCCCGCCCCAGCCGAGCACCGCGATCACCACGGCCAGGATGATCGGCCGAGGCCAGTCCTGCGGCACGATGGCGAGCAGCGAGATCGCCAGGACCAGCGACGGAACCGACAGGACCAGGTCGATGACCCGGCTCAGCCCGGCGTCCGCCCAGCGCCCGCCGAGCCCGGCCGCGACCCCGACGGTGACGCCGAGCAGCACCTCGAGAACGGTGGCGCCGATCCCGACGCCGAGCGACACCTGGGCGCCGTAGACGAGCCGGGCGAACAGGTCACGGCCGGTGCCGGGCTCGACGCCGAGCCAGTGCTCGCCGCTGATCCCACCGAACGCGCCGATCGGCACACCGCCGCGGGCCGAGTCGAGCAGCGTGTCGTGGTAGGTGGTGTAGTCCTGACCGGCGAGCGCGGCCAGCAGCGGCGCGGTGACCGCGACCAGCACCATGCCGGTCGCGATCACCGCCCCCGCTACGAAGCCGCGATCCCGGAGGAGATCACGAATCACTTGACCGAGATCCGGGCGACGTCGAGCTGTCCGCGCCAGCCGTCGGCGTACGCGTTCTTGACGTTCTTCCCATACAGGTAGACGTCCTTCTCGTGGGTCAGCGGGAGGACCAGCGCGAGCTTGCCGAGCTTGGCGTCGAGCGCTCCCCAGCGGGCGGCCGCGGCGGCCGGGTCAGTGAGCGCGTTGATCGCGTCGATCTCCTTGTTCACCTCGGGATCGTTGTACTGCGCGAGGTTGAAGTTGCCGCCCGCGGTGATGATCTGCCGGCCGTCGAAGATCGGGATCAGGAACGGCCCGCCGGACGGCCAGTCCGCGCCCCACGTCGCCAGGGACAGGCCGGGCTGGGTGGCCGGCTTGCCGGTGACGTCGCGGTAGGTGCCGGTGTCGATCGCGGTCAGCTTGACCGTGACACCGGCCTGCTTGAACGACTCCTGGATCGCGGAGGCGACCTTCGGGCCGATGCCCTCGGAATCGTCGTTCTGATACGCGAGCTCGATGCTCAGGTTGCTCAGGCCGGCCTCGGCGAGCACCTGCTTCGCCTTGTCCGGCGCGCCCGTGTCACCGGCCGGGAACCAGTCGTACTGCTGGTAGCCGAGCGCTTTCTGCGGGGGCAGGAACGTGGTGGACGGGCCGACCACCGCGGAGCCGCCGAGCGCGTTGACGACCGAGGTGCGATTGATCGCGTACGAGAGAGCCTCTCGGACCTTCGGGTTGTCGAAGGGCGCCTTCTTCGTGTTGAAGGCGAGGTACGTCGTCGACGGGAACTCGCCGCGCGTGACACGTTTGTCCAGCTCGGAGCCGGTGCCGAGCTGCGCGAGCTGTTCCGGGCCGACGACCCCGTCGGTGGTGACCGCGTTCGCGTCCTGGCCGGCGCCGGTCACGATGCGCTGGTTGATCACCGCGGAGTCGAGCCCGGAGGTGACCTCGATCCGGTCCGGGCAGGCGTACCGCAGCTCGTCGACCTTCGTGGACCAGTGCGTGTTGCGGACCAGGACCAGGGACTTCTTCGGCTCGTAGGACTCCACCTGGTACGGCCCCGAGGAGATCGGGTGCTTCTCGTAGTCGACGCCGGTGTCCTTGGCCTTCGGCACCGGCGCGAACTGGGTGGCGGTGGCCAGGAACGGGAAGTCACCCTCGGGCTTGCTCAGCTTGAAGACGATCGTCTTCTCGTCCGGCGTCTCGATCGACGTGATGCCGTCCGGCTGCTTGTACGGGCCCTGATAGTCGGCCGCACCCTGCAGCCAGTCGCGCAGGTAGGGAGCGCCGCCGGGGAGCTCGGGGGCGAACGAGCGCTCGATGCCGTACTTCACGTCGGCCGCGGTGATCGGCGTGCCGTCCTCGAACTGGATGCCGTCGCGCAGATGGTAGGTCCAGGTCTTCGCGCCGTCGGACGGCGTGCCCAGGTCGGTCGCCAGGTCCGGAGCGGGTTTGGTGCCGGCCTCGCCGGGCTGCCGGTTGCGCGTGGTCAGCGTGCGGAACAGCAGCGACGGGAGGTTGCCGCCGCCGGAGGTGTAGAGCCGCGCCGGGTCGAGATGGGTGATGCCGCCCTGGTTCAGCACGGTGAGCGTGCCGCCTTGGCAGGTCGAGGGGTCGAAGGCCGCGTTCGAGGTGGTGGTGTCGCCACCGCCTCCGCCCTGGCAGCCGGCGAGTAGCACGGTTGCGGACAGGACAGCGGGTACCAATCTGCGCATGCGCGGTAACCTAGCGGATCGATAGGCAATGTGCACTATCCGCGCAACAATCGATACAAATACTTAAACATTGCGATCCGTCCTTCACAACCGCCGGCCGGTCGCCGGGCACGGCCGCAGCGCGAGTCGCGCCCCCGGCTGGCACTCAGCCGCTAGCGC
>KL571203.1:163478-165477 GCA_000715855.1 Actinoplanes liguriensis
GGCTGGCACTCAGCCGCTAGCGCCAGCCGCGCCCCCGGCTGGCACTCAGGGTCGGATCCGAGCCGGAAGACAGCCCTCAGCGCCAGCCGGGCCACCGCTAGTTGCAGATGGTCAGCTCGGCCGCGTTGAGGTATGTCCGGACATAGTCGAACGAAGCGGTCGCACCCGCGGCGTTCATCGAGACCAGCCCGATCCGGTACGTCCCGGTGTGCGGCAGCGTCCACACCCCGCCCCACGTCCACGTCCTCCCGTCGACGCTGGACGCCTCGCGCACCTCGTCCTCGTTGTCAGCCGCGTCGAAGTGGTACCGCAGCCGCAGCCACGTCGTCCCGGCGGCCGGCCCGCCGAACATCGGCGCGTTCGCCACCACGGCCCCTCGCTCCCCCTCCTTGCCGAACTCGACCTGGTGGGTCACCTCGCTCGTCCCGCTCAGCGGCAGCACCGAGTGCGTGAGCTTGAACCACCGATCATCGTTCTGGTACAGCAGCAGCCCGGCCTGCTGGTTCCCGCGCGTCCCGTCGAAGGTCAGCTTCGTCTCGACGGTGAAGTCGCCCGGCGGGGCGTTGCGGGCCAGCACCGACGCGGTGTTCGTGCCGGTGTAGAGCTCGGCGTTCTGGGTCGGCCAGACCAGCGCGCCTGCGCTGAGTGAACTGTCGTTCTTCCCGCGAATCCAGCCCCACGCCGGGTCCGCGCCGTCGAACTCGTCCGAGTACGCCGGCACCAGGGCGCCCAGCCCCGGGTCGGCGACCCGCTGGGTGACCGGCCTGTAGAGCGCGGTCGCGCCCAGGTTGTCCGCTGCGGCGCCGGCCGCGGTCGCCGCCGCGCCGATCCGGCCCGTCAGCGGCACCGACGTGGGCAGTGTCAGCGCGACGGTGGCGACGGCGTCGCGCAGGCGGTCCGCGGAGACCTCCACGGTCAGGGCCCGGCCACGCCGTTCGGCGGCGATGGTGTGCCACGTTCCGAAGGAGAATCCGTCCGGCAGGGTGGCCGTCTGATCACTGCGCTTTCCGCGTACGGTCGTGGCCACGTCCAGCCGCTTCGCCGACCGGTCCAGCCACGCGACGACGTTGTTGCGCTCGTCGGCGTAGCCGATCACCAGTCCCGCGCCGGAGCGGACGTCACCCTCGACGCGGATGTCTCCGGAGATGGCCTGGCGGCTCAGCGAGAACGACGCCTTCGTCGCGGTCAGGAAGGCGCCGGAGTCCGGATCGGTCGCCGACGACCAGGCGGTGTCCCAGCCGGTCCGCGAGTCGAGGTCCGGCGTGGTGACCGGCGCGGTCTGCGCGGTGCCGGACGGCCCGGCGCCGGCCCGCACCACCGGCCAGCCGTCGATCCAGTCGAGGCGGTCGATGAGCAGCGGACGCCGGGTCAGGTTGAGGGTCGCCCCGTTCGCGCCGGTGACCGGCCCGAAGTCCGGGTCGCTGGACGAGATCGCGTGGTAGACGAGCCAGTCCTGCCCGGCCAGATCGGTGGCGATCGCGTTGTGCCCGGGCCCGATCCAGCGATTGCCGTTCGAGGTCAGAACGATGCCGTCCTTGCTGGTCAGCGCCATCAGGTCGAGCCCGCTCGGGGTGACGAACGGGCCGCGCGGGCTGGTCGAGCGGCCGACCTTGACGGTGTAGCCGCTGTACGCGCCGTCGCAGCACCCCGCATCGGAGAAGAACAGGTAGTAGAAGCCGCCGCGGTGCACGACGAACGAGCCCTCGGCGCGGCGGCCCCGGCCGACCTGGGTGACCGCACCGACCCGGGCCGTCGCGTCCGCGGTCAACTGCTGCACGCAGAGCGTGTCGTAGCTGCCCCAGTAGAGGTAGTTCGTCCCGTCGGTGTCGGTGAACAACGCCTGGTCGATCGTGCCGGTCGGGCAGCCGCTGTCGGACGGCTCGACCAGCAGCCCGTGGTCGGTCCACGGTCCCAGCGGCGTCGGGCCGGTGAGCAACGCGATGCCGCCGTTGGAGAGCGCGTACGTCAGGTGGTAACCGCCGTTCACATAGCGAACGTC
>KL571203.1:165694-167179 GCA_000715855.1 Actinoplanes liguriensis
TTGGAGAGCGCGTACGTCAGGTGGTAACCGCCGTTCACATAGCGAACGTCCGGCGCCCAGGCCCGGGTGCCGCTCGCCCAGTAGGACGGCTTGCCGGTCAGGGCGTAGACGTCGCCGCGGTAGGTCCAGTGCACGAGGTCGGGCGAGGAGAGGACAGGCAGGATGTGCTCGCCGGTCTCACCCTTGCTGTTGAAGATCGGATTCGTGGTTCCGTAGGCGTACCAGGATCCGTCCTTACCCCGGATCACGGCCGGATCCGGGAAGGTGTCGACGGTCCCGGCACTGACCGGGTTGGTATAGGCGGCGGGCTTCACCACCGCGGCCGTCTCCACCTCGACGGCCTGCGCCCCGGTCGGCGGCGTCAGACCTGCCGCCAGCACCAGGAGCACCAGACAAGCGCGGATTTTCATGCCCGGAAAGTAGGTCTGCCCGAATTCTTCCGGCAACGATCCGGCAGATTCACACGTGTTACGGCGTCAGAACGAGAACGGGTCGTAACCGTCGTTGTTGCAGGTGCGGCGCTGGGCGATGCAGTTGCGTACGCGCTGGTTCATCGCCTTGGCGTCCCACATCAGGAACGCGTCGCCGTGCATCGAGGAGGCGCTCCTGCCGTCCGGGTCGGAGGAGAGGTAGTAACCGGCTTTCGCGCCCGTCACGCCGTACGTGATCTCGAAGGTCAATGCCGGGATCCGCACCGGATGGCCGGCCGGGCACCCCTTGTCGGTGCCGAACGCGACGTGGTCCTTGTGGTTCGGGCTGTCCAGGTGCTTGCCGTCCCAGCAGTCCGGGAACTGCAACGTGAAATGCAGATGCGCGGGCTTTCCACAGATCGGCCAGTTGCCGTTGGTGCTGCGCGAATCACCGTCGATGTTCCCGGGGCCGTAGAACGCGCAATAGAACTGTCCCTGCGAACCGCGCGGCGTCGGCACCTTCTTCTTCGCGTCACCGGCGATTTCCCGCAGCCCGTTCGGCATCGGCATGATCCCGGCCGAGTTGTTCCGGATGGAGCGGTAGTAGACCCGGAATCCGGTGGTCTCGACCGGCTTCTTCGTCGCCGCGTCGTAGAGCGTCGGCACCCAGTAGGCGGAGTGGTCCACCGCCGGCTTGCAGGTGGAGGCGGTGAATTTCATCAGGTCGCCGGCGGTCGTCCCGGCGTCGACGGCCTTGTTGCCGACGAACGAGTGCATGTGCGAAGCGCCCGGCAGGCCGGGAAAGACGATCGGATCGTCCGCCTTCCGGTGGCTGTAGGTGCAGTCGGCCCGGAACTCCGCCAGGTTGCCCGCGTTGCCGGGCGGGTCCGCCTTGGTGGCCTTGAACGTGGCGACCTGCGCGTTCCATGCCGCCTGGTCGATCGGGATCCAGCCGCCCTTGGCGATCGGCTGAGTCGTGGTGGCCTTCGGCGACGGGGACTTCGACGCGCTCGGCGATGCGCTGGGCGAAATCTGCGGCGCGCTCGACGTGCTCGACCGGACCGCCACCGGCAGG
>KL571203.1:167392-169897 GCA_000715855.1 Actinoplanes liguriensis
CCGCCATCCCGGCGGCCACGGCGACCGCCACCCCCGCGGCGGCGACGGCGAAGCCCCGCGGGCGCCGGGCGTGGCGGCCGGGACTCGACGGCGCACGGGACTCAGAAGACGGCACAGCACACTCCCTGACGGCATGGCGACAAACGCGATCGGGCCGATCGGCCGCGGGAATGGTAGGCATGGCGCACGTACCCCGGACAGGCACTTAAAAGAGAGGAAAGAAAAGACTGACCGGAGGTACGCAATTAGCCCGCGCGACGCGAAAAACCGTTATCCGTCCCCGCGGGACGCGTCTCCTCTCATCACGCCCGGGGAATGCGTCACGCCCGCAGGTGCGTCTCGAATCCGATGCGATCACCGCGGTACAGGGAGCGCACCCGCTCGATCGGCCGGCCCTCCGGATCCGACGAGACGCGCTGCATGAGCAGCATCGGCTGGGCCGGATTCGTGCCGAGCAGCATCGCCTCACGGGGGCTGGCCAGCACCGTCTCGATGCGTTCGACGGCGGAGGCGTACGTCAGGCCGTACCGCGCGCTCATGTGCTGGTACAGCGAGGTGGTGCCGTCGTAGCCGTCCATCAGTCCGGGAAACCGGTTCACCGGCAGATACGTGCTCTCCAGCCCCAGCTGCTCGTCGTCGGCGAGCAGGACCCGCTCCAGGTGCAGCACCTCGTCGGCGTCCCCGACCCCGAGCTCCCCGGCGAGCGAGCCGGCCGGGATGGTCTCCACGGTCACCACGCGACGGCTCGGGTTGCGGCCCATCTCGCGCAACGCCTCGGTGTAACTGCGCAGCGCCAGCGGCTGGACCAGCTTCGGAGCGGCGACGAACGTGCCGCGACCCCGGTACGCCCGCAGGCGCCCCTCCATGGTCAGCTCGCTGATCGCCTGTCGCAGGGTGGAACGGGCCACCCCGTAGGCCGCCGCGAGGTCCCGCTCGGCGGGGAGCAACGCCCCCTCGCCGAGCTCGGCCAGCAGGTTGAGCAGCTGACTCTTGACCACGTAGTACTTGGGGACCCGACCGTGCTCGGGGACACCCCCGCGAACCGCTTCGACCGTCACCGGCCCGATGATAGGCCCAGGATCAGCCGATCCTCAGGTCGTCGATCACCCAGTACCAGTTGTTCGACGCGTCGTAATAACGGAACTTCACCACCATGCTCGTCGCGCCGGCCGGCACGGTCACCGGCAGCGACTCGACGGTTCGCAGGGCGTCCGCGCTGTAGCGCTTGACCAGCACGTCGGCGCCGCCGTTGAACGAGACCAGCACGTCACCCTTCTGCGAACCCTCCTGCCGGTAGTGCGTGACGTAGTTCAGCCGGACCGTGCTGCCCGCGGTCACCGCGTACGCCGGCGTCGTCAGCGTCGAGTCGAAACTGCTCCCACCGGTCTTGTCGGCGAACTCGTCGCTGTCGGCCACCGCGAACACGCCCCGGGTGCGCAGCGCGTTCTCCCGCTCCTGGCCGATCTGGCTGCGGCTCCAGAACTCGTCGGTGGCGAAAGTCCAGCCGCGCCACTCGGTCACGCCGCCGGTCGGCATCCTGCTGTTGTCGACCGACCAGCCGGTCGGCGCGGCCGGGGTCCAGCCGGCGAGCGTCGCCGGGATGCCGGTCTCGTCGACGCGCGTCCGCAGGGTCAGGGAGTCGAACGGGTCCGCCGAACGAGCCGCTCTCCCGTCGAGCGAGGCAGTCACGCCGAAGTGCCGCAAGGCAAAAGCCGAAAGATCAACTTGGCGTACGTCGTCGGGCCGCGACCCGGCCGTGATCCCGCTGCCGACCGCGATCAGGAACGTGCCCCGCTCGTCGATCTGGCAGCCACCGTGCCCACCCAGCGGAACCCGGTGACCGTGATCGGTGGTGACCAGGATCAGCCAGTCCTCGCTCGCGTACGTGGGCCGCGCCCGGACCGCCGCGAGGATCTGCCCGAGCTGCTGATCCTGCTTCTCGATCGCCGCGGTGTACGCGGTTCCGGTGCCCGACGCGTGCGCGACCGCGTCGGTGTTGCCCAGGTAGACGAAGGACGCGTCCGGCCCGCCACTGCCGAGCCGGCTCACCGCGTCGTTCGTGATCAGAACGTCCTGCGACGCGTAGCCGTTGCCGTCACCGTCGTAGGTGACCCGGGTGTCGACCTTGGACGAGAAGGTGCCCTGGTTGTGCAGCGCCGCCCAGTCGACCGCGGAGTAGGTGCTCAGCGCCGGGTTCGCGGTCTCCAGCCGGGTGAGGAAGTCCGGGTAGGCGGTGTACTGCTTGCCGGTGAAGGTGTTGTTCGTGACCCCGTGCTTGTCCGGCCAGACCCCGGTCGCGATGTTCGACCAGCCCGGGCCGCTCGACGAGTCGGCGACGCCCGGGCACTGAACCAGGCTCCGGCCGAGCAGCCCCTGAGCGGCAAGTGAATCCAGGTTCGGCGCGTTGGCCGCCACCACGTTGTCCCAGTTGAGCCCATCCATCCCCACAACCAGCAGCTTCTTCGCCGGCGCAGCGAGAGCCGCCGGGCCAGCGACCGCCGGAGC
>KL571203.1:170110-170431 GCA_000715855.1 Actinoplanes liguriensis
CGCCCGGGGTTGCGGCGCCCGGGGTTGCGGCGCCCGGGGTGGCAGCGGAGGCCGGGGTGGCAGCGGAGGCCGGGTTGGTCAGCGCGGCGATCGCGACCCCGGCGACCAGTGCCGCGGCGAGGCCGAGGTGTCCAAGATTTCGATGCATTCGTTTCCTCCGGTGGGGAGTGCTTGAAGGCATCGAAATCAATCAGCGTGAACGCCACGTGCCCGCGCGGCGGTCATTCAGGTAACAGGTCCAGACCAATCTCCATCGCAGCCCTGAGCTGCACAAACGCCGGGGCAAGCCACTCCAGCTGCGGAAACACAGCGGCGGGGGGG
>KL571203.1:170697-171067 GCA_000715855.1 Actinoplanes liguriensis
ACTTCGCTGCGTTGCGGCGGCGGACGAAGACGAAGATCGCGGCGGCGGCCAGTACCAGGATGCCGATCCCGGCGATCAGGCCCAGCCACGGCCCGCTGCCGTCATCGGTGTCGTCACTCGCGGTCGCGGTCGCGACGTTCGTCACCGCCGGAGCGGTGACCGTAGCCTCGGCGCTGACCGGCGCGGAACTGGGCGCCTCCGAAACGGGTGCCGCGGACGCGACCGGCGCCGCGACCGTGAACGCGTAGGACGCCTTGATCGCGTCACCGTCCTCCGCGGTGAGCTGATAGGCCACCGTGTACTTCCCGTTGGCCAGCGGCTCGGCGAAAGCAACCTCCGCGGTCTTCCCGCTGACCTTCGGCTCCCCGCC
>KL571203.1:171265-172437 GCA_000715855.1 Actinoplanes liguriensis
TGTGTATAAGAGACAGGCACCGGCCGGACCGGTCACGGTCACCTTGAAACCGCTCAGCTTCTCCAGGAAGGTGAGTTTCACCGCCGACGGCGCCTTCTTCACGGTCGAGCTCTTGGCCGGCACCGCCTCCACCAACGGATTGTGCGCGGACGCCGGCACCGCCGGAAGCAGCACCGCGGCCATGGCGGCGAGGACAAGCAGGAGACGTTTCGTCATGGCGTCAGTAGATCTCTCTCGTCGGGTTACCGGTTAGTCGGCCCACACCGCGCTGTGGTTCCCAGCGGCTTCGCCGCCTTTCCACCCCGATTTTCCGGTACGCCGTAACACCTCTTAGCCGTTTCTTACGCCCACGATGCGGTTCATCACAGGTACGCGAGCGATTCTCGTACCGGGCGCTCATGCCTCGAACCCGAACACGGAGTCCCCGATGACTGAAGAGAACCCCTCGCGCGGTTCCACCCCTTCGCCCGAGCCCGTCGAACCCCCCACCGCCCCGATCCCGGCAACCCCAGCCGAGGCCACCCCCGCGTCACCCACTGCCGCGACACCCGCCACTCCTGCCACGACGGCTCCCGTCCCGCCCGCACCCCCGGTCGCCGGTGACCCCGCAACCGAGCCGCTGCCGGCCGAGACCGCCTACACCTCCACCGTCGCCGGCCACTCGCCCGCGCCCACCGCCGAGCAGCCGGCCGTATACGCCACCCAGCAGCCCGCACCCACCGCCGAGCAACCGGCCGTATACGCCACCCAGCAGCCCGCGCCCACCGCTGAGCAACCGGCCGCGACCGCCACCGGCCCGGCGGTCCCGCCGCCTCCGCCGGGCTGGGCCTATGTCCCGGTCGGTGACACCGGCAACCAGCTTCCGCCGCCGCCCCCGGGATTCGCCTACGTTCCGGCCGGCGACACCGGCAGCCGGCTACCGCCTCCCCCGCCGGGATTCGCCTACGTCCCGGCCGGTCCGCGTGGCCCTCGGGGCCGGCGGGGCGCCTGGGCCGGACGGCGCGGCCCGATCCTGGTCACGGTCGCCGCTCTGCTGCTCGGCTGCCTGATCGGCGCCGGGATCACCGCGGTCGGCGGCGCCGTCTTCGGCCACCACCGGGGTGACCACCGCAGCCACTCCGGTCCGGGCGGCGACCGCTTCGGCCCGAACGGCCCCGGCAACGGCTCGGGCC
>KL571203.1:172686-176736 GCA_000715855.1 Actinoplanes liguriensis
ATGTGTATAAGAGACAGCGGCGGAGTCCCCGGCAACAACGGAGTCCCCGGCAACGGCCCCCAGCCCGGCACCGCCCCGAGCGCCGCGAACCCAGCCCCGTCCGCCTCCAGCTGAGGCCCGACCGCGTCCGCCTCAAGCCGAGGTCCGACCCCATCCGCCTCAAGCCGAGCCCCGACCGAACCCGCCTCCAGCCGAGCCCCGACCGAACCCGCCTCCAGCTGAGGTCCGACCCCACCCGCCTCCAGCCGAGCCCTGACCGCGTCCGCCTCAAGCCGAGCCCGAACCCGCTCTCCGAACACCCGAAGTTAATACGGATTCGAAAACAGAACGGGCCGCCCGGCGCAGCGCCGGGCGGCCCGATCAAATGATCAGCAAACAGCGACGATCAACGAGATGCGACGTTGATCAGCCGACGGTGACGTCGACCAGCCAAGGGTGGCGGTGGCCGGCGGACGGTGACGCTCACCAGCCAAGGGTGGCGGCGGTCAGCGGACGGTGACGTTGAAGAGGGGGTTCGCGGCCAGCTTGCGGAAGGACGCGAGCGACGACGCGCTGCTGTCGATGCTGATGTCGCGGTCGCCGAACAGGTCCTTCTTCGTGTCGAAGTAGACGATCGCCTTGATCGCGGGCCGCTTGGCCAGCTCCGGCAGAACGCTGTTGAACTGCGCGGACTTGTCGACGACCTTGCCGACGCGGTGGTACGCGCCCCACTCGGCGACCATGATCGGCTTGCCCGGGTGGTTCTTGGTGGCCCAGTCGTACCAGCCCTGCGAGGTGCCCTTGCCCTTACGGTCGAGCAGGTCGGAGAACACGCCGGCGTGGTAGTAGTTCTTCTCCGCGCTGACGTAGGAGTCCAGGCCGATCCAGTCGACGACGTCGTTGCCCGGGTAGAGGTCCTTCCACCAGGACTGCGCCATCCACTTCTCGTTGCCCATGTAGGCGACGACGCTCACCGCGTTTGACACGCCCTGCGCGCGCAGCCGCTGGATCACGTGACGGAACGACTTGGCGAAGTCCTTGGCGGTCATGCCCGAGCCGGCGGCGGGACGGACGTCGTCCTCCGGCTCGTGGTTGAGAACCAGGTAGAACTTCTCGGTGAACTTGCTCTTGAGGCGGGCGGCGAACGCGTCGATCCGCCTGTCCTGCCGGCCCGCGGCCACGCCGGCCCAGGTGGTGCCGTACTCGACGCGCCAGTTCAGGAGCAGCACCCGCGGGTGCGCCTTGTCCCGGGCCATCGCGATCTCCGCGTCGGTCGGGAACTTCTCGTCGCCCTTGTGGTACGTGTGGAAGATCGTCGCCGTGCGGCCGGAGAGCTTCTCCCAGTTGCGGTGCTCCACGTCGCGCGGCTTGCCGGTGAAGCCGCCGGCCGCGGCGCCCCACAGCACGCCGCAGGTCGGGACCAGCTTGGCGCCGGTGACGCAGTGGCTGCCGGCGGCCGAGGAAGCGGTGGAAGCGGCGGCGGCGTTCGGCGAGGCCTGGGCCGGCGTGGCCGACATCCCGGCGCCGAGCCCGGCGACGAGAGCGGACAGCGTCAGTACGGTCTTGCGGAGCGACGAGCGCTTCACAGTGAATCTCCCCCATGTTGTCCGGCGGTGTTGCCCGCCGGGCATGGAGAGAAGATTCCGGGAACGGAGTTGTCACGACGGTGCCCGTAAAGGTGCCCGCCGGTTGCTGTTCTCCGGACCGCCGCCGCGGCCCGGAGATGCGCTCGGGGTTAGTTGTCGGTCGCGCTCACGGGCACATGAGAACTCCGCCGTCGCAAACGCCAGAGGCGCCCGGCGAAGATCACGATCAAGATCCAGACGACGTACGCCAGGGGAGTCCATGCCCCGCCGCTGAGCTGCACTTCCGCGCCGTTGACGGTGATCGTCTGCGCGTTCTGCAGATACGCCACCCCGGAGTACGCGAACGTGCCGCTCCCGTGCGCGGCCCGCACCCCGTCCGTGAAGGCGTTGGTCGCCTCGCTGAGCACGTAGTTCAGCACCAGGGGCGTGTAGCCCGCCGCGAGCAGGGCGCCGATCCAGGAGTGCCGTGGCCCGTCGCCGAACTCGGCCACCAGGTACTGCTCGGCGAGCCGGCGGCTGCCACCGATCCGCCGCAGCGCCTCGGACGTGCCGACGTCGGAGGCCGCTTCGAGCAGGTTCGCCCGGACCTCACGGCGGGTGGCGATCCGCCGGGCCCGGGGCAGGTCGTAGATCTGCTGGTCGAGCATCCAGACCAGGCTCTCGATGCGCAGCCGGCCGAACCATCCGATCGTCATGTGGGCGTCCCTCCTGTTTGCGAATGGTCGTTGACCGCCGGCCGCTGATCCGGGAGCGGGTGCGAGCCGGGTAACGGGCGGGAGAGGACCGCCCGGACCCCGGCGACGTGCCGGTCCCAGGCGGCGGTGGACTCGGCCAGGGCCCGCCGGCCCTCGCCGGTGAGCCGGTAGTACTTCCGGGCGGGGCCGCCCGGGGACGGCACGAGCCGGGTCTCGACACGCCCCTCCCGGAGCAGGCGGTTCAGCGCCGGGTAGACGCTGCCCTCCAGCACGTCGGCGAACCCGGCGGCCTGGAGCCGCTGGACCACCTCGTACCCGTACGACTCCTGCTCCTCCAGCAGGTGCAGGAGCAGGAGCGACAGGACGCCCTTGAGAAGTTGCGGATCATGGCTCTCCGTCACACCTCCTATATTTAGTCAGGTACTGGGCAATGTCAAGTACTCAGCACTGGCGCCAGGCCACGTGGTACGTCGTCTCCAGGCTCCCGTCCGAGGAGTCCATGGTCAGGAAGCTGGTGGCCCGGCCCGACGACGGCCCGCCGCTGACCCGGAGCTCGGTGTTCACGTTGAGGTAGCGCTGCTCGCCGCAGTCCAGGTAGGACAGCGACGCGATCTCGACCCGGTCCGAGTGCTGCCAGTCGGTGTCCATCCAGCCGCGGAAGTCGTGCCGGATCCGGGTCGTGTGCGACTCGCCCTGGAAGTAGTAGGAGGCCGTCTCCGAACCGGTCGCCCCCGACTCCAGGTGGCCGTATCCGCGGTAGTCGGCGCCGGCCATCGCGTACGTGTAACCCGACGGCACATGTACGTCGAGCGCCATCTGGCAGTTCTTGCGGGCGTCGGTCGGCCGCGCGGTCGGACCGGTCAGCGCGATGAAGTCGCTGTAAGTGACCGTGAACGCGGTGTTGTCCGGCGACACCTGGATCTTCGCGCTGCTCCCCGGGCAGCCGGACCCGTTCGCCGCCACCACGTCGATGACCATCCGGTCCTGCGGCGGGGGCGCGCCGTGCCATTGCGTTAACGGCGCTACCGCGGACGAGAAGAGCAGGGCGCCGGCCGTCAGAGTGCTGAGCATCGAGATCCTCCACTGGGAGAAAGTGAATGAAGAATGGCGTCCGGAAATGGTCCGGGCGCCAGGGGAAACGTACGATTCGGCCGGTCCGGATGCGGTGACATCGCAACGCGACCCGCTACCATTTGTCCGATTGGCGCATCCCCGTCCCGGCCGTCCGGTCAGACATGGGCGGTTTCGCCACATTGGCGGCGGTGCGGTGCTATGGGCACATGGCTACCGGTGAGGTAATCGACGCGGCCGCCGTTTCGATGACATCGTGCGGAGCATGACCATCAAGGACATTTTCCTGGACGCGTTCGGCCGATTCGCCGCCGGTGACGTGGATGTGCTGCGTGAGGTCATCCGCGACGACTTCGTCAATCACGATCCGGCCACCCCGCGGGACAAGGACGGATTCATCGACGCCACCATCAACGGACCTATCGCCTCGTCGACCCTCGACCTCAGGCGCGTGATCGCGGACGACGAGTTCGTGGTCGCCCACTACCTGCTGACCCCACCGGAGGGCGGCCTCGGCGAAGCGGTCGTCGACATCTGGCGCTTCGAGGGCGACCTGATCGTCGAACACTGGGACGTCTCCCAGCCCACAACCGCCCCCGACCAGGTCTAACCCCCACCCCTCCAAGCGGCCCCGCCCACCGTCACGGCCACCCCGCGCCGCCACCCCACCGCAAACCCCAGCTCACCCACCCCGGCAGCCGCGAGCCACCGCCGCCGGC
>KL571203.1:177043-177549 GCA_000715855.1 Actinoplanes liguriensis
CACAAACACCCAGCACCAGCCCGGCCGCGCGGGGTAAGCCGCGGCATCGCAAGCGGTGAGGGCCCGGTCGGCAGCGCGAGCGGGGAGCATGGTGGGGGTTTATTAAAGGTTCGAACCTTTCGGGTTCGTTCATCTTTTCGCCACCGATTCGGCACGAGAGGGTCAGCGCCGTTCCCGAAGCTCGTCTCCGAGCAAGGGAGAACGAGATGCGGGTGATCATCGTGGGCGGCGGGGTGCTCGGCACCATGCACGCCTGGCAGGCGATTCAGCGCGGCCACGAGGTGGTGCAGATCGAGCGCGAGGCGGAGGCGCGGGGCGCCTCGGTCCGCAACTTCGGGCTGGTCTGGGTGTCGGGGCGGGCCGGCGGGCCGGAGCTGGCGACCGCGCTGCGGGCCCGCGAGCTGTGGGCGGAGATCGGCGCCGAGATCCCCGGCGTCGGGTTCCGGGGCAACGGCTCGCTCACTGTCTGCCGCACCGAGCGGGAGCTCGCGGTCGCCGCGGCCGCC
>KL571203.1:177789-178235 GCA_000715855.1 Actinoplanes liguriensis
AGAGATGTGTATAAGAGACAGGGATGCGACGGTGCGTCTCAACCCGGCTCTCCGCGGGGACTTCCTGGGCGCGCTGTGGTGTGAGCGGGACGGCGCGGTGGAACCCCGGCCGGCCCTGCCCGCCTTGCGAACCGCGCTTCACAAGACCGGACGTTTCACCTGGTTACCGGGCCGCGAAGTCCGTTCGCTCAGCGAATCCGGCGTCCGCGACGACCACGGCGTCACGCACGGGGGTGACCTTGTCCTGCTCACCACCGGCGCGTCCTTGTCCGGCCTGGTCCGCGAGCTCGTGCCGGATCTCCCGGTGCGGCGGGTGTGGCTGCAGATGGCCCAGACCGCGCCGCTCGGCGAGGACCAGACGCTGACCACCTCGGTCGCGGACGCGGACAGCTTCCGCTACTACCCCGCGTTCCGGGGCCCGGAGCTGGACGCGCTCGCCGCCGGCC
>KL571203.1:178494-182484 GCA_000715855.1 Actinoplanes liguriensis
GCGCTGCTCGGCCGCCCCCTCCCCAGGATCCGGCGGCGCTGGCACGGCGTCTACGCGCAGTGCCTGGACCCGGCCGCGATCGTGCACCGGCAGTCGATCACCGCGAACGCCGTGCTGGTGACCGGCCCGGGCGGACGCGGCATGACCTGCTCTCCGGCGATCGCCGAGCAGACCGCGAAGGAGCTGAACTGGTGACCATCTCTCTTGTCGTCTTCGACATGGCCGGCACCACGGTGTCCGACGACGGCCTGGTGATGCGGGCGTTCGACGCGGCCTTCCAGGATTTCCCCGGTGACCGGGAGGCCGCCCGGCAGTACGCGGTCGACACCATGGGCCAGTCCAAGATCACCGTCTTCACCCACTTGACCGGCGGCGACGTCGAGCAGGCGAAAAGGCTGAATGTCGCCTTCGAGAGCTCGTATGCGGCCTTGGTGCACTACGTCGAACCCGTCGACGGCGCGGCGGATGTCATCGCCCGGCTGCGACGAAAAGGCATCAAGACCGCCCTGACCACCGGCTTCTCCCGCGACACCACGAACGCCATCCTCGACACCCTCGGCTGGCACGACCTGGCCGACCTCACCCTCACCCCGGCCGAGGCGGGACGCGGACGCCCGTACCCCGATCTGGTCCTGACCGCGGTCTTGAAGTTGGGGATCGACGACGTCCGCACGGTTGCGACGGTCGGCGACACCGCCTCGGACGTGCTCACCGGCCTGCGCGCCGGCGCCTCCGTCGCGGCCGGCGTGCTGACCGGCGCCCATGACGCGAACACCCTCCGCGAGGCCGGGGCGACCCACGTCCTCGGCTCGGTACGCGATCTCGAATCTGGAGTCCTCTTATGAGAATGATCTACGTTTCCGCCCTCTGTCTCGCCCTTGCCGCCTGTGGCTCCGGCACCGGCGCGGCGGCCGGCGACGACACGAAGACCGTGACCGTCTACACCGCCGACGGCCTCGGCGACTGGTACACCAAGCAGTTCGCCGCGTTCGAGAAGCAGAGCGGCATCAAGGTCCAGTCGATCGAGGCCGGTTCCGGCGAGGTCGTCTCCCGCCTGCAGAAGGAGAAGTCGAACGTCCAGGCGGACATCGTCGTGACGCTTCCGCCCTACATCCAGCAGGCGGACAAGGACGGGCTGCTGCAGGCCTACACCCCGGCCGGCGCGGACAGGGTCGCCGGCGCGGCCGCGAACTATGTCCCGGTCGTGAACAACTATCTCTGCTTCATCTACAACCCCACGGCCGCGAACCCGGCGCCGAAGTCCTTCGACGACCTGCTCGACGGCCGGTTCGCGAAGAAGTTGCAGTACTCCACGCCGGGTCAGGCCGGTGACGGCACCGCGGTGCTGCTGCACCTGCAGCACGTGCTCGGCAAGGACCAGGCCCTGGAGTACCTGAAGAAGCTCGACGCCAACAATGTCGGTCCGTCGTCCTCGACCGGCAAGCTGCAGCCGAAGGTGAGCAAGGGCGAGATCGCGGTGGCCAACGGCGACGTCCAGATGAACCTCGCCTCGATCAACAACGACAGATCCAACTTCAAGATCTTCTTCCCGGCCGGTACGGACGGCAAGGCCTCGACGTTCGCCCTGCCCTACGTGATGGGGCTGGCCGCGGGCGCCCCGCACGCCGACGCCGCCCGGAAGCTGGAGGACTTCCTGCTCTCCCCCGACGCGCAGGCGCAGGTGTCCGCGCAGGCGTACGGCATCCCGGCCCGCACCGACGTCAAGCCCACCGACGAGCAGTTCAAGCAGGTCGAGGCGGTGCTGCAGGGCGTCGACATCTGGCAGCCGGACTGGTCGCGGATCCTGGCCGACAACAAGACCGACATCGCGGCGTACAACAAGGCGCTCGGCATCTCATGACCGCGGTCCGGTTCGACTCCGTCAGCGTGCGCTACGGAGACGTCACCGCCCTGCGCGACTTCTCCCTGGAGGTCGCGGTGGGTGAGACGGTGGCCCTGCTCGGCCCTTCCGGGTCGGGCAAGTCCACCGCGTTGAAGGCGCTGGCCGGATTCGTCCGGCCGGCGTCCGGCCGGGTCCTGCTGAACGGCCACGATGTCACGGCCGCGCCGCCTCACCGGCGTGGTCTCGGCGTGGTCGTCCAGCAGTACGCCCTGTTCCCGCACATGACGGTCGCCGACAACGTGGCGTTCGGCCTGCGCGCCCGCCGGGCGATGGACTCCGGCCGCGTCGCCGAGATGCTCGAGCTGGTCGGCCTGACCGGTTTCGGCAAGCGGTATCCGCGCGAGCTCTCCGGCGGCCAGCAGCAGCGCGTCGCGATCGCCCGCGCCCTCGCGATCCGCCCGCCGGTGCTGCTGCTCGACGAGCCGCTCTCCGCGCTGGACGCCCAGTTGCGCGCGGACATGCTGCAGGAGCTGCGCCGGTTGCGGGACGAGTTGCCGGACGTGGCGATGCTCTACGTGACCCACGATCAGACCGAGGCGCTGACCCTGGCGCACCGGATCGCGGTGATGCGCGACGCGCGGCTCGTCGACCTGGACACCGCCGAGGGCCTCTACCGGCAGCCGCCGAGCGAGTTCACCGCGGCGTTCCTGGGCGGCGCGAACCTGCTGCCGGCCACCGTGGTCGACCCGTCCGGCCTGGTCCGGGTCGGCGGCGTGACGATCAGCGCGACCTCGGCCGCCGTTCTGAGAACAGGCGACGAGGTACAGGTGGCGATCCGCCCGCACGCACTCGGCGTCACCGGGGACGGGGAGGGTGTGCCCGCGACCCTGACCGGGTTGCAATGGCGCGGCGCCACGTTCCGATTGACATGCGACTTCGACGGTACGGCGGTGAGCGCCGACGTGGCAGCCGTGGAGGGGTTGCCACCGGTCGGCGCGCGGGTGCGGCTGCGGCTCCCGGAGCGCGGCGCCGCGGTGGTGACCCGGTGATCAACAGGGCCGTGGCCTGGGTGCTGCCACCCCTCGTACTGCTGATCGGCTTTCTGGTCTATCCGTTGATCCTCGTGGCTCGGCAGTCGTTTCTCGACGATGACGGGGGCGCGACGCTCGACGTGTGGCGGGCGGTGCTGTCGGCCGGGGAGTTCCACCGCGCGATCGGCAACACGGTGGTCATCGCCGCCGGGGCGACCGCGGGTTGCGTCGTACTGGGAACGTTTTTCGCCGTTGTCCTGGCTCTTGTCCCGTTTCCCGGCGCGTCGGCGGTGTCCAGGACGGTCGACGCGATCCTGGCTTTCCCGTCGTTCCTGATCGCGTTGAGCTTCACGTTCCTGTACGGCGCGGCGGGCGTCCTCCCGCTCGGCGACTTCCTGTACTCGCGGTGGTGCGTGATCCTCGCCGAGATCACCTTCTACACGCCGTTCGTGATGCGGCCGGCGATGGCCGCGCTCAGCCGGCTTCCCGTCGAGCGGCTGCAGGTCGCCGCGTCGCTCGGCGCCCGTCCGTGGCAGGTGCTGCGCCGCGTGGTGCTGCCCGAGCTGGCGCCCTCGGTGGCCGCGGGTGGCGCGCTCACGCTGCTGCTGACGCTCAACGAGTTCGGCATCGTGCTGTTCATCGGCGCCAAGGATGTGCTCACGCTGCCGATGCTGGTGCAGGTCAAGGGCGTGGTGACGTTCGACTATCCGGCCGCGTGCGTGGTCGCCGTGGTCGAGGTCGCGTTGTCGCTGACGCTGTACCTGCTCTATCGCCGGATCTTCGCCGGAAGGGGTGACGATGCTCGTCTGGTCGCGTAGCGGCCGGTGGTCGCTGTGGGCGGTGTTCGCCCTGCTCTTCGTCCCGGTCGTGGTCGCGCCGATGGCGGTGCTGATCGCCGCCGCGTTCGCCGGCGAGTGGAACGGCGTGCTCCCCGGCAGCCTCACCACGCAGCACGTCCGGGAGACGCTGACCGGCGTGAACCGGGCCAGCCTGATCGTCAGCCTGCAGACCGCGGCCGCCGCCGGGCTGCTCGCCGTCCTGGCCGGCACGTGGGCGGCGCTCGCCCTGGCGGCCGCGCCGCGCCGGTTGCGGCGGGCCGGTGACGCGCTGCTGCAC
>KL571203.1:182691-182914 GCA_000715855.1 Actinoplanes liguriensis
GTCGCGATCCCGTCCGTGGTGGCCGGGCTCGGGCTGCTGGTGGCGTTCAGCCGGCCGCCGCTGCTGCTCAACGGCACCCGGTGGATCGTGCTGATCGCGCACGTGATGCTGGTGGTGGCGTTCGCGTATTCCACCGTCTCCGGCGCGCTGGCCCGGCAGGACCCGTCCTTCGCCCAGGTCGCGGCGTCACTCGGGGCGCGGCCGGCGCTGGTGCTGTGGCGGG
>KL571203.1:183192-187921 GCA_000715855.1 Actinoplanes liguriensis
TGCTGCTGCCGGCGATGTCCGCGGCGGCGGCCCTCGCGATCGCGCTGTCGATGGGCGAGGTGGGCGCCACGATCATGGTCTATCCGCCGGACTGGCGGACGCTGCCGGTGACCGTCTTCACGCTGACCGACCGGGGCCAGACGTTCGACGCGGCGGCGGCGACGCTGGTGCTGCTGGCGGCAACGCTGGTGGTGCTGCTCCTGCTGGGGCGGCTGGCCCGGACGAGAGCGCGTCTCTAGTTCCCGAGCAGCCGGATGATCGAGTCACCCGGGGCGCCCAGCCACCCCGCCACCGCGGAGATCGGCTCGTGCAACGCCCGCCCGGCCAGCAGGAACGCTCCGGCCCGGGTCAGCGTCTCGGTCATCCGGTGCACGGCCGCGGCGATCTCCTCGCGGTCCGGCTCCGGCGCGGCGAGCGCTGTCCGGGCGGCTTCCAGGTCGTGCCGCCCGGCGGCCTTGACCTGCGGCGACAGCGGCAGGGCGGCCAGCACCCGGCCGACGTCGCGCAACTGGGCCAGCACGTCGGCGGTCTCGGTGACAGCCTGCGCGGTGGTGGTGCCGTGGGAAGAGAACATCGGGATCAGCCTCCTAGGCGAATCGTGACTTAAACGGACAAATCGTCCGCCGCCCCTTCCAACGACGGAGGGCCCGCACGCGGTGTGCAGGCCCTCCGGTGAGACGAAGTCGTTACTTCCAGCTGTCACTGACCGTGTACGACGTCGCGGTGCCCGTCGTGTACGACCGGTTGCTGCCGGACTCCCAGGTGACGTTCCCCGCGGCGTCCTTCTTGAGGTACTTGTAGGTGAAGCTGGTGCTCTGCGGCACGATCACCGCCCTGCTCCACGCCGACGAGCCGGTCGCGGTCAGCGGGATCGCGTCGGCCGGCGCCCAGCTGCCGAGCGAGGCGATCGAGCCGACCACGTAGACGGCCTGCCCGCTGCTGACGGTCGCCGACTCGGTGAAGGTGACCGCGGTGGCGCTCGCGTTCGCCACGCCGAAGCTGCTGTTGTAGGTCACCGCCGTGGTGCCGGTGGTCACCGCCCGGTTGGCATTGCTCTCCCAGGTGACGGTTCCGGAGGCGTCCTTCTTGAGGTACTTGTACTCGAAGCTTGCCCCGGACGGCACCGCGATCATGGACGTCCAGATCGGATAGCCGCTCGCCGACAGCGCGACCGCCTTCGAGGTGTCCCAACTGCCGAGCGCGGCGTTCGAGCCGACGACGTAGACGTTGGTGCCGCTGGTCGTGGTGGCGTACACGTTGAAGGTCGCCTGAACCGTGCCGGTCGGGTTGCTGGCGCTGGGGCTCGCCGACGGGGAGGTGCTGACCGAGGCCGACGAGGAGACCGCCGGGCTGCTCGTGGTGCCGGCGCCGGACTTCGCGTTGACGTCGATGGCGACCGCCCCGTTGGCCGGGATGGTCACCGACGCGGTCCCGCCGGAGACAGTGATCGCCGTGCCGGCACAGCCGCTGGTGGTCGCGCCACCGGTGATCCGGTCGCAGTACGTGCCGTTGGCCAGCCCGGTGGTGTAGGTCGCGGTCGACGCGCTGCCGGAGCGGTTCACGCCGAACCAGCCGAGCGAGCCGCGGCTGAAGCCGATGATGTTGCTGGCGGTGTTCGTCCAGTTCGAGACCGTGGTGACGGACTGGGTGGCGTTGTGCCAGCCGACCATGCCCTTGACGCCGGCGCTCTGGGTCGAGCACTGCCACGCGCCGTTCGAGCAGCTGGTGTCGCTGACGTACCCGTTCGAGTCGGCCGGCGGCGACGCGCCGGTGGCCGAGGTGGAGAAGGCGAAACCGTCGTAGAGGAACGGCTGCCCGTACGGGTACGCGAGCAGGAAGTAGTTCGCCAGCGTGTAGGTGCTGCCGTCCTGGTAGCGCAGCGTCGAGCCGTTGCGCTCCAGGTCGTGGTTGGTGACCATGGCCGCAGTCTGCGCGCTGGACGCGTCCAGGCTCCACGACGGGATGCCGGACAGGTTGGACAGTGTGCCGTTCGCGAACTGGGTCTTCAGCCCGTACGCGTAGGAGAAGCCGAGCACGTCACCGATCCCGGTGTACGCCGACGGGGCGATGTCCCCGCTGCCGCCCGGCATGACCTCCTGCGCGAAGTACGGCGACACCCCCTCGGCCGTCGTGGTGTGCAGCAGCCCCTTGATCGCGGACAGGTCGGAGGCGGCCATGTGCTTGGCGGCGTCCACCCGGAAGCCGTCCACACCCCAGTCGACCAGCTTGTTCAGATAGCCGGCGATCTTCGTACGGACGCCGCTGTCCTGCGACTTGAGGTCGGAGAGCGCGACGAGCTCGCAGTTCTGCACCTCGGAGGCGTTGCTGTAGTCGTCGATCACGCCGTCGTCGTCGGAGCAGTAGCCGTCGTTCGGGTGGTGGAAGTCGCTGTACGAGTACGGCACCGCGGGATAGGAGTAGCCGCTCGGGCTGAACGTGGAGCCGCCGTACCCGGTGGTGACGGTGTTGTTCGAACCCGCCATGTGGTTGATCACCGCGTCCACGTAGACGCGCACGCCGGCGTTGTGACAGGCGGTGACCATGCTGGTGAACTCGGCCTGGGTGCCCAGACGGCCGGTGATGTTGTACGAGACCGGCTGGTAGACCTCCCACCACGGGTGCGCGCCGTCGCTGGTCGACGAGAGCGTCACCGACTCCTGCGGCGGGGCGACCTGGACCGCGCCGTAACCGGCCGGGCCGAGCTGGCTGGTGCAGGCGGCCGCGATGGAGTCGAAGTTCCACTCCCACAGGTTCGCGGTCACGTCGCTGTTGTTGAGGGTCGAGGCGGCGCTCGCGGTGGTCGCCAGGCTGACGCCGACCAGGCCCGCGGCGGCCAGCGCGAGGCTGGTCACGGATCCGAGCACCAGGGTGCGGGTTCTTCTCTTCATGGGGGCGCTTTCTGTGGGGACGGGTGGTGAAACTTCTTTCACGGGTGTCACCGCAGGTCTCGCCAGCGGGGATGAGCTGGTATTGCCTGGTGAGGTCCTGCCACAGCCCACAGGTGGGGGCCGATGTCTCTGCAAGTCCTTGCAACTTGTTTCAGGAAGTTACCAAGCGATGTCACCGTCGTAAAGAGATCGAACGCTGTGTGTCCAAAAAGAAAAGGCGCCCCCTGAGAACAGGGGGCGCCGGCGGTGCGGGGCCGGTCAGACGGAGACCCGCTCCAATGCGGCCAGACGGCGGCTGAAGCTCTTCGTGGTAGTCCACAGCTTGTAGATCAGCAGCAGCTCGAACGCGATCATCAGCGCCGACGACACGATCGTCACGATCGCGACCTGGTTGATCAGCGGGCCGACGATGAAGACGAACATCATGAACTCGATGCCGCTGAAGACATGCACCCGGATCCGGTTGCGCAGCAGGAACGATCGGATCGCGGCGAAGCGGCCGAACTTCGTACGGAAATCGTCCTGAAGATCGTCGCCGAAGGCGGGAGCCGCGGTGGCCTCCGCACCGCCGGCCGCCGCCAGACGCCCGGACATGTCGCTCTTGACCTTGGCGGTCTCCAGCGCGTTCAGGTACCGGAACATGTCGAGGAAGATCACCGCGAGCCCGAGCCACAGGTAGCGGAACTCGTGCGTCGCGTGGAACGCGCCGCCGAACAGGCCGATCGCACACGCCAGCACGCGCAGCCGGTCGAACACGTAGTCCAGCCAGGCACCGAAGACCGAACCTGTCCCGTTCAGCCGGGCGATCTTGCCGTCGATGCAGTCGAGCACGAAGCTCAGGTGGTACAGCAGCGCGCCGAGCAGCAGCCACGCCCAGTCGTGCCGCCAGAAGCTCACCGCCGAGCCGACCCCGACCAGGAACGCCGCGACGGTGACGCGGTTCGGCGTCACCCACCGCCACGGCGCGACCAGCCACACCAGGCGGGACGCCAGGGGATCGACGAGCCAGACGGTCCACCAGGCGTCCCTGGCCTTGTAGGTACGCTCGCGGATCTCCGCCAGCGAGTGACGCTGTGTCATCTTTAGGTTTCTCTCGACCGAGGGGAAGGTGAACGGCAGGTTGCTTGGTGGGGGCCATCAAACACCATCCGGTCAATGGTCGCCATGCCCCGACTGACCAGGGCGCGGCGATCCGGGCCATGCCCCCGCAAGATCGCGGCGGGTACGGCTGCGTCAGACTTGTCCGGTGACCACCAGCTCCACCCCGCCACCCCGGCGCCGGGACGCTGCCCGCACCCGGCAGCTGCTGCTCGACGCCGCCCGGCGCCGCTTCGCGACGGACGGCTATGCGGAGACCACGGTCCGCGACATCGCCGACGAGGCGGGCGTCAACGTGGCGCTGATCAGCCGTTACTTCGCGTCGAAGGAGGGGCTGTTCGAGGCGGCGCTGACCGCCAGCTTCGCGGACCTGCGCGCCGCCGCCGGGGACGTCACCCCCAGCGAGGTCCCGGAGACGATCGCCCGCATGGCCGTCGGCCAGAGCACCGCCACCGGGCCCAGCCACAGCCTGCTGTTGATCCTGCGCTCCTCCGGCGACGACCACGCCGACCAGATCCGCCTGCGGTTCCTGCAGATGTTCGCCGAGAAGATGGCGAAGGCCGCGTCGATGCAGGGCGGCGATCCGGACATTCTGCGCGCCCAGATCCTGCTCTCCACCGCGATCGGCGTCACGCTGCTGCGCGCCACCAACCTCGAACCCCTGGCCTCCGCCTCGGCCGAGGACCTGACCACCCCACTGCGCGACGTGGTCGAGGCTTTGATCAAAAAACCCGCCTAGGTAC